>JACMML010000206.1 GCA_014379105.1 Phycisphaerae bacterium
CCGTGCTGGCGGGGTTGCGGGGGTTGGCCGTTCCTTCTGCTCGCGGAGGAATTTGGCTTCACGGGATTCGGTATCGCGCACCGGACGAATCTTGTCGTCATCCTCCGGACCGGCACGTCCGATGGGTTTAGCAGACGGCGCCGTCGTTTTGGCCGACGCATCAGCGCCTTCAAAATCGCCGAAAT
This sequence comes from Phycisphaerae bacterium, assembly GCA_014379105.1. Classification (GTDB taxonomy): domain Bacteria; phylum Planctomycetota; class Phycisphaerae; order Tepidisphaerales; family Tepidisphaeraceae; genus JACMML01. The sequence continues at coordinate 186 of JACMML010000206.1, forward strand.
CAGGGGCATCGAGTTGCGAAAGCTGGTCGTCCCCGATGTCGCCGGGCGCGGCGTAGCCGGCCTCGCGCGCGTAGCTTTCGGCGATCGCCAGGTCCATGTCGCGAATCGGGGTTACGCCGGTGAAAAGCTGCCGCCAGAAGACGCGGTAGAAACGCACCAGCGGATCGTGCCGATCGGACCGCGCAATCAGTTTCGCAACCTGATAAAAAAATGCGGCGGTAATCAGGATGATGATCTCGATTGAGAGCATCCCTTCGAGCAGGCCGAAGTTTTTCCAGAAAAAATCCATGATCAGGGCACTCGGCGGGCCTCGCGCAGCGCCGCAAAGCTGGCCTGCACGATTCGGCGTCCCAGCGCCCAGGTGACCAGACCTACCACGATGTAGTAGACGATCTTGGCGATGCACCAGGTGACAAACGCGGTCTGCGCCGTGGCTTTGTCGGCTTCGGGGAGAGCCTTGATGCCTTCGATAATCTTGTGAAACTCGTCGAACATACGTCCATCTTTCCCCGGTAAAGGTGCATGACCCGCGTTGTGGTCAAGCGTGGCCACTTTAGCGAAATCGACAAAATGGGCAATAAGGAGCCGGCAGACGTTTGACGCCGGATCAATTAGCAAGTTTCAGAAAATCGCAGCGAATTGCCGGATTTCAGCTACTTCCAATTGTAATTTGGGACGCTCGCCCAATTCAGCTTTTCCCCTAGTGCCTGCCATTCGCCTGCGCGCGGGTTGTCAAGGAGGATGAGGTCATGCGTCGCACGGCGAATGATCACCCGATCACCGCGCACAAGTGCACAGGATGCCTGGCCGTCCATTACAAGCGCCGAGCCGCGATTAACCCGCTGCGCCGTCAGCACAACCACATGGCTGCTGCCGATCACGATAGGCCGAAAGCTCAGGCTATGCGGGCACAGCGGCGTGAGACACATCGCCTCCACCTCCGCGCTGAGGATGGGCCCGCCGGCGGAAATGTTATACGCCGTCGAGCCGCTGGCGGTGCAGACAATCATGCCGTCGCCGAAATAGCGAAATCCTTCGTCGCGATCTGTCGCAACCTGCAGCTCGATCATGCGGAACGGCGCGCCCGCGGTGATCACCGCGTCGTTCAAACCGACATCGCCATATTGGCGCTTTCGCCGCACTTCGTCGCGGTCCAGCACGTCCAGCTTTTCGTTCCCCGCGACCACCGACGCTTCCATCATCAGACGCGGCGATATCGGAAGCTTGCCCGCCAACGCCTCGGTGATCGCGTCCGGGAGTTGCTCGGGGGAGAAGGACGCGAGAAAACCGAGCCGGCCAAAATTAAACCCCATCACCGGCACCTGTCGGCCGTTAAGCCGCCGGGCGGTCGAGAGCAGCGTGCCGTCGCCGCCGAGCACGACGATAAGATCCACATCAACTGTTGAAAGATCGATATTCTGGTCCGCCTCGATCCCAACCAGATCCACGCGCTCCCGCAGCCACGGAACGATCCGCTCGACCGCAGGCTTGACCTTGGGCTTCAGGAGATTGGCAACGACCAGAACTTTCATGGTGGTGGATAGTGTCGAATGTCGAATGCCAAATGTCGAGTCGGATACGTTAATTCGACACCTAACACTCGACATTCGACATTTTTTAACTTTCCCCCGAAAAAAACGCGTCGCCGCGAAAGACGGCCGGGAGACGACGGCACAGAACCGGGACCGTTTATGGCTGCTTCCTCTCGGACCTGACCAGGTTCACGGCCGACCCTTGCATCGGCCCGGCCGTCATTCGCAGCGACGGTCGAGATATAAAACTATACGCGATCCGCCGCACTGTTGCCATCCCGCTTCGCCGTGCGAGACATTACGGAGTGACGCACTCCAGTTGCTAGGGCAATAATCAAACACGATCCGAATAATCGGTCCAACGGACTCGTCACCGCGATACGCTCCAGCAATTTTATTTCCCGACCTCGCGCGCGAATCTATCCTGTCGACGTAAATGCACTTTCTTGACCGTGGAATTCCGCGGAGTATTTTTTTACCATCACTACGCCGTGCCCGACGCATTGCGTTGTCGCGAATATTTCCTTTTCCTACGAGGATCCCAAAGGAGGCTATATGCCAAATGCCGAAATGAAGCGGTTCAGTCACCCCGATGAAGTGCGGGAATTTCCCAAGGGGCGATTGGAGTTGGTCAAGATCGGTGGCGCGATGATCGCCCGGGCGATCTTTGAACCTGGCTGGCGATGGGCGACCTCCGTGCAGCCGCTGGTCAAGACCAAAAGCTGCGAGGTGCCGCACTTCCAGTACCATGCTTCGGGTGTGTTGATGGTGCGGATGGATGACGGCACGGAACTGGAGTGCAGGCCGGGAGACGTGTCTTTCTTGCCCGCCGGACATGATGCCTGGACGGTCGGCGACGAGCCGGCGGTCGTGGTGGATTTTCAAGGGATGGTTGACTACGCGCGATCCAAATGAGTAATCCCGCGGACGCCGCATCGCGGCGAGGACCTGCGGCGTGATGTATTGTTACACGTCGGCGGCTATCACAAGTTATCAAGTTGGCGGAAATACATTGACCACGGCAGGCACGAATATGACTACGACCAGAATTGGTGCATGTGGCGTTCTCTGCCTCGCGCTCTTCCTGTCGCGAGCGGTTCCATCGATCGCCGCCGAGGTGGAGGAGCCGGTGGCTGGGGCGCCGTATTCCCCGCATCCGGACAAAGTCGTGGTGACCAAGGTGAAGCACTTCGACAACATGTGCTGGAAAATCGCCACCGCGGGCGGTACGTGGTACTTCGAGAACGGCGAGACGGAGGGGAAATCCGGCTTCAGCAGCGCGTTCGATCTCGCAGGGAACGACTGGATCGGGAACGACCGGGACAAGGGGTACAACAAATCTCCCCGCACCGGCGGACGGCATGAATACCGCGGCTGGCCTAATTTCGGGGAAGGCGATTTCGATCATCCGCAGCGCAAGAGCGGGACCAGCACGCGGTGGGTTGACGCGGAAGGCAAGGACGTCCCCTTCGTGGACAAGCTCGAAGGCGACCACTTGATCATGCGGTCGGCGAACGAGAAGTATGAGCTGGAATACCACTTCTTTCCAACCCACGCCGCGATCAAGATCCTCAAGGCTACGGGCAAGTACGCGTTCCTTTTCGAGGGGCCGATCGGCGGCGAGCAGGAAGCGGAGGTGGAGAAGGACTACTACGTCCTGAAGGACGGAAAGCCCCGCCAGTGCAAGGCCGGGGAACTCGGCTTCCTGGAGCCGGAGTTTGGCAACAAGTTCCCTTCGCCGTTTTTTTACTTCGTGGACAGCGACCCGAAGGACACGCAGGTGCTCTACATCGGGGTGAAGAACGTCGGGCCGGAAACGGCTGGGGATGAGGGCTGGAGGCAGGGGCAGAACATGGTCATCTTCAGCTACGGCAGAGATCAGGATAAACGCGCGTACACCGGAACCGACGCGGTCTGCGTGTTCGGCTTCCACCCGAAAGAGCCGGGCCACGAACCGATCTCCGCCTTCATCGAGGCGCGACTGGCCGACCCCTTCAGTGCGGCGAAGCCGAAGAAATGATTCCGCAGGCCAGTGGAACCTGTCGGCCCCTCCGGCGTCCAAGCGGAAGTCTCGAACTAAAATGAGCCGCCATGCGCCCTCTCGCCGCCTATGCACTCGCGCTGGTGTTAGGCAGGATCGCTTTGATTTGCTGATGCTCTATTTCAACAAGGATGACGACAGCTTTTCCATCGAGATCGGCCAGTGTCCGCCCGATTGGTTTCCCACGCCGTCCAGTCGAAACGTTCCGCCCGAGAAATTGATCACGTGGGATTTGCCCTCGACGATGCGAACGCGGGTTCAGCCGCGATCGGGTCCTTTCACCGCAGATTGCTTTCGGTATGGAGACGCAAAAGCACCCGAGGATTTCAACCGGATCGCCAAATCGGTTGTGCCGTTCATGGAGCGGGCTCTCGAGATGTTTGATGATTTCTTGCCAAAGCTTTGGTCACCGAACCGGCGAAGTTCGACAGGATAACCACACAACTATGAAGCCGTGCGGCACGACGCAACTTATTCCGGTTGGGTGGGGACGATCTGGTAGTTCCCGTTGAGCACCGCTCCCGCGCCCACGGCCAGCGCTGGCGCGGTGACGTCGCCGATCAGGTCCGCCTCAGGGCCGACCAGGACGCTGCCGCGGCTGGTGACGGCGCCTTTGACTTTGCCGCGCACGATCAGCCCGCCGCAGAGAATTCGGTCGGCAACCACATGGCCGCGCTTTTCGACGACGACCATTCCGCACGTCTCGATACTCCGCCGGGCCTCGTACTGCTTGATCAGAATGTCTTCGACCTTCAGCGACTTGTAACAATGCTTACACGTCAACTGTACCGCGCGACGACTCACCTCCTGCGGCTTGTTGCAGTAGAGGCAGACGATCGTCATCCGATCATCCGCAGGAGGTTGTGGCGCGGCCGTCGCCATGATTCTTAAGTCGGGAATTTATCCACGAATCTGCACGAATTCACACGAATAAAGAATAGGCCGCAGATAAACGCAGATGAACGCGGATCAATACAAGAATGCTGAACAAAATGTCTTTAACCACGAAGGGCACGAAGGACACGAGGAAAAGAAATGAAATTAGTTCCTTTCCGCTTCGTGGTTAGAAGTCTGACAAGAAATCAAACTTGTTTCTTATCTGCGTTCATCTGCGTTTATCTGCGGCCCATTCTCTTCGATTCTATTTCGGCTGGTTCGGCTGATTCTGCGGCGCGGCGGCCGCTGGGACCGGGCGGTTGGCGCTGACGGGGCTTGGGCCGCTGCGCTTTTGGGCGTCGGGGCCTACTTGCACATGGCCGATCAGGGTTGCGCCTTCATCCACCACCAGCTTGCCGGCCTGGAGGTCGCCTTCATAGCGGGCGTTATTTTTCAGCTCGATGCGGTCCGATGCGTTGAGATTGCCGCGCACGTCCCCTTCGATGACGATCGCGCCCGCTTCCACGTCCGCCTGCATCTTGGCCTCTTTGGCGATGTGCAAGCGCCCCGGCGTGTGGATTCGACCTTCGAATTTGCCGTGCAGGCGCAGGCCTTTCTCGAAACTCATTTCGCCTTTAAAAGAAGCGTCCGGGCCGATGATTGTCGGGAATTCCGCATTTTGATCCGCCATTTTTCATACCTCCAAAAAAACAGACTAACTGCATCAAACGAGCTGTATTAAGCAAGATTGGCGCCCAGCAGGCGCACGAGCGATTGTTCGTCCCGGTCATCGCGCTCACCGACCGCGTTCACCTGGCGGCCGGCAAGAAGAACCTGATTATCAACCAGCCCGAGGCCGGAAGCGAAATCATCGTCCGCCCCGCCGAACTTAGCACCGGCGACGAACTTGCCGCGCGGGCTGAGGGAGACGACGAACCAATCGTAGCTTTCGTCACGGCCGAAGTTTGTGTTGCTGTCTTTAATCGAGCCGTCGTTGGTCGCGGTGCTGGTAAGAAACGCAGTGCCCGGCCCGGGTGAGAAATCGGCTTTGCCGAAGAATGATCCGGTCGTATAGATCGTGCCATTGGCGGCCACCTCAAGATCGGCGATCAGTTCGATCAGTCCGCCGCCCATCTGCGACTGCCATAGCGGCGCACCGTCGGTGGTGAACTTGCTGACGAGAATGTCGTTGAAGTCCGACTTGGAATCGCCTTCTTCGGTCGACGCTTTCAAGATTTTATTGACGCCCGGCCGCGGATCGACATCGGCTTCGTCGGTGAAATAGCCGGCGGTGTAAACATTGCCGGAGGGATCAAGCGCGACTGCGCTGTTGCCGTCGGCCTGATCGCCGCCGGTGGAGACCACCCAGCTGAGCGCGCCCTTGCGATTCAGTTTGCCGAGCACGGCATCGTTCTGTCCTTCACTTTTGATTTCGCGCACGCCTTTGGATGCGTCAAAGTCGACGGTGTCGCCGAAAGTGCCGCCGAAGTAGACCTCCCCGCGAGCGGTGACGGCCACGTCATTGACGGCGTTGCGGATCAGGCGATCGCCGCTCTCGCCGCCGAACTGGTAGACCCACGACATTTTCCCCAGCGCCGAAAGTCGCGCCACGAATCCCGCGTCGCGACCCAATGTGGTCAGCTGCAGCACACGCCGGCCGGGATCAAAATCCGCCTGGCGCGTGAAGTAACCGCCGACCACAACATTGGCGGCGCCGTCGAAGCCGACCGACATCGCGACATCATCAAACGGCCCGCCGAAATTGTAGACCCACGCGAGCGCGCCGTTTGCGGTGAGCTTCACGACCATGCCGTCGTAAAAATCCTCATCGATCGTTTCATCGGCGGTCAGCGTGCGGTTGCCGATCTGGATCGTCTTTTTGAATGCGCCGCCGAGTACGATATTTCCCTGGATGTCCACTTTCAGATCGGTGATGTATTCGCCGGCCTCGCGTGGCTGCTCGCCAACGCGGCCGATGAATGAACCGAGACGCCGCGGATTGGTCAGCACGTCGCGACGCTTGAATTCCTGCATCGCCTTGTCGGTATGATCGCCACCGAATTGCGTCACCCATTGGAAATTGCCGGTGCCGTCAAAGCTGGCGACATAGATATCGGTATCGCCGCGCGCCGTCAGACGACGGCGACCGGCAGAAGGATCAAAATCAACGCGTCCTGAAAAGAGCCCCGCGACGACAAAGCCATCGGCGGTCGGGACGATTTTCTGCGCACTGTCAAAGCCTGGCCCGTCGAAGGAAAGGGGCAAATTCGACGACGACACGGACAAGTGTGTACGCTGCTCGAGCGCTTCGATACGGTGTTCGGTGCGGTCCATCGCCATAGTTTCGAAAAAGTAACCGGATACGCCCCTTGCGTCCAACCTGTACGCCACCTCCGGCACAGTTCATCCGCCGCGACGCGCTTAACGGCACGTCCGGCTTCGCTTACACTCCGTCTCATGGCGAGCAAAGAACAGGTTCTGGCAAGAATGTCCGACAGCGGCGTGGTGGCGGTGATTCGAGCACCGTCGGCGGATGTGCTGATTCCGCTCACCGAGGCGCTGGTTGCCGGCGGCGTGCTCAGCATTGAAGTGACGATGTCCACGCCCAAGGCGATCCACGGGATCGAGATGCTGGCCGACAAGTTTGGGGATAAAGCGATCATCGGCGTCGGCACGGTCATCGACGCCGCCACCGCGGCTGACGCGATCCGCGCCGGGTCGCAGTTCGTCGTGTCGCCGATGACCGATCCGCGGATCATCGAGACGGTGATTCGCCAGGGCAAGGTGATGATTCCCGGCGCGTTCACCCCCACGGAGATTGTCAACGCCTGGACACTCGGCGGCGACGTGATCAAGGTCTTCCCCAGCACGGCGCTAGGCCCGCAGTATTTTAAGGATCTGCTCGCCCCGCTGCCGCAACTCAAGCTCACGCCGACGGGCGGGGTTGATCTTAAAAATGTCGCTCAATGGATTAAGGCCGGCGCGGTCTGCGTTGGCGTGGGATCGGCGCTGGCAACAAAAGAAGCGATGGCAAACAAAGACTGGGACGGCATCCGCCAGGCGGCGAAGTCGTTCGTCGACGCGATTCGGGAAGCTCGCGCCAAGTAGCGAGAGCAGTTAGAAGCGGCCGTGGACGGCCGGCGGTGCGATCGAAGGAGCGATCATGGATACAGTCATCATCGGCGCCGGCGGACACGGGAAAGTCGTCCTCGATATTCTGCAGACCGAGGGGAAGCACCGTGTCGTCGGATTTCTCGACGCCGACGCATCGCTGGCCGGCACGATGGTCGCCGGCGTGCCGGTGATCGGGGGCATCAATCAACTGCTTCGACTCAAATCTCAAAAGGTGCGCGCGGCACTGATCGCGATCGGCGATAATCGCGTTCGCCAACAATACGCGCGTGAGGCGATCGACGCGGGTTTGGAATTGATCACAGCCATTCATCCGCGCGCAAGCGTTGCACGATCGGCGGTGATTGGCCGCAATGTCGTTATTGCGATGAACGCTTCGGTGTGTGCCGATGCCCGGATCGGGGATTCCGCAATTGTGAACACTTCGGCGATTGTCGATCACGAGTGCGTCGTCGGAGAAGCGGTGCACGTGTGCCCCGGCGCGGCACTCGCGGGGCGCGTGCGCATAGACGA
>JACMML010000207.1 GCA_014379105.1 Phycisphaerae bacterium
GCAGCGCGAGCACCTGGTCGTTGATGTCGTTGACAAGCACCGTGCCGTTGCCGACAAAGCTGCTGTCCACCATCGCCTGCTGGATGTAGACATTGGCCTGAACCGCATTGGCGATTATTTCTTCGTCCTGCGTGTCATCAAGGTTGCCGCCGGAGCTCGTGGCGTCCTGGTGCATCGCCTCGTGAGCAAGTACCGCGGAGATTGCCCGGAAATCTTCGCCGGCAAAGGTTGGGCGAATGTAGGTTATCAAGCGTCCGCTTGGACTCATCCTTGTTTCTCCGACGGGCGCGCTGGCGGAAATGCTCGAGCTGAACTCGATGTTGATGTAGTAAGCGCCGCTGGCATTCTTCTTGGAGGTGTACGAAGCAATCACCGGCTCGGCGACCGTTCCGTACAGGGATGCGAGGCCGGCCCGAATGTTCGGGTTATGGAGCAGGTTCGCGATATCGCCGGTGACGTCGTACAGCGCCATCGCCGAGTTGGCCTTGGCTTGGGTGATGATGCCTTTGGACACCTTTTGATTCATGAACGCCAGCAACGCGGTTCGAATCGTTCCCGAGCTCGGCTCGGTGCTCGCGGTCGCCGGCGTCGGAGCGGCGGTGAAAATGGTCTTGCTGAAGTAGCTCAGGTCAGTTGGGCGCCAGTTGCGGTTTGCAAGCGTATAGCGGGGCTTGTTCTGGCCTTTGGCGTAGGTGATCGTCTTGGCTGACGTTGAGCCGTCGTAGACGATGTCGTTGTTGGACGTATCCTTGACGCCGCCCAAATCGAGGAACAAGCGGCCACCTTTGCGGACGAGGCGATCGGTGATGATCGTCAACACGTGCGGCTCGCCGGAATCAACCGACGCGGTAAGCGTTGCAAACACCTTGCGCTGCTGGCCGGGGTTCAAGAGGTCTTCGGCATATCCGAATGAGCGGATCTTGCTCTGATCAGCCACGCTGATTGATCCGTAGGTGACCTTGCCTTTGCTGTTGGTCGTGCCGAACGCCAGCGTAATGCGGTTGCTGTTCAGCGCAGTCCCGTCGACATCAACGCGCTTGGCGATATTGATGCCAACAACCTGCAGCGGGCTGGCGGCCATCAGGCGGCGATCCTCGAGGTTCTCGATCAGGGCATGGGGGGCACGGGTCTGATGAGCACCCTTTTGTGAGGCCTTGGCTCTAGTCATTTTCAACTTTCTACGAAACATGATGCGTGGTCCTTTCTCTTCTCACCGTCGTGCGACGGCAATAAAAACACTCAGGCGGCATAGGCCGCTCGGGTTATATCGGTCCATGGGTTCTGATAACTTGCGGCCACAACGGAATTCCGACCAGATCTCCGTTTTGGGTAAGTGGGGCATATATACCAGTTATTCCGCGTGCGGGATACACACCGCAAGGTTCAGAATTAGCAGGATTTGACAGCGACCGACATCGGGATAAAGGACGCCGTCTCCGAGACAAAGTTACAATACGTCGCGGGGTTTGGTGGGCGGTTGCGATTCGCGAGGTGGCTCCTATCATGCTCGACTTGGCTAAACACGGAGCATGAGATGAAATTCGGGATCTGTACGGGAATGTCCAACGCCCCCGCTGCGAAGGCGGCAGGTTGGGACTACATTGAAGAGAGCGTCCAAGGCGCTCTGAAAGGCCAGGTGAGCGACGCCGAATGGGCAGCGCCCGCCGCCGGCGTCTTGCCGACGATCGCCGCCAACTCGATGGTGCCCGCGGCGATCCCGATCGTGGGTCCCAACGTGAGTGTTGCGGCACTGGAAGCGTATATGACCAACGTCCTAGCCCGCGCGCCGCGCCTGGGAATCAAAACTGTCGTGTTCGGCTCCGGACCGGCCCGAAACGTGCCCGATGGTTTTGACCGCAACCGTGCAGTTGACCAGATCACCACGTTTTTGAACCTGATCGCGCCGATCGCGCAGAAGAACGGCGTGACCATCGTCATCGAGCCCCTGAACAAGAGCGAGTCCAACATCCTCAACACGGTCGGTGAGTCGATGACGTATGTGAAGCGCGTGAATCATCCGAATATCCAGTGCCTAGTCGATAGCTACCATTTCTGGCTGGAAGACGAGCCGCTCGCCAATCTTGAAGAGGCCATGCCGTGGATCAAGCACGTGCACGTCGCCGATCGTGACGGCCGCGTGGCGCCCGGCGAGAGTGGAACATCAGACTACGCATCATTCTTCAAGGTGATCAAGCAAGGCGGTTACGACCTGGGCTGCAGCGTCGAATGTCGCGGGTTTGATTTTGATAAGCACGGAACCAAGATCCTTGGCTTCTTGAAGGATCATTGGACAAAAGCGTAGGAAATTTGCATTTTGCAAAGTTCGATTTGCAATTGTGAAATAACCAACCAATCTATTTGAGTCACCTAATTGCAAGTTGACATTTGCAAATTGAAAATTCCGGAGTCTCCCATGTTGATGAAATATCGCCTCTTCACCCCCGGGCCGACGAGCGTTCCCGAGGCGACGCTGTTGCAACTCGCCAAGCCGGTGACGCACCATCGGACGACCGAGTTTCGCAAGCTGTTTGCGGAATTGCAGACGCTGCTGCAATACGTGTTTCAGACAAAAAACACCGTCTACACGATCACCGGTTCCGGAACGGCCGCGTTTGAGGCGGCGTTCACGAGCACTATCGCTCCGGGCAGCAAGGTTTTGAACGTCACCAACGGCAAGTTCGCCGAGCGCTGGGCGGCGTATGGCAAAGCATTTGGAATGGACGTCAAGGAATTGAAGCTCCCGTACGGCGAGCCCGCGACCGCCGAACAGATCGACACTGAACTAAAAGCCGGCGGTTTCGCCGCCGTGACGCTGGTCCATAGCGAAACCTCGACTGCGACCGTCGCGGATCTCGCCGCGATCGCCAAAGTCGTCCGCAAGCACGGCGACGTGCTGCTGATCGTCGACGGCATCACGTCGATCGGCGCGCTGCCATTTAAGATGGACGAGTGGGGCGTTGATATCGCGATCACCGGCAGTCAGAAGAGCCTGATGCTCCCGCCGGGGCTCGGATACGTGTCGCTGAGCCCGCGCGCCGAGGCCGCGATGGAGAAGGCAAAGCTGCAGAACTTCTACTTTGATCTGAAAAAGTACAAGAAGAGCATCGCCGACAGCGACACGCCGTTCACGCCGGCGAACACGCTGATCGAGGCGCAGCTGACGAGCTTGCGGATGATCCAGCAGGAGACGATCGAAGGCGTCTGGAAGCGCACCGCCGGCGTCGCGGCGGCATTCCGCGCGGGCATGAAGGCGCTGGGCTTTGAAATGTTCAGCAAGAGCCCGGCCGACAGCGTGACCGCGGTACGGTACCTCGACGGCATCACCGACAAGGATTTCCGCGGCACGCTGAAGAACCAGCACAACATCCATGTCGCCGGCGGTCAGGGAACGATGGAAGGACAGATTTTCCGCGTCAATCACATGGGCTATAGCGACATCTACGATTGTCTCGCAGTCGTCGCGGCGATCGAACACACGCTGAAAAAGCTGGGTAAACCGGTGCAGTTTGGCGCGGGCGTTGGTGCGGCACAGAAGGTGTTGTCGGAATTGTTTTGAACCGTTTTGATCCGCGGTAACACCCGTTTAGCGCCGCAGCTTGTTGGGGGTGTTATCCTTGCACGACGCCCGAAACGCCCGCAACAAGTTGCGGCGCTAAACAATTAATCCAGGCGTTGCACCGGCGCGATGTTTTTAAGAAGTGTCGCGCTGTCGTAGATCGAATCGAGCAGCACCGGCTCCGGACGTTGCGTCGTGTAGATCGCCGTCAGTGGTATGCCGGTGTGTCCGAGCCGGTTGAGCTGTTTCCAGCCGACGGCATCCTCATACGTGAGATCGGCTTTGATCAGCACCGCGCCTGCTTTTGCGAGTTGATCGCGCGTCGCTTTGTCGGCAAATACCGTGCGATCGATGTACTGGCAGGTCGCGCACCATGACGCGGTGAATTTGACCACGACCGGTTTTCCCGACACCTGCGCCGCCGCTAGCGCCTCGTCGGAGTACTCGGTCCATAATTTCCGGTCCGCGGCCGTTCCATCGAGTTGGCCGGTCATTTCCAGCGCGAGTGTCACACCCGCACCGGCGACTACGATCGCGATGATCCCGGTGACGATCCTGCCTCGGTTGGTTTTGAAAAGGTTGTACGCGCGGACTATCAGCAGCGCCGCACCGACGACCGCGACGCCGGCCACCAGCCACCAATGATCGGGATCGCCGACCAGGCGCGGCCCGACCAGCCACACGGCAGTGGCGAACATGGGAATTGCCATCGCCTCTTTAATCAGCGCCGGCGCCGGGCCGGCGCGTGGGAAACGCCGTGCGACCTCGGGAAACCCTGACAGCAGCAGATACGGCAACGACATGCCAACACCAACGCTCGACATCACGACAAACCCGATCGGCAGCGGCTGGGTGATCGCGTACGCCATCACGCCGGCAAACATCGGGGCGGTGCAAGGCGTCGACAGCAGCGCGGTCAGCATTCCCCAGCCCACATTGCCGCTGAGCGTGTCGTGGCGGAAGTTCAATCCATAAAACGCGGTCGGGAGTTGAACCGTGAAGAGCCCGATCATGCTGATCCCGAGGACACCCAGCAGAATCGCCATCCCCCAGACGACCCATCCGACGGAAAACCATTGGCCCCATTGCGTCTGGGCTCCGAACAGCGACTTGCTCAGCAGCACGATCCCCGCCATCGCCAGAAACAGGCCGATCACGCCGAGGGAGAACATCACGCCGAGCATCAGCGACCGGCCGCGCCGGTGATGGGATGCCTCGTAAAATCCCATGATCTTCAGCGGCAGCACCGGCAACACGCACGGCATCACGTTGAAAATCAGGCCGACCAGCAGGCCGAGCCCGAGCATTGCGGCGAGTCCTTTTGTCGGCTCCTCTGAGGCGGCGATCGGCGGGGCGTCGACGACCGATCTGTCATTGAGGGACGCTGCGTCGGTGATTGGCGGAAACAGGTCGGCGCGGGTGTAAGTCACCGGCTGCCCGACGTGGACAATTGAAGTGCTGATTGTGACGGTCTGCGTCGTCGGCGCCAGGCAATTCCCGGCGTCGGTGCAGATCTGCGATCGCACGTTGAGTTTGATCTCGATCGGTCCCGCGGGGGCGTCAGCGTTGATACGTATCGGAACAACTGTCGTGAATCGCCCGCCATAGACGCTCATCTTGCCGACGCCGAAATACTGCTTGATTGCGCCGTTGGGGTAGACAGGCTCTGCGGGTTGAATCCGTTTGTCCTCACCGACTGTCACCCGGAAGGGGATTAGAAACTTATCCAGCGGCGCGCTGGACTGCGCATGAAATCCCGTCGGCACTTCGGTGATCACGGCCACGCGGGCGGTGGCGCCGGGCTGCAATTCGGTGCGATCCAGCACCGCTTCAAGCTTCAATTCCGGCGCCGCCCGGGTGCTCGAGGCTAACGCGAGGAGAATTGTGATGAAGGTAATCGCCCGGGTCATGACTATTCTACGCAGACGGCGCGGAACCGATGCTCAAATCCGCTCGCCGGCCAAGGGTTCGAGATCGGCATCGCAGTTCAGCTCGTTGCAAAGACGCGTGACATCCGCCCGCAACGTACTAATCGACACGGCGGCCGGTACGGTCATTTTGATTTCGCATAGGAAGATCGGGTTCCCCGCAAACGCCGCACTTTCCTGCCACGCCGCGAGTTCCTCAATATTGATTCCGAACGAGCGTAACAACCCGGTAAGACGAGCTACTATTCCCGGCTGGTCGCTCGAATAGGTTTTCAGCCGGTACGCGAGCCCCTCAACGCGCGGCGGGGTTTCCGACTGCGGGATGACCGACAGCTGCAAACCGAGTTCGACCGCCTGGGCGGGCAGATCCGCGGCCAATTTCGCGCCTTGGTCGGCGGACACTTCCACCAGGATGATCAGTGAGAATTGGCCGCGCAAGTTGACCATGCGCGTGTCGAGAATGTTCGCGCCGCATTTGTGCAGGTAGGACGTGATCTCGCCGACGATGCCAGGACGATCAGGACCGACGGCGGTGATGATGAGTTGCGTCATGTGGTTACCGGGATGCCAACGGCACCCGGATCACACTTTACGCGAGGTCGCGCCCGCAGTGAAGCACACGACAGATTGCTTCGCGTACTTGCCCCGATCTGTGCGATGTGCTGTGGGTCACGCGGCATCGGCAAGCAGGCGCTCGGACTCGACCGGATCAGCCTCTCGGACATGGATCTGGTCGATCGTCCGCTCGCAGGCGGCCAGCGCTTCGACGACCAGTGGATCAAAATGCTCTCCCGACGCGTCGACGATCATCTTGAGCGCGTCCTGGTGCGCCACCGCGCCTTTGTACGGACGGATGCTCGTCAGCGCGTCGTAAACGTCCGCCACCGCGACAATACGCGCCGCGAGTGGGATATCTTCCCCGCTGCGCTGTTGCGGATAACCGGTACCATTCCACCGCTCGTGATGACTCAGCGCAATTTCGCGCCCCATCGTCAGGAAGCCGCATCGCGTGCGCGTGTTGCTGACGCTCGCAAGGGAGTCGGCGCCGATGGTCGTATGCCGCTCCATCACCTGCCGCTCGGGCGCCGTGAGCTTGCCGGGCTTGAGCAGGATTGCGTCGGGGATCGCCACTTTCCCCAGGTCATGCAGCGCGGCCGAGCGATAGATGAGCTCGACGAAGTTGGCGTCGATCTGTCCGAAGTAGTGGCCCATCTCCCACATCGCCTGGGCGAGCTCGCGCGCGTAGAGACGAACCCGCTCAACGTGCCGTCCGGTCGATGAATCGCGCGATTCGGCAAGTTTGGCCATCGCGATGATCGCTTCGTCGCGGGTGTCGATCGAGACGACGCGCTCGGCATTGCGGACGCGCAGCGAAAGTTCCACTTCGTCCACGGTGATCCGCATGCAATCGTCCGCCCCGGCGGCCAGGAGCGCGTTGATGGTGTTTTGCTCGTGCGACGTGGTGAGGACCATGATATATACGTATTGCGCAAGCCCCATTTTGCGTGCGATGCGAACGAAATCGGGGGTGTCCATGTCCGTGAGTTGTGGGTCGGTGATCAGCATCTGCACCTGCTGGGCACGCAGGACGTCCAACGCCTCAAACGCGCGGCTCGCAAGGGTCACCACGTGTCCGCAACGGACAAGCTGCTGCTCGAATCGTATCGCGTGGGTCCGGTCGCTTGCCACCAGCAGGATGTGCATAGGTATCGCCTCTGCCGAAACTATCGGCCGATGGTGTGTAACTCTGTAGCGGACCGATATTTCCAGCCGGGAAGGACCGATAACCCGTGGACTTGCCTGCATTCGCTTCATCATCTAGCGTGTGGGTTCGAAAGGAACAGTCCATGGCGTCCCAGATAGCCTGCCAGCTCTACACCCTGCGAGAGTTCACCAAAACCCCGGCCGACATCGCCAAAACCCTCGCGCGCGTCAAGAAGATCGGCTACGACGCCGTCCAAGTCTCGGCATTAGGACCGATTGACCCGAATGAACTCGCCAAGCTGCTGAAAAACGAGGGGCTCGCTTGTTGTGCCACCCACACAAGTATTGAGAGACTCCGGGATAATGCGCAGGAAATCATCGACCAGCACAAGCTCTGGGGCTGTTCGTATGCCGCGTTGGGGTATCACGCTGTCGCCAGCGCTGCAGGATGGACTGACTTCGCCAAGGAATTTTCTCAGATGGCCGCGCGACTTGCTGCCGGTGGGATCAACCTTGGATATCACAATCACAGCCGCGAGCTAATCCGTTATGACGGACTGACCGGACTGGAAATCTTCTTCAAAAACTCGTCCAAAGACGTATGGATGGAGATCGACACCTATTGGATCGCCTACGGCGGCGGCGACCCGGCGGCGTGGATCGAGAAAGTCAGCGGCCGTATTCCGTGCGTGCACCTCAAAGACCTTGGCATCGACGCCGACGGCAAGCAGCAGATGCGCGAAGTCGGCGACGGCAATCTGAACTGGCCGCGGATTATTCATGCCTGCCGCAAGGCCGGGGTGAAGTGGTACATCATCGAGCAGGACAACTGCAATGGAAGTGACCATTTCGACTGCATTGAACGCAGCTTGAAAAATCTCCGTGCGATGGGCGTGCAATAGGGGGTTCCCGTCGCCAATCCAGATCTTAGGTGCCGGATTTCGAGGATCGGCTGCGGCGTTATTCAAACGCGCTACTTTGCACCCTTCAAATCAGCCTGCGCTTCTTGTAACGCCAGCAGCGTGTACGCAGTCACCAGCACGGGATTGTCTTCCATGTACTTATTCACGCCGACCCAACTACCGTCGGGTTGCTGAAGCTCGGCGGCTTTTTCGATCAGGGCGCGCCGCCAGTCGATTTCTTTTCCATCCCGCGTCTTGATCGTTGGCTGGCCATACGCGTGCAGCGTCTTGCCGACGGTCATGTAGTAGTAAAACAATCCCCGCTTCCCTTCCTCCACGCCGAGTTCGGCCATGCCGGGATGGACGTCGAGCGTGAAATTATTGTTGATCCATCCCCACGCGGCCCGCACGCGCGGGTCGTCGCGCGTGACGCCGGCGTAGATCAGGCTCTTGAGCCCGGCATACGACATCGTCCCCATTGAGCGAAGACGGCGCGTGCCGCTTTCGTCCGTGAAACTCCCTGCCATGCTCTCACCCTGGCGGTTATCGCTCGGCCCGTAGGTGAAGCCGCCGTCAGTCCCGGCCCAGGACTGGTCATTAGTTTCAGAGAAGTTCTGGCAGCGCGTGATGAACTGCACCGCGCGTTGATAGGCCGGATCATCTTTGGAGATTTTCGCGTCGTTCAGCGCCTCGATCGCGAGCTGCGCGTTGGATAGATCCGGCCGGCCCGCCCCGCGCGATCGCCCGCCGTAGCCCCAGCCGCCGTAAAACGGATCGGCTTCGCTGGCGACGACCTGCTTGCCGGTGTTGGCTTCGTTCGGATTCACAAACTCCGGCCGGGTCTGGTCAGTCCATTGCAATGACTTGAGATACGCGACCGCCCGATCGATCTGCGGCTGCAGCGC
>JACMML010000208.1 GCA_014379105.1 Phycisphaerae bacterium
GGCTACAAGTTCATCGCGTTGTCGTCGCTATCCATCGCGCTGCTTGGCTTCCTGGTGTGGGGCCATCACATGTTCGTCAGCGGGCAGACCGCGATCGCCAATGCCATCTTCTCCGCCATCACCTTCTTCATCGCGATCCCGTCGGCCATCAAGGTGTTTAACTGGATGGCGACGATGTACGGCGGCAGCCTGCGCCTCAAGACGCCGATGCTCTACGCGCTGGGCTTCATCGGCCTGTTCACCGTCGGCGGGCTCACCGGCCTGCCACTGGCGGCCATGAGCGCGGACATCCCGCTTCACGACACGTATTTCGTCGTCGCCCACTTTCACTATGTGATGATGGGCTCGACGCTCTTCGGATTCCTCGCCGGCATGTATCACTGGTTCCCCAAGATGTTCGGGCGGATGTACCACGAACCAACCGGGCAGATCCTGGCGGTGGTCGTTTATGTGGGGTTCAATCTCGCGTTCTTCCCGCAATTTATCGCCGGAACGCAGGGAATGCCTCGCCGATACGCCAGCTACCCGGATCAATATCAGATGTACCACATCCTCAGTTCGATCGGCGCGTACATCATGGGCGCCGGTCTTGTGGGCGTGCTATTCAACTGGCTTGGCGGCTTGAAGAACGGTGCGATCGCCGCCGCCAATCCGTGGGGCGCCAACACGCTGGAATGGCAGACCTCTTCGCCGCCGCCGCACGATAATTTCAAAGAGACGATGATCGCGGATAATCCGTACAACGTGACCCGCTGGAAGCAGGACAGCGAGTACGACTGGTCGCTCGATCCGGACTACAAACCGGAAAACGACCACAGCCACGTGTGAGTAAGGTCTGATCGGGAGTGGCCGGACTTGGCGGCTGAAACTGGCGTCGGTGTTCGATACTGAAATTGATCCTGGAACTGATCTATGAGTGATGCAACAACAACCCACGCCGCCGGCCATGACCACGCAGATGGTCACGGTGCGCAGGACCACGCCCACCACGACCCGCACCTTGCCCATCACTTCGACACGATGGGCCAGCAGATGGAATCGGGCAAGCTGGGCATGTGGGTGTTTCTCGCCACCGAACTGCTGATGTTCGGCGGATTGTTCTGCGCTTACGCGGTGTACCGTGCAAACCATCCCGACGTCTTCATCTACGCGCATACTTACCTCAACATGACACTGGGCGCGGTCAATACCGCGATCCTCCTCGCCAGTTCCCTGACGATGGCCTGGGCGGTCCGCTGCTCGCAGTTGAACAACAATCGCGGCGTCATGCTGCTGTGCCTCGCGACCCTGCTCGGCGGGGCAGGGTTCATGGTCATCAAGGCCATCGAATACAACTCGAAATTTGAGCATCACCTGGCGCCGGGCATCTTTAATCAATACAACACCGGTTATGCGCCCAAAGGCGATGCGGTGGGGATGGTCAACCCGCAGGGGCTCAAGAAGCGCATCGACGAACTCGCGGCCTCGGCGTCGCTGCCCGCCAAACGTCCGGGCATCGCGGCGACGCCGGCACAGCCGTACCTGTTCCTGGACCCCAACGCCGGCTCAGCGGACGCCGCGATAATCATTCCGCACTACAACGTATCCGGCGACCTGTCCCCAACGCAGATGATCGCCACCGACGGCACACCAGCCGTCCCCGCCGGGCACGGCGACGCGCACGGTGCTGTGAAGCCCGCCGCGGCATCACACGGCACTGCACCACCCCCCACAGGCGAGCACGCGACGCCAACACCGGCGCATGGCACTGCGGCCGACAACACTCACGCCGCCGGCAGTGCCGATCACGCGCCTGGCGGCGCGATGCCATTTACCGATCTCAACAGCGAACTGTCCCGCCAGCGCGTCAACACGTTCTTCGGCATCTACTACTGCATGACCGGACTGCATGGCGTCCACGTGCTGGTCGGCATGGCGCTGATCGTCTGGATCGCATACCGCGCCGCCAACAGCTTCCAGAAAGCCTGGATCCTGCCGCTGATCCCGCTGTTCCTGGGTGGTTATCTCGCGTTCATCTACTCGATCAGCCACGAGCGCATGTTCCTCTACTTCGGCCTGCCGGTGCTGGCGTTCGGTGCGCTGTGGATGGTGGTCCGACTCGGACAAGCCATGACACTCAAAGCGGTCACCGACGGTGAATTCAGTGATCGGTATTTTGCGCCCGTCGATCTGGTTGGGCTTTACTGGCATTTGGTCGATCTGATCTGGATTTTCCTGTTCCCGCTTCTCTATCTGATCCATGGCCACGCGGGATCGTAGTCGTTTCGTAAATTTGTCGCGGTGAGCTGATAGCGAGCTTATACACCTTTTAAGGTTTAACATGCGTTCCACCCCATCCATCTATCGCGAGCAGATCGCCGGCGGCCACAAGACCGGTCATTTACACCATGAGGAGCACGGCCCACACGTTGTGCCGCCGCTGGTGCTGCTGACCGTGTTCGCGGTGCTCATGCTGCTGACGATTCTCACCGTCGCGGTGACGCAAATCGATTTCGGCTACCAGGCGAATCTGATCGTGGCGCTCGCCATCGCAGTGGTGAAAGCGTTTCTGGTCATCGCCTATTTCATGCACCTGCGCTACGACAGTATTTTTTACACCGCCATCGTCGGGATCTGTATCGTGTTCATCGGCGTCTTCATCATTACGACCTGCCTTGATTCCGGCACCTACGCGCCGCTTCTTCAGAAGACTCCGGTAACGCCCGCCTCATAGGCGGCTTTTCTTCATTCCATACCGCGCGGGTAACCGTGCGAGTGACCGCGTGAGGTTGTCCCGTGCCGACCCGCAGCCAGCATGTCCCAAAGCGCGCCGCGACGATCGGGATGTATCTCTTCCTGGCGTCGCTGGCGATGCTGTTTCTGGCCAGCATTCTCGGGTACGTGCTGATCCGCGTTAGCGGCAATGGCGCGGCGTATGGTGCGGTCGAGCTCCCGCCGACGCTTTTCATCAGCACCACGCTGATGCTGGCCGCGAGCGTGACGATTCACCTGGCGATGAGCGCCATCCGCCGGGAAAAGCGCGAGGCGTTTCGCACGTTCCTGATCTCCACGATCATCTTCGCCGGCCTGTTTGTGGTGGTGCAGACGCCGGCGATGGTGCAGCTTTATCGCCGGCACGTGGTGGTGACTCAGCAGTGGCAGGTGGAGCGTGAAGCCGCCGCCGCGATCAGTGCGACCCAGCCAGCCCCGATCCACCGCGCAACCAATTCGCCGTACGATGAATACATCAATCAGCCGCGTTCGGTTCCATTTTACGCGCTGGTGATGTTTCTGATTCTGATCCACGCCCTGCACGTCGTCGGCGGGATCGTGGCACTTGCCCTGGTGTCGTACAACGCCTTCCATGACCGTTACGACCACGAAGACTACGTTGGCGTCCGCAACTGCGTCCTCTACTGGCACTTCCTCGATGGCGTCTGGATCTTCATGTTCGTCGTGGTCGCGTCGTTTGGGTAGGCATTCATTTCCAACTGAGTCCTTCAGGAAGCCCGCCTAGGTTTTCAGCCCCGGCCTCGCGAACAATATACAGATCCTCCAATCGCACCCCGCCGACGGCGTGTGAATACACCGCCGGTTCGATTGTCACGGCGTCACCGACGAGGAGTTCCGGGCCGTTGAAGTCCAGCAGCGGTGGTTCCTTTAGATCAAGACCGATTCCGTGGCCGGTGCCGTGGGGGATGAAGATCAGGTCTTTTGCGGCGTCCGGCGGGGCGAATCCGATATGCACGCCGTGACGCTTCAGCACGGCGACGGTTGCGTGGTGGATAGCGTCGCCAGTTGCACCGGCGCGCGTCGCGGTCTCTGCGGCTTTTTTCGCTTCGCTCACCATCGCCAGCATACGGTTGACGACTTCGGGCACGTCGCCGTGGACGACCATGCGGGTGCAATCGCCGTGATAGAGCGTTTGTTTGTTCATCGGGAATACATCGACGATGACGGGCTGGCCGGTGCGGAGCAACCCTTCGCCGGGGTTATGGCAGTCCGCGCCGATCGGGCCGCAGGCGACAATGGATTGATCGTTGATGTAGCCGAGCTTCATCAGATGCGTATCAATCAGCACGCGCACGATACGGGAATCCAGCGGCTGTCCCTCGTGCATCAGCACACCATCGGCGCGTGCCGAAGCCGAAGCGATCAGTTCGCACGCCATGCGGATCGCCGATTCGGTGTCGCGCTGCGCTTGTCGCAAATAACCGATTTCCTGCTCGTCCTTCTGGCGGCGTTCACGCACGCCCAGGTCCGCATCAAGCTCGATCTCGATGCCCGACTCGCGCGCGAGTGAGACATACAGCAGCGGCAGCGATCGGTCGCCGCACGCGCGCGTCACCGCGTGCCGCCGCAGGCACTCGATAGCCGCCTGCGCGGTGGCGATCTCACGATCACCGCTCAGGCCGCCGGGCGGGGTGAAATCCTTTGGACAATAAATCTTGTCCGATTTAACTAACTGTCTGGCACGGTTTAGCTCCACGTTCCGGATAATCAGTATCGACCGCTTCCGCGTTCCATCATCCAGTTCGATAAAGACCGCCGGGTCGTGACAGGTGAAACGAATGCGGTGATAGAGCGCCAAATTATGCGTCGGAACGCCCGCTCGAATGGTAACTAAGACTCGCGACATAGAGCTTTCGATTGTTCAAGCATTAAGAAAAAATTGAATCCGCAGATGAACGCGGATGTACGCGGATAAATTCATGCTGCGTCTTATCTGCGTGTATCTGCGTTCATCTGCGGTTCCGTCTTCTGCTCCTTTTTCATTGCGCCGGCAGCGATAGTTCCGCCCAAACCAGCGGGTGGTCTGACGCATCGGTTTCACGGATGCCGACGCCGATCACGTGGAGCCCGCGTGTGAAAATCCAGTCGACGCGCGGCGGTTTCGATTCGGGCGTGATCGCTCCGACCGCGTCCAGACTGCCGGCAAGAAATGGCTGTAAGAGTGGATCGTCGAAGCGCGTGTTGAAATCGCCCATGATCACGCACGGCGGGGCCTGCTTTGAAAAGATCTCCCAGACCTTCTCGAGCTGCGCTGCCCGATCAACGGTGCGATCCATGTGAACGATATTAACCGTCAACTGCACATCGCCAATCCGCGTCCGCACGATCAGCAGGTTGCGATGGTGCGAGGATTGCGTTCCCGGCAGCGGCACGCGTTCCCACGATTCGACGGGCAGCCGTGTCAGCAGCGCGTTGCCGAACTCGTTATGAAACCGGGTCCACTCGTTAGGGCTGAAAAGTGAGTTGAGCGTCAAAGCTGCGCCGAGCTCGTCGACCTGAGACTTAGAGAAGATGTATCCCCGCGTCTCCTGAAGCCCGGCCAGATCGAATCCTTCGAGCAACCGCGCTGTTCGCGCTAAATCCTGCGCCAGGTCCTGGCCGATGCCGGAATGAATATTCCATGTCGCGAGACGTACGGACGCGGGCGCGACCGGCCGGGTGGTTGCCGTCAATGCCGCGCCGTCCCCCACGGCGCCGCCCGCCGGCCATTTCGCGAGGCCGACATACGACACGGCTGCAAACAGGATCAACAGCACCGTGATCGTGACGGTGCGGCGGGTGACGCGCGGTTCGCGCTTTGGCTCGTACATCGGCATACTTATTCGCTTCGGCTTATGCTGATAGCCTGCTGACTCGCCGGAATCGTAGAAGCGCCTCTGGCGCCGCTCGGCGGATTCTATTGTAAACGCGCCCGTCCGGGCTAGAGTCGCCGGGGATGGCAGACCCTTCACTGGCGTTGGAGCTGACGCATATCGATAAGCGGTATGGCCGCCGGGTGCATGCGCTGAAAGGCATCTCGCTGAACGTCGCGCGCGGCGAGGTCTTCGGCTTGCTCGGTCCCAACGGCGCGGGCAAGAGCACGCTGGTGAAGATCCTCATGACCGTGGTTAAGCCGACACGCGCGCAGGGGTTTCTGCTCGGCGAACCGGTGGGCACCAAGTCGGCGTTGCGGCGGGTCGGGTATCTGCCGGAAAATCACCGGTTTCCAAAGTATCTCACTGGCCGGCAGACGCTGGAGTTTTTCGCATCGCTCTCGGGTGCGGACCGGGCGTGGCGAAAAAAACGGCTCCCCGAATTGCTCGATCTTGTGGGAATGACTGCCTGGGCGGACCAGAAGGTGGGCGCGTATTCCAAAGGAATGATGCAGCGTGTCGGCATCGCGCAGGCGCTGGCGGCTGACCCGGAACTGGTGGTGCTCGATGAGCCGACCGACGGCGTCGATCCGGTCGGCCGCCGCGATATTCGTGACCTGCTGGTTCGACTAAAGCACGACGGAAAAACAGTCTTCATCAACAGCCACCTGCTAAGCGAACTTGAAATGGTGTGTGACCGCGTCGCGATCATGGTGGCCGGGCAGGTGACGCGGTATGGGACAATCGCCGAGCTTGCGGTGAGTCGGCGGTGTTACGAGATCGAGTTGGACGCAGCGTCTCCGGACGCATTCAAATCACTGGGGATCGTAATCAGGGAAAGTACCGGTCCGTCGGGCACGGGAGAGTCGGTGTCAGCGCCGCCACCACTTCCGGCAGGAAAGATATCCATCAAAGGCACGCTCCCCGACGGCCGATGGACCGAGCAGATCGGCAATGTGTTGCGCGTCGGCGAGCCCGAAGCCACGAATGTGCAGGCGCTGCTCGATCAACTCCGCGCCGGTGGAAACGTGATCCGCCGTGTGCAGCCCGTGCAACCGACGCTGGAAGAACTGTTTATGGAAGCAGTCGCCGAGGTCACCGGCGATGATCAGTACGCCGCCGGAGCAACACTCAAATAGATCGCTCGCTCAATCGTCCAAGGCCGCATTCATGACACCAGCATCTGACAACAAACCCGGAGCCCCACTCATCGAAACAAACCGGGAAACGAACGAGGAAACAAGCCGGCCGATTTCCGCGCGCGGGATAATGATCCAGACCGGCGCGATGCTCCTGGATGCTTACCGCGAACTAAATTCCAAAAAGCTCTTCTGGATCACGATGATTCTGTCCGGAATCGTGGTGGCGGCTTTCGGCGCAGTGGGGTTTGATGAGCGGGGGTTTTCTGTTTTCTGGAAGCACTTTGATCACACGTTTCTCAATACGCGGTTTCTCCCTAAGGAGCAGCTCTATAAGAACCTATTCATCGAATTAGGCGTTCAATGGTGGCTGGGTTTCATCGCGTTGATCCTGGCGCTGGTCTCGACGGCGCCGATGTTCCCCGATTTCCTCAGCGGCGGCGCGGTGGACCTCTATCTGGCTCGGCCGCTCGGGCGGACGCGGCTCTTTCTTACCAAGTACTTCGTCGGGTTGTTGTTCGTGTCGTTTCAGGTTGCTGTGTTCTGCCTGGCGAGCTTTCTTGTGATCGGAATCCGCGGCGGTGCCTGGGTACCGGGATTGTTCCTGGCCGTGCCGGTTGTAGTGCTGATGTTCAGTTATTTGTGGAGCATCTGCGCGCTGTTCGGCACGCTCACGCGATCCACCGTGGCGGCACTTTTGCTGACATTGCTGGCGTGGGCGCTGGTATTCGCGATCCACGCGACCGAATCGACTTTGCTCATGTTCTCGATCGGATCGCTGGTCGAGGCTCAGGAACTGGACCGTGACATCGAACGGTTCGAGTCGACACGCGCGACATTGAACGCGAACCCGGCCACCACGCAACCGAAAACGTTTGAGGCGGCGCGGCTTTGGACAATCAATGCCAGTCTTGAGCGAGCGAAAACCGATCGGGCGAAATCCAAAGACAATTTCGCGACATGGCACGCGCTTGCGTACGCAATCAAATGGCCGCTGCCCAAAACTTCGGAGACGACGGCGCTCCTGGAGCGCTGGTTGAATCGGCAATTCCGTGCCCCGCGTGAGCGGCGCGAACAGGAGCCGTCGGATGAAGCGACCAACCGCAATTTTTTCCAAAATCCCAGAGTCCGGCGGCTGACTGCTGCCGAGGTGGGTAAAGTCATCCGCTCCCGGTCTGCAGCATGGGTGATCGGAACGTCATTGCTGTTTGAGGGCGCAGTCCTGGCGCTGGCGACCCGCGTCTTTTCACGGCGGGATTTTTGAGGGGGATTCGCGCGCCGCGTTCTCAAACCACCTGCTTAAGTTCCAAAGCTTGGATCGCCCGGGGATCAAAGTCGATCCGCTGCTCGAAAGTGCCGCCGAGCCCGGCGCGCGATAGCGCGATCACCCACCCTTCTTCGATGATCAGGTCTTCGATGACCCGGCCGTCAACGAGGGTGGCACGGCACAACGCGGTGTACTTGCGCTTCGGACAGCCACGATCGACAAGGTATTTTCGCCATTCCTCGGGCAGAACCTTGGCCAGGCGATTACGCGGCGGCGTGCGGGAATGCATGTTCCGCAATAGTGCGCCAAGGCGTAGAAACGTTCAACCAACCCACGCGGGAGTTGGATTTGATGCTTTATTCGCTGAAATGTCGATTTTGGCTTGAATTTGGCACTATCTAAAACATTGCCTGGGGGCGATAACGTGGTTTTGTGCTGCGAAAGCGGTTTCGCGTTGACGCGGATTTGAAGGGGGCATACGATAGCAGTCTGAATCGGGATGGAGCTAATCGCTCTCCCGGACGCCTGCGAGGCGTTTCACAAATCTCCTCCACGCTAGAAGCCCCGTGCACGCCAACGCGGGGCTTCACTTTTTTTATCGCGTAGCCCATCACGCGTTCGTCTGTAAACGCCCTCAACTCGGAGCGGGTTGCAGCCGGATTAGCGGAAAGACTTCTGGATTACTACTTAGCAGGCGGCACGGCGACCGCGGGCGGTGTTGAGGTGGGCGCGTTCCCGGGAGGATTGCCGCCGGGCGGAGCAGATTGGGGACCGCCGGGCGCGCCGCCGGCTCCATTGCGCTGGCGTTTCCGGCCTTCGCCGGCAGGACCGGCCGCCGGAGCATCCGCGATCTTGATGCCCGCGCGCTCCAGCAAAACCCTGCCTTGACCGGCCTCTAGTAAAATCACCTGTTGACCGACTTCCAGACCTTCGGGGATGTGAACATCCTGGTCATTCGAGCGCCCGATCTGCGGAATTTTCACCGGCCGAGCGCCGTCGTCGGTCGGCACGAACGCATATCGCTCACTGCCGGCGGTATACAGCGCGGCGACGGGGATGGAAATCGCATCGTCCTGGCGATCGATAAGGATGCTCACCTCCACCGACATGCCCGGCCGCAGTCCCGGAGGCGTGGTTTCCAGCACGCAATCCACAGGATAATCCTTGCGATCCGGGTTCATCCACCGGTCGGTGGAATCCGGCACCGGACTGATCTTGGTGATCTCCCCTCGAAGCGGCTTGGGATCGCCATTAAGCTTGACGGTGGCGGGCAATCCGACCTTCATGCCATTGATCTGGCTCTCGTTGATCTTGAATACGACCTTCATTCGCGACGCGTCCGGCAGGCGCATCAGCGTCTGGTGCTCGCGCACCTGCGCCCCTTCCGCGACGGCGACGTTGTCGCGGTTCTGATTCTGGTTCTGGTAGACGACCATGCCGTCGGCGGGCGCCTTGATGACGCACGCGGCCAACTGCTCTTTTGAACGCGCCACGCGCCGCGTGATCAGGTCCAACTGCTGCTTTTTGGACTGTAAATCCGCGTCTTTTTGCGACAAATTGGCCGCATTCTCGCGCTTGGTCCGTTCCAGCTTCTGTTCCGCCTGGGCGAGCCCGTTCTTTTTGCTCGCCATGTCCGCCTGGTGGGTGTACTTCTCCAGCACGCCCATGTCGGTGGTGGCTTTGGTGAGATCGCGCTGGGCGGCGGCGACGTCGAGCTCCTTGTTCTTCACTTCGGTCGCGGTGACGAAACCCTTGGCAAAGAGCGACCGCGTCTGGGCAAGATCATCCTGCTTGGTCTTCAGCCCGGTGACGGCTTTATCGACCGCCATCTTGGCGTCGGCGAGCAGGCTGGGATATTCGCCTTCGTTGTACTTGGTGAAGTCAATCTGCGCCAACTGCAGCCCGACCTCGGCCGCCTCGGTATTGGCGGCGTTCTGGCTTTTCTGGATTTCGAGCATTTCCTGAGCGGTCGTGACTTCGGCGGTGGTTCGCTGAAGCTCAATCAACGCATCGTCGAGCTTCTGGCGAATCTGTGACGAATCGAGCGTGACCAGCGTGTCACCCTTTTTCACCACGCTGCCTTCGGGAACGATCTGGGTGATTGTGGTGCTGCCTTCGACGTCGCAATTGATATCAATATTGTCAACGGCCTGGAGATCGCCTTTAACGGTGACCCGGCTTTCAAAGACGCCTTGCTTGACCGGCACGGTCTTAAAGCCGCCCGACCCACTTGACCCGCCACCGAATCCTCGGCTGGCGTAAACGGCAATAGCGGTAACCATCGCGACGGTCAGCAGCAACGCGGCCGCGTAGACCCATGTGGGGACCGAACGGACTGACTTGCGAATGGGTAATGAAATCTGCGTCATGGAATCACTTACAGCTTCTGGAAAACTCTGGAAAAATGCCCTGCACTATACCCTGCAGAGGCATAATAGTCGGGATAATAGCCGGCGTCCCCTGAATTGTACGCATGTGGTTCCCAAGCGTTGCAATGTGCGGCAAAACGGCGTTATTGGCGTTGTCTGGCGGTCCTGAGTCTTGCATCAAAATCGCGTATCGTGGCATGGTCCGGCGCGATCACGCGGGCCCGTTCGACCATTTTATCGGCCTCAATAATGCGACCGGCGCTCAGATAGGCATCCGCGGCCTCCATATAGGCGGTTATTGTATCAATAGTTGCGGCTCCGTAATGCCCGTCATACAGCCGGATAAACTCGTCAAAATCGTCGGCGGCACTGTCAAAATCACGTCGTGCTAGATTCGTTACCGCAGAATTGTAGACCACGAGCGGATTGGCGGGCTCGCGCGCCTTGGCCCGGTCAGCGTATTCCTTCGCGAGGTCCAGCTGATTTATTCGCGCGTAGTACGCGGTCAGGTCGGACAAGCCCAGCACGCTTGTCGGATTCACTTCCAGCGTGTGGTGCATCAGGGTTAATTCGTTCTGCCATTTGCCGGTCTGAACTACGGTTTTTGCCGACAGCGCCACGAGCACAACCGCGGCCCAGACAAGAAGACGTGACGGCCACTTCGCGATCAGCCATGCGAGCACCAGCGCCGGACCGAGAAGTGCGACATAAAGATAATGATCGGCCGTGGTGCTGAACGATTGAAAATCGAAAGTCGTCAGTCCGAGCACGTGAAGCGGGGCGAATATAAAGATCGCCAGCCCCGCCAGCGGCCAAGTTAACTTTCGCTTGGCGAGAAGTACACACGCGATCAGAACCGCGGCCGATGCGATCCACGTGTACCAGATCTGCCCAGTCGAAATGATGTACTGCGGGTTGCGGCCATAATCCGGGCAAAGCCCCAGCGGGGCGACGAGCTTGCCCAGGTAAAACGCGATCGAATCAAGCATCACCAATGGCCTCGCCCACGGCGGGGAGATGGTGACGAAACCTTTTTGAATCGACCTGGCGATGACCGCAATCGGAATCGCCAGAATGATGAATGGAAGCAATCGGGCGAATACGCGCCGCCATGGTTGGCTGATTGTAACCAGATCGCGATATCGAAATAAAAGCTCGATCACCCCCATCAGCAATGGCGTGGTGATTGCCGACGGCTTTGACAGCAGCGCGAGCACGTAAAGAAAAATCGCCAGCACATAGTTGAGTCGACGGCCGGTGGTGCGATAGGCGGCGTACTGCCAGAGTACGGCAACCGTCAGCGCGCCCGCGAGCACGTCTTTAAGTCCACTCACCCACGCGACGCTTTCCACCTGCACAGGGTGGACGGCATAAAACAACGCGCCGATCAGTGCCGCGCGATTATCGCGGATCAACAATTGAAACAGCAGAAATGCCGCGACAGATCCGCCGACATGCGTAACCACATTGGCGGCGTGGTAGACCCACGGATTAAGCGAAATACCAAATTCGCCCGGCGAAACGCGCGCGACATAGGACAACAGCGCCCAGACCGTATAAGTGAGCGGGATGTAGATGTTGGCGGCCTGTTTCTGCCAGTAATGTGCGAATGTGTCGGCTTTTGCCGGATTGAGAAGCGGATTGTGATGGACGGTATGCGGGTCGTCCCACCATGAGAATTCAGCGCCTAGAAGCCGGCCGAATACGAGAAGCGTAATGACTACAATTCCCGCGACACAGTTGCGCGTGGCGAAGCGCGAGCGCGCTGAAGGTGGTGCGGGAAGTTCGCCGATGGGCTGCGACGTGTTCACGCGATCGCCCCGATCATCGCCGCCATCCGGCCAGTGATGCCGTTATCACGACGGTGGGAGAAGAACTCCTCGGCGTACGTGACTGTGCAGCGGTCGGTGGTGTCGATCTGATCGATCGGCACGCCGCCGCGAACGAGTTCGCGGACGAGACAGCCCTGGAGGTCGATCCGCGCTTTTCCGTCGGGAAGAAAACGATGCGGAATGTCGTCCCCGAGTCGAGCGGCGACGGCGCGGACGACTTCCTCGCCGACCTCGAAAGCCTCGTAGCCGATCGCGGGTCCGATGGCGGCGTGGACACGGGATGCATTATCAAAGTATTTCAGCGCAGCTGTCACAACCCCGCTCGCCACACCGCGCCATCCGGCATGCACCGCTGCCACGCGCCGCCCCGACATGTCGGCCATCAATATCGGCACACAGTCGGCTATACGCACGCTGAGGATTTTTTCCGGATCGTCTCCCACCACCGCATCGGCCTGCGCATGGATATCAAATGATTGTCCGGCGCGGTCTACGCTCACGGCGCACCCGTGCACTTGGTGGACTTGCGCCCGGGTACGCCCGGCGCAACTGATCGCGGTTTGCAGTAACTCGTAATTCTGCGCGATATTCGCCAGCGAGTCCTGAACCGGGCACCCGCTCGGGTTACCGAGGTTCAATGAACTGAACGCGCCGGCGCTGATCCCACCGATTCGCGTCGATAAAGCGTGCGGAACCCCGACGGCGGCCAGAGTCGGGGACTGGTAGGTGACGACCCCGTTTTCAGAGACAACGCGTTGGATAAGCGATCGAGGCACGGCGGCAAAGTTAAGACAGATGGCACAAATCGCAACGTCAATTGAACGACAAATAGCCGCGTTGGGTCGAAAATCGCCAAACACAGGTTGGCGCGGTAAGACATGCGGCCTCATGTCAACCAAGCAACCTTCAGCCAAAGCGTTTCGCCGGGCCGTGTTCCCCGGACAGTTTGATCCGATCACCAGCGGGCATCTGGACGTCATTCGCCGGGGAATCAAGCTGTTTGACGAGCTTGTCATCGGCGTGGGGACGAACCCTGACAAGCGGGAGATGTTCACACTGGATGAGCGCGTAGCGATGATCCGCGGGCTCGTGAAGGACCTTCCAGGGGCACGCGTGGAGAAATACACGGGATTGACGATGGATCTGGTCCGCAAGCTGCAGGCGACGACCATTTTACGGGGAATTCGGGACGCCACCGACCTGCGGTACGAATTTCAGCTGGCGATCGCAAATCGCACCGTCGGCGGCATCGAGACGGTGTTTATCATGACCGGCGACCAGTATGCACTCACCAGCAGCAGCCTGATTCGACAGGTTGTCATGCTCGGCGGCGACGTCCGGAAACTCAAGACCGTCCTTCCCGCTTCGGTACTCAAGCGGCTGCAACAGAAGCTGAAATCCGGTGAATTCCGCCAGGAAAGCACCCCGGATGCGCCATCCACGTGAACGGCCGCATATCGATTACTCGGTGCCCCGGGCAAATCTATCGTGGGCTGGGCGTTTTGTCCTTGACGCCGTTGAGTCATTCCAGATACCCTACATAGTTGTCGGTAGTGCCATGGCGGGCATTATCGAACGGTATATTGGAGCGAGTGAGGGCCACCACCCAAGTGGCAGCTAGCGACGATCTCCCGTTCTCGACACAAAGTACAGTAAATAGACCATTGGCGACGTTCGCCATTGGGTTAAGAATGTTGCGAACTCTGATATTTCCGCAGCCCCCGACCAACCGAGCACCGAGCCCTATCTATAGGGTCTCAAGACTGCCATCATTTCTCTCATTGTCATACTCGGTTTGTCCGGCCAGCGCGAAAGTGTCATTAATAGCAACGGTTTGAGCTTGCTGAACCCATCAGCGGGCAATGTGATAAGGAGCTTCATATGAAGCATCTCTCCACGCGCAAGGGTTTTACCCTTGTCGAACTGTTGGTCGTTATCGGCATCATCGCGCTGCTGATCTCGATCCTGCTGCCATCGCTGAACCGAGCCCGCGAAGCAGCCAACCGAATCAAGTGCTCGAGCAACCTGCGTCAGATCGGTCTGGCGATGAAGATGTACGCCAACGAAGAGACGCGTACGAATGCGTATCCGCGGACGCGATACAGCGTCGACGGAATTGTCCGTTGGGGTACCGGTATCTCTGGCGGCGTC
Organism: Phycisphaerae bacterium; assembly: GCA_014379105.1. Taxonomy (GTDB): domain Bacteria; phylum Planctomycetota; class Phycisphaerae; order Tepidisphaerales; family Tepidisphaeraceae; genus JACMML01. Next base: position 14,383 of record JACMML010000208.1, read on the forward strand.
GGCACGCCAACTTCCACCGCAAGTCCTTTTAACGCGGTCGGTGCCGGCGGCGGCGCCTCTGATAACGATGTCACTGCGGCATTGTTCCTCGTGCTCCGCACGCAGGACATCACCACGGACGTCTTCATCTGCCCGTCCAGCAACGCTGACAAGTACGAGCTCGATGGCAATACCATTCAGTTCTACACCAATTGGGGCCCGGGCACGACCGCTAAGAACAGCTTCGGCAAGGCGCTCTCGTACTCGTACCAGAACCCCTACGCGGCCCAGGCTGCGGTTGCCAATGGCTTCTCATTCAACGACTCCATGAGCTCGGACTTTGCGCTGATGTCAGACATCAACGGTGGTCCCACGTCGAAGAATGGGTCACCGGCTATTACGGCGGTGCAGCAGTCCAGCGCCTCGTCCCAGCAGCGTGGAGCCAATTCGCCTAACCACGATCAGGACGGACAGAACGTTCTGTATGCTGACGGCCACGTTGATTGGGCCTCGACCGTGTGGGTCGGCGCCCAGCAGGACAACATCTTTACAGCGCGCCTCGCCAATCAGACGACGACGGCGAACAATGAGAACGATACTCTCGTTTCTACAACTGGCGCGTCTACCAACAAGCCCTACGACGGCAACGACACCATCTTGGTGCCAACTGCCGAGTAATTTCCTCAATCAGCTGAACAACCCTTCAGCTTGAATGACCAACCAACCCGCCGGACCCACCAGGTCCGGCGGGTTTTTTGATGGTTTTTGATTCTTTGGGCGGCATCGACCGTTTGCCGCGTGATTTGGGAGGATCGCTGAGTATAGTGGGCGGCAATGGAACAGGTGCTTCCCCCCAGCACCGCCAGTGGCGCCGGATTTGAGGCGACACGCGTGCGGCAGTTCACCGTCTTCCTCGAGAACCGCGTCGGTCGGCTCATGGCCCTGCTGCGGGCGCTGGAAGAGACGGATCAGCGCATCTACGGGCTCTCGATCGAAGAATCTGCCGACGCCGCCTTGGTGCGCGTGATCGTTTCCGACCCGGACGCCGCCAAGCCGTTTCTCAAGCAGAAGGGGTTTTCACTGTCGGTGACCGAAGTGCTCTGCCTGGAGCTCCCCCGCGAAGCCAAGCATCCGCTACAGGCGATCTGCTCGTGCCTGCTGAGCGGCGAGCTCAATCTTCACTACACTTACCCCATGCACCAAGGCCCCACCGGACCGGCGATTGTCGTGTACGTGGACGACCCGACGCTGGCGGCGCGGATTCTGATCAACCGCGGCTTTCGCATCCTTAGCGAGGGAGATTTGCGGGTGAACTCGCCCGATGGGCCTGACGACTTTGAACCGCCGGATGAAACCGAATAGCCCGTGCCAATGCTTAACCAATACGGCGAGCTTAAGTAGCCGTAGTCGACCACTGCCGACGCTCGGCCATGCTGGTCGGCGTCATCCAAAGAGAACATCCGTGCGTATATCGCATGGCGAGTTGAATTCACCGGTTAACAGGCCGGTCGGCACATTCGGGATTATTTCTACGCCGGCCGGGCGAGGTATAGAATTGAGCGTCTACGGCGAAGGGAAATGATGACACGCAAAGCTGCCCGGCGATTCAGGTCGCCGACATCCGCCGCGATACTTGCTCAACTCACCCAACGGCAATACCTCGCGCCCCACAAACCCACTGGCGACGTCCTGACCGCGCTGGCGGCGGGTTACGGGCAGACCATCTGTAGCGTCCGTGCCGCTGTCACCGAGTCAGGGCTTGATCCGCTCCGGGTGATTGGCCGATGCACGCGCGCGGAGCTGGAACTGCTCTCACGTCTGATTCATCGGACTTTCCGCGCCGCCGCACTTGCCGCTGGCGCTATCGTTTGATCCGCATCTCCTGTCCCCGTCTCCCCTGACGACCCCGGCAGTCGAACCGCGTGGGGCCGTATGACGTAAAGGTCATATAATCTCAAGTAATCCGCCCCGATTTTGCCGATAGCTTTGGCGGGCGCTTGATTTGGAGTCGGAGATGATGAAACCGGTCCTTCCACTCTGTTGCTCGAACACGGCATTCCGACTCTTCAGCGAGCAGGCCGCCAAGATCGAAACGACCGACGGGCTGCTCAAAGCCAGCGTCGCGGTGGCGATGCACCAGCTGGAAGACGTCAAAATCACCGACGTCACCCGGCAGATCAACGGTTACGCCAAGATGATCCGCTCCCGCGTGCACGGCCCGCAGCAGCAGGCGTGGCTGGCACACCTGCACCAATATCTCTTTGAAGACCTCGGCTACGCCGGCAATTCCGAAGACTATTACGCTCCGTCCAATAGCTATCTGCCCGAGGTCGTCGAAACGCGGCGCGGGCTGCCGATCTCGCTGGCGCTGGTCTATAAGGCCGCGGCGGAGAAAATCGGACTCACGGTCCATGGGGTCGGGCTTCCGGGGCACTTTATCTCGGCCTTGGAGACAGAGCGCGGAACGCTGTATATCGACTGCTTCGCCGGCGGCCGCACGATGACCAAAGAAGAGTGCCGCCATCGTGTCGAGAGCATTTTCTCCGACACCGTGGAATGGAACGATCAGATGCTGCGCCCGGTCACCCACCGTATGTGGCTGAGCCGGATGATCCAGAACCTGCTGCATATTTTCACAACGAATCAACAGTGGGCCGACGTGGCGGCGATGCTCGAATTCCAGATGATGCTCTGGCCAAAACAGGCCCAGTTGCAGCGCGACTTGGCGTTGGTGCTCGCCCGCATCGACATGCCGAAACCCGCGTGCATGTGGCTGGGCGAATACTTGCGTTCCAATCCGAATGACCCGGAACGCGATGAGCTGACCAGCCTGCTGTCCAAACTCTCGCGATAGCAATTTGTATGGTCCCCTCTCCCTCCGGGAGAGGGCTAGGGTGAGGGGGCAATCCGGTTTTTTCAGTCGCGAAGCACTGATGCCTTCGCAGATTATAAACGTGGCACCTCACCCTCTCGCCGACGATTCCTCCGTGCATTTCCCTATAGCTGCTTCAAGCTGGTGATTTCCTTCAAGATCGTGTCCAACACGCCATTTACGAATGACGGGGAATTTTCTGTCGAATAAAGCTTCGCCAATTCGATCGCCTCATCAATCACAACGCTCGGCGGCGTTGCCTTGGTGGTCAGTTCCCACATCGCCAACCGGATGATATTCCGATCCACCACCGGCTGACGCCGCGGCGGCCACTGTGGAGCGATGCGCTCCACCCACGTGTCGGCATCCATCCGGTACGCCCAAGTCTGCTGCGCGCTCTCGATCGCGCGCAGACGTGTCGTAGCATCGTCGGACGCATCCAGCGAGATTCGCATCGCCGACTTCTCGTCGGCCTCGTTCTGTGAATCCCAGGCGAACAGGATTTGCAGTGCAATCTCGCGAACTTTGCTGGCACGGATCATGGGACGAAGCAGTATAGGCGAACGGGCGAGAGCCGAAAGAGAGAATCGAAAAAGGGAATAGGCCGCAGATAAACGCGGATGAACGCGGATAAATGCAGTTATTGATCGCGTCGATCCATTGCGCCGCCTGGAGGGCTGGATCCCCTCGCCCTTCAGTTGGCACTTTCAAACACAAACATATTATTCATTCTTCCATCCGCGTTCATCCGCGTTTATCTGCGGCCAAATTCTTCTCAACCCGACGGGATGCTTCTGGCGAATGCGATCATCTGCACCGCGGCGTCGGCGGCGTTGATGCCGGCGTGGCTGTGGGCGCCGCCGGCGCGGTCGTGGGCTTGTTGCTCGGTTTCTGTGGTCAGCACGCCGAAAATCACCGGCAGCGCTTCGTCCAGTGCGACGCGCTGGATGCCGCGCGCGGCCTCGCCGGCGACGAAATCAAAATGCGGCGTGTCGCCACGGACGACACACCCGAGACAAATCACGGCCTGAAAGTTCTTTGTCCTCGCCAGCAGTTTGGCGGCTACGGGCAACTCGAATGCCCCAGGGACGCGGTGCGTGGTGACCTCTTTTTCATCCAAGCCATACGCCTTTAGCCGCTCCAGGCACCCGCGCAGCAGTTCATCGACAATATGCGCATTGAATCGCGCCGCAACGACCGCGACTCGGACGTTCGGTGACAGCTCGACTTGAACGGGCGCGGGGATATGCGTGCTCATGGGACGGTGATTGTCCGTCAGGCGACGCCGATTGCAAAGTAATGAGGTTGCAGGCGCAATTTTGCGCGACGTTCACAATTCCAACCGCTCAACATGCAGCTTCACCGCCATCTCGTGCGAGCGACCTGGTTCCAGCGAGATGACATTATCCTGGCAATTGGCGGTCTCGACGCAGACGAAGCCGCGCCAGTTGTCCGAGCCGATGTCGGGCGCTTTGGCGGCCTTGGCGTCGAACGGGTTCCAGACCACCGTCGAGGCCGAATTGCTCTTCTCGATGACGATTCGTCGTTTCATTCCCGGGTCTTCGATCGTGCATGGATGGGGCGTGTTGAGATAGACCCGATCAGTCTCGGCGGTGAACCGAATTTCGTCGGCCTCCTCGACCACTCGTCTCATGTTCGCCGGTTTGTCCAGATAGGTGACGCCTTGCAGGCCGGTGACGGCAATGTCGTGGATGTCGCTGATGCGGAAATAGGTATGCAGCGCTTCTTCGAACTTAATCGGCGTCTCGCCGGTATTGGAAATTGTCAGCCGCATCTCCAGTGTGCGCCCGATGCTCACGCGGAAATCGGCGAGGAAATCCGATTCCCACAGTTCGTGCGAGGCCTCGTCGCTCCCGGTCTGGAAATGCAGCGACACGCCGGCCTCATTTTCATTAGCGCTGACAAGATCCCATTCGCGCGTGCGGACGAAACCGTGCGCGGGCAGCGCCGGGTCGGTCGCGTGGGTAGCGAACCACGGGAAACAGATCGGCACGCCGCCGCGAATGGGCACACCGGGAGAAAATTTCGATCGGCCACTGACAAATAGAACCGGATCAAATCCCTCAGGCTGCCAGTGCGTGACGTGCGCGCCTTGGAGGAATACCTCCGCCTGCGCCCGCGGATGGTTGATATTCAGCCGCGCGAGTTGCCCGCTGCGAACTGTGCTGTCGGAGACGTTGATTGTGTAATTCTGATTCATGAATTGCTCGCTTTGGCGGCGGCGGACGGAAGCGTGTAAGACACGCCGCGCCAATCCATCCGGCCGGTGAGTGACATGTATACCGACCGGCAAAAAATCGCCAGCAGCACCACCGTACTGAACGGCCAGAGAAGTGCATAAAGCGGGTTGTTACCGCCCCACCGGTACGCCGACCACAGCCCGGCCGTCATCAAAACCGCATGCGCGCCAGCCGACACGAGCCAGCCGATTCCGCCGAATGCGTTGATGGGGTGATTCTGCCGATAGATGCCCCACGCGACCGCCGGGTAGATCGACCAGACACAGAAGAGCAGAAACGCCGCCGCCCACAATACGCGCCCGCACCCGCCGCGCGCCGCCGCGATGAAGTTGCGCGACCAGCCGCGCCAGACGCCGCGGAAATCGGCGTACATCGTCGTGGTCACCAGGTCCATTCCCCAGCCGATGCGTGGGCGTTTGCCGGAGCGTTTGAAGAGCCGGGCGATCTCCACATCATCCGCCGGCAGATGATGGATCGCTTCCCACCCACCAACCTCATTAAACACGTCGCGCCGCACGGCCATGTATTGCCCGCATGCGAACGCCACTTTGGGCACCATGGCGCTGTTGGCAAACATGAGCTGGTACATCGCGCTGGTCGCGACGCCGCCGAGGGGCGTGATCATCTGGTCCCAGAAACTGGTGCTGACGAATTTGGGCGTAAAGCTGACAAGATCAAACTCGCGCACGATGCCGGTTGTGATCCCGGTCCGCACCGCCGGGGGCGCGAGCACGCAATCGGAATCAATAAAGACCATCCATTCGCCGGTCGCGACTTTGCTGCCCAGATGCATCGCGTGCGTCTTGCCCCACCAGCCCGGCGGCAGACCATCGGGCGGGACGTGAATGATGCGCACGCGCGCGTCCTGAGCGGCAATGCGGTCGAGCACTTCGCCGGTGCGATCGGTGCTGCGATCATTGATCACGATCAGCTCCAGCGCCGGCCAATCCTGCGCAAGAACTGATGCAACGCAGGTACTGATGTGTGCAGCTTCGTCCTTACAGGGAATGATCACGCTCGCGCGGGGGCAGCGATCCAGCGTCGGCAGCGGATCAGGACGGATCCGCATCCGTGCGCGGCCTATGATCATTCCAAACCAGTAGAGCGCCCACGCGCCGGGCCCGAGCAGGAGATAGAGAATCGCAAGAACCCATTCGCCAAGATGATCCACAGCGGCGATTCTAGCGGTTTTGCCGTGTGAGGTCAGGCGTGCGCGTCGGTCACTAAAGTGGATTGTGGCGCATCGGCTGGTTGGTATTCCGGGAACAGGCACGTGACGGTCGTGCCGCGGCCGACGACGCTGTCGA
>JACMML010000209.1 GCA_014379105.1 Phycisphaerae bacterium
GAACTCGACGAACTTTTCCACCACGCCGTGGCTGCGGAGAATCTGCGTGATGGTGAGCACCAGATCGGTAGCGGTCGCACCTTCGCGCAGTCGGCCGACGAGTTTGAAGCCGATGACCTGCGGCGTGACGATATAAATCGGCTGCCCGAGCATGCACGCCTCGGCCTCGATCCCGCCGACGCCCCAGCCGACCACGCCGAGCCCGTTGATCATTGTCGTATGGCTGTCCGTGCCGACGAGCGTATCGGGGAATGCCACGCCGTCCTTCGTCCACACCACTTTGGCGAGATGTTCCAGGTTCACCTGGTGCACGATCCCGATCGAGGGAGGCACGACTCCGAAGTTCTTGAACGCGCGTTGTCCCCATTTGAGGAATTCGTAGCGTTCGATGTTTCGTTCGAATTCCTGCTTCGTGTTGTTGAGCAGCGCCATCGGGTTGGCGTATTCGTCGACCTGAACGCTGTGATCGATGACCAGGTCTACCGGAACCAGCGGATTGATTTTCTGCGGATCGCCGCCCATCTTTTTCATCGCGTCCCGCATCGCGGCCAAGTCGACAACGCACGGCACGCCGGTGAAATCCTGGAGGATCACGCGAGCCACTTTGAACGGAACTTCCACATTCAGCGGCTGGCGGGCATTCCACTTGACCAGCCGGGTGACGTCGTCCTCGTTAACGACGAAATTATCGAGGTTACGCAGGCAGCTCTCCAGCAACACCTTGATCGAGTAAGGGAGCTTATCGAGCGGCCCGACTGAAGAAAGCTTCTTCAGATCGTAAATGCCGATTGTTCCGGCTTTTGTATTAAGTTGCGCCTTGGCGCCGAACGGGTTGTTGTCTGCCATATTTTGCCTTGCCAAATGGGTAGGTGATCGATCCTACGCATGGTGATCGGTTTCTCAAGGCGTGAGCGGAGTTGATGAGTTCTTATCTTGGTAACACGGCGTGGGGGAGTCTTTGGCGCACTCATCGTTAAGAAGGCGGAAGCGTGCGGCGGGGCAGCAAATAAATAAATCCAAAAAGATTCGATCGACTTCCCCGAACATTTTTCGCAAGCGGCACGTTTTGTGCGCGCGCCGGCGCAGCGCGACACGTTATACGGAGCGACTTGTATGAAGCACCTGCTTTGCGAACTCCCAATGCTTAGGGGCCCGCAGGACGGGATTGGCGGGGTCTGGAGCGTGCAACAAAATGCGCAAGTGCGCATGGTTTGTTGCATTGATAAGTTGAGTATTTATATGGGTTTGCGCCGAAAAAATGCCACAAATTCAGCATGTGCGCTTTTCAGAGGTATGTGGTTCCAGAACCGCATCGGTGTTGCGGTGACCTCGGATGTGGTTGGGCGTGCCGGACCCGGCGAGGAGGCTGAATCCACCCCGCCCAGTGCCCGTGATGGCGGATTATTGGCGGCACTTGTTGAGCACGCGGAAATCGGTATACTGCTCCGTTCCCATATTTTGGACTAACAGGTGTGAAATGAAAGTACGTTCGAGCGTAAAACGTATCTGTGAGAACTGCAAAGTCGTCCGGCGTAAGAACGTCGTACGCGTAATTTGCACGAACCCCAAGCACAAGCAGAAGCAAGGATAATCAGCCATGCCGCGTATTGCTGGTATCGACATCCCCAACGATAAGAAAATCAAGATCTCGCTGCGCTACATCTTCGGCATCGGTCCGTCGAACGCGATGGAGATCCTTAAGGAAGCCGCGATCGATCCCGAACGCCGCGCCAAGGACCTGAGCGAAGAAGACTTGTCCAAGATCATCACGATCATGGATCGCAGCCACCTGGTTGAAGGTGCGTTGCGTCGACAGATTCAGCAGAACATCGGACGGCTCAAGGAAGTGCAGAGCTACCGCGGCAGCCGGCATCGGCGCAGCCTGCCGGTTAACGGCCAGCGCACCCGCTCCAACGCCCGCACCCGCAAGGGACCGCGCAAGACAGTCGCCGGCAAAAAGGGCGTCAAGGAACTCGGCAAGTAAATAAACTAACGAGTAATGAGTATCGCGTAACTGCAATCCGGTTTACGCGATACTCATTGCTTATTTTCAATTGGTTCTCGCGGGGACGACTTCAAACGTCGGTTGATCCGCAAGTGAGGCAAGATGGCAGATGACAAGAAGGGCTCCAAAGGCCCGGCAAAAAAGACACGCAAAGGCGTCACCAAGGGAATCGTCTATATCAAGGCGACCTTCAACAACACAATCGTCACGATCACCGATCCGAACGGCGAGACGCTCTCCTGGGCGTCGGCCGGATGCGTTGGCTTCAAGGGCGCTCGCAAGAGCACGCCGTTCGCCGCCGGCCGCGCCGCCGACAAGGCCGCGAACGAGGCCAAAAAGACGGGCCTCAATGAAGTCGAAGTTCGCGTCAAAGGCCCCGGTGCCGGGCGCGAGCAGGCGATAATCAACCTGCAGCACGCGGGACTGCGGATCAGCTCGATCGAAGACGTAACCCCGCTGCCCCACAACGGCTGCCGTCCCCCCAAGAAGCGTCGAGTCTGATTTTATTTGCAAATGTCGATTTACAATTTGCAACTGAGTCAGCGTGACTAGGTTGCAAACTGCAAAACCTGGAATTGAAAATCCCAACGTGACGAGACTGGCGTACAGATGGCCCACACTGGTGTGGGCGGGAACTGCCGGTAATTCATCGCGGGAATCTTAGGAGAACTGATATGCGTATTCGCTGGCGCGGCCTCGAACTCCCGACACGGGTCGTTCGTGACACACAAATTTCTACCGATACTTTCGGCAAATTCACGGTTGAGCCTTTTGAGCGCGGGTTCGGAACGACGGTGGGCAACAGCCTTCGTCGCATCCTGCTCAGCTCGCTCGAAGGAGCGGCCGTCACGCACGTGCGCATTAAGGGTGCCGATCACGAATTCAGCAGCCTCAAAGGCGTGATCGAAGATGTCACCGACATCCTTCTGAACATCAAAGGCCTTGTCGTTAAGAACGACAGCGAAGAGCCCAAGACGATGCGGATTTCCGCAACTAAGGCCGGTCCCATCACGGCTGGAATGATCCAGGCGGATACCGCGATTACCGTTGTGAACAAGGACCACCTGATCGCGACTCTTACGGAAAATCTTCCGTTCGAGATCGAGTTCACGGTCGGCAAAGGCCGCGGCTATCGCACCGCTCAGGAAAACATGGTCGAGCCCGACGGCCCGCAGGAACTCGGCATCATCGCGGTTGACTCGATCTTTTCGCCGGTCACGCGCGTTCGCTACTCTCACGAGGACGCCCGCGTCGGCCAGCGCACGGATTACGATCGCCTGATTCTGGAAATCTGGACCAACGGAACGATCAGCGCCGAGATGGCATTGGTCGAAGCCGCCAAGATTCTGCGTAAGCATCTCAATCCGTTCGTGCAGTATTTCGAGCTAGGTTCGGACATCGTCAACGAAGACGCGATGGCATCGCTCCGCGAGGCCGCCAAGCCGATGATCGATCCCGATCTCGAGCACAAGCTGAACATGACGATCCAGGAACTGGATCTCTCCGTCCGTGCCAACAATTGCCTGGAATCGGCAAAGATTCAGAGCGTTCGCGACCTCGTGCAGAAAACCGATGGCGATCTGCTGAAGGTTCGTAGCTTCGGCAAGACGAGCCTTCGCGAAGTGAAGCGTCGGCTCAACGATCTGGGCTTGAGCCTGGGTATGGACCTCGACGCACTGGCGGCGGGTCAGTTGCAGCAGTCGTATTCCAGCGATGATCTGGAAGACGAAGATTCGGACGATGAGTCGGAAGAAACCGAAACCGCCAATGACGGGGCTTCGGAGCAAAGCTAGGAAATTTCAATTTGCGAACGTCAATTAGCAATTGGCTTCAAAGGCCAACGCAAAATTGCAAAGTGCAGATTGCCATTGAAAATCGGAGTTTGCCATGAGACACATGATTCGTGGTCGCCAGTTGAGCCGCGACACTGAGCACCGCATCGCGATGCGGCGCAATCTCGTTCAGAGCCTGTTCGAGCACGGCAAGGTGAAGACGACATTGCCCAAGGCCAAGGAATGCCAGGGCTTCGCCGAGAAGCTGATCACCATCGCCCGCACCGGCACGTTGACGGCCCGCCGTCGCGTCGTGGCGGCGCTCAATGACCGCCGTGTGGTGGATGAGAATCAGGATTTTGTGCTGAACGAAAAGGGCAACCCGAGCACGGTCGTTCAGCGGTTGTTTAACGAAGTCGCTCCGCGTTACAAGGGTCGCTCCGGCGGCTACACGCGGATCATCAAGACTGCCAAGTGGCGCATCGGCGACGCGGGAACGATTGTCATCCTTGAGTTGATCAACGAAGACAAGGTTCCCACCGGCACCATCCGCCGCCCGGCCGGGCTTCGCAAAAAGCGCACGGAAAAGAAGCGCGCCTTTGCGGCCAAAGTCCTGAAAAAGGGCGACAAGACAGAAGCCGCCGCCGCCGAAAAGCAGGCGTAAGCACGCGGGTTTCTTTCAAAGATCCATCGGGCCGGTCACTACATGTGGCCGGCCCGGTTCTATTCACTGGACTGACAGCGCGATAGGGTAACGCGTATGCGAGACCTCCGAGGCATGGTTGTGGTGATCACCGGCGCATCGGCCGGCATTGGTGCGGCGCTGGCGCGATCCCTGCACCGCTGCGATGCCAAGCTGGTCCTGGCGGCCCGTCGCAAGGAGCGGCTCGACTCACTCAACGCCGAACTCGGAAACGAGCATCATGTCGTGCAGGCGGATGTCGCGAGGGAACAGGATTGCCGCAATATCATCGATGAAACGATCGCACGCTTCGGGCGCATCGATACGCTGGTCGCCAATGCCGGCTACGGAATCTACGAGACAGTGGACCAGACATCGCCGGCACAGTTCCGCGATATCTTCGCCGCCAACGTCTTCGGCACCACCGATCTCATTCATGCGGCCATTCCGGAGATGCTGAAGCAGCACGCCGAGGACGGCTATCGCGGTCAGGTGATGATCGTGTCATCCGTCGCCGCCCGTCGCGGCGTACCCTATTTGGGCGCGTATTCTGCGACAAAAGCAGCGCAGCTCTCAATCGCCGAGGCGATGCGCGTTGAATTAGCCGACAATAAGATCGCAGTGACGAGCGTTCATCCGATCATGACCAAGACAGAGTTCGGTACAACCGCCGAAAGCCGTGGCCGGATCGTGCTGCCGCGGAGTGATCGCGATCTGATGACGCAATCCGTCGAACACGTCGCCCGCCGAATGGTCGAGGGGATCGCGCGTCCACGCGCCGAGGTCTGGCCGAGTGCAGTATCGCGGATCCTGGTGGGGCTCGGCACGCTGATTCCGATGACCGTGGACCGGATGATGGCCGGCTATTATCAACGGGTCGTGGACAGCAATCGGGCTAGCAAAGACGGATAAGGTTTCTACGTGAGCGCTGCGGATGGGGAAACTGAAGTTTCGGGATACCCCGGCCGCTCCCCGATAAGACGCCGGCCGCGCAGGAAGCCCGCGACGAACCACAGGATGATGCCGCCGGCGCAGACGCCGAGTCCGATGATCATGCTCAATGTAAATGGCGTCCCAAGCACCGCCGGCTCGATGCGGAGGCCTTCGATTAAAAATCGCGAAAGTCCTTCCAACACCATCATCACCGCAAACCCGCGCCCGGGGGACAGATAGAGCGTGAAGACACAGAACGTAATCAGTGCGATGAGTGAAGCCGTTGCCGTGCTGATGAGTTGCGTATTGATCACCGGTAATGAGCGCGCTTGCGCAGCAATCGATACGAGTTCCGGTTGTTTAGCGACGCTTTTCGGATCGGCCAGCCGTTCACGGCGTGCGATTGGGTCGCGCTCCAGCAGACGTGGATCGGGCTCAATTCGCTTTTCCGCGAAGTCGTCCAGGTACGCCGGGCTGTGATACGGAAACGTCACCGCCAGTGGCGACGACGCCTCGCAATGCTGACCCCAGCAACAGCCATTGAGGAAACATCCGACCCGTCCGAACGCCAGTCCCACCATCAGACACGGCGCGATGATGTCCATGCCCCGCAGCAGCGGAATGTGCTTGTAAATTGCCCATCCGACCAGCGTTGCGAATGCGAGGAGGAACCCCCCGTAATAAACGAGGCCGCCGCTGGTGAGATTGATCGCGTTAAAAACGTTCTGCCCGAATGATCCGGTGGTGAACTCCGAAAAATTCTGGAGGACGAATGCGATGCGTGCGCCGATCAATCCGCTGACCAGTCCCAGGATCGCTGCCGACGAGAAGAGGTCGGGATTGAGTCCACTCCGGCGTGCCAGGAATTTGGCGAGCTCCATCGCCGCGACGAGGCCGAGCACCATCATCAGCCCGTAGGTGTGAATTGAGTAATCAAAGAACGGGATTTTGAAGAGCTCAGGGTGCATTTTTGTCTATGTCGGTTGTTGTAAGTTTAGAATGCTCGGTTCCAGATTTAGATGACAAGGTGATATGGTGAAGGGGTGACCAGGTGACATTCCAAATGTCCTTATCACCAATTCACCTTGTCACCAAGTCACCCTCTCATCCTCGTCACGCACCCGCATCACGCATCATACGCGTGAAGAAACTGGACGAAGTTCTGCAGGATCTTGTTGCCTACACGTTCGTAGCGGCTGTAGAACTTTTCGGAATCGGCGTTGATTTTCGCTTCGCCATCGGCACCC
>JACMML010000021.1 GCA_014379105.1 Phycisphaerae bacterium
CGCCACCGGCACGCGGTAGGCCTTGAGCGCCGGAACGAGCCCTGCGAAGAATGCGATTAACACGACGGCCGCGATACCCCATATTTCATAAGGACTTACGCGCTGCCAGGCGATCCCTTCGCCGAAGGTGCGATTCAGATATGCCGACCCCGCCGCCGCCATCGCGTGGCCGAGGATAAAGCCGATGATCGCGCCGATCAGCCCAAGCAACGCCGCTTCAAAGGTGATCAGCAGCAGGATGCGCCGCCGGGTCGCGCCCAGCGCCCGCAGGATCGCGATCTCGCGACTCCGGGCGGCCACGGAGTTGTAGATCGTCGTCATGATGCCGATCGCGGCGATCACGATCACCAGCGCGGAAATCACCAGCAGCAATTGGACCGGGCCGTCCAGAAAGTTGGCAAAAAACTCCCGCATCACCATCGCCGGGTTGACCGCCATGACGTCCGGCAAAAGATTGAGGTTAAACATCAGGTTCATCGCGCCAAACCCGCTGCGCGCCTTGATCAGCACCGCCGACACCTCGCGGGCGCCGAGCAGCTCCGGGTCGAGCACGATCGTGCCGTCCGGCGCCATTGTGTAGTGCTTTTCTTCGTGCTCACCCGCGTGTTCATCATGTTTTTCTTCGCCAACCGGTTTCGTTGTCGGTGCGGCGGGTTGCGGCGTGGGGGGCTGCGGTGCTGCGATCGGAACTGGTGACTTGGGCGCACCCGCCTGTCGCGCGGCCTCGCGCTGGATCTCGGCTTCGCCGTGCTCGAAGATTGTGTAGAAGCTCGTCAGCCCAATGTAGATGCACTTGTCCGCTGCGGTGCGCGTGGGCGCGAGGACGCCGGTGATTGTCCACTTCTCCTCATGCACGTCCGGCGGCTGATTGGGGTTGGGGAAGCCGTGTGTCGCCTGGAATGTGTCGCCGAGCTTCAGCCCCGCGAGCCTGGGCACGTCGCTTCCGATCACGGCTTCGAACCGGTTCTCGGTCAGCACTTTGCCGTGGGCAAATTCAAAACTTCGTCCCGGCCGATACTCGAAACGCCGCGTCTGTTCGACGCGGGTTCCGTCATCGCTATATCCGAAGAACTGCGGCGTGGTGCCGATGATCGGGATCACGCCGTTATAGCTGTCGCCGACGCATTGTGGGATCACGATTTTCGCGTCCTGCCGAAATCGCCGTTCTTTTGCGATGCTCTCATAGACCGAATACTTGATGTTCCCCGGGCTGCGGTCGATGTGATATACGGTGTTGACCACCAACTGCAGCCCCGACCCCTTCACGCCGGCCAGCACCTCGTAGCCGTAGTCCGTCTGGCCGAACAGCTGCTTGCTTTCGCGATGAATCACCAGAATCGCAATCGCGAGCCCGACGCCGAGGCTGATCGAAAAGATCGTCAGAATCGTCGACAGCGACCGCTGGCGAATCTGCTTGAGGATGAGCTGGAAGAAATTCATGTTGTTGAGGAGACAGTAGACAGGAGACAGGAGACAGTAGGAATGCAACGATCGCTGTTCGTCTTACTCCTGTCTCTTGACTCCTGTCTCCTGTCTACTTTTCTCATTCAATTCATCCAGACGCACGACGCGATCCAGTTGCGACGCGATCGTCATGTCGTGGGTGACGAGGATCAACGACGCTTTGATTTCAGTGCATAGTTTGCGGATCAGATTGAGTACCTGTTGCGCGGTCGATGGATCAAGCGCGCCCGTCGGCTCGTCGGCCAACACCAGGCGCGGACGATTCGCCAATGCCCGCGCAACAGCGACTCGCTGCTGCTGGCCGACCGATAGTTTCTCCGGCTTGTAATCGAGCCGGTCGGCCAGTCCGACTTCCACCAGCAGGTGCTTGGCCCATTCCCGGTCTGCCCGTCGCCCGGTGAACGACATGCCGAGCAAGACGTTCTCCATCGCGCTGAACCCCGGCAGCAGGTGGTGCGTCTGAAAGATGTAGCCGATGTTCTGCCCGCGAAAGACGTCCCGAGCGGCCTCGGAGAGTTGCGTGAGATTGACGGCGTTGCCCGAGTGATCGAGTGAAACTCGTCCCGAATCCGCGGCCACAATCCCCGCGATCGCGTGCAGCAGCGTCGTTTTCCCCGTCCCACTCCCACCCAGCAGCGCCACCTGCTCCCCATCCGCCAACTCAAAGCGCGCAACATCCAGCACGTTCACCACGCCGCCATCGGGCGCGGCGAAGGATTTCTTGAGGTTTTCGATCAGTAACGCCATAGAACCGCGACGCTTGGATTACCCAGTGACCGCGGTGTTGTTGACGATAGCGGTAATGCAAGTAGATTGCAATTAGATGACGACCGGGATTCTAGCCACTGGCTAGTTGATTAAGGTATATTTCATGCATGGCCAAAAAGTACGCCGTTTCTGATGGGAAACTGACGCTTCAAATCGAAGAGATTGAAGACGGCTGGTTGCTGGTCCGTTCTCCCACCGATCCGGCGATGATCACTCAGGCGCGGACTATCAAAGAAGCATTCACAATGGCACGCGACGCGTTTGCCGCCTTGGCGGATTCCCGCAGCGATTCTGCACGCTGGAAAGCAACGACCAAAGCACGATCTCGCGCCGCCGCACCGGCTGCTTAACGACCTGAGGGGATTGGGATCCCAAGCTGTTTACAGATTGCACGAACCGTACCCATTGGAATTTCCCTATGACGTGGTACGGCCGTTTCGGATCGGGTGGAATGGCAAAGCCAGATGTCGTGACTGCGACCATGCCGGTGTAACACGCAATTGTGCAGGCGCAGGTGCAGATGGAACTTTCGTTCTTGCAACGTCTATCCTTCCGAACTTTTCAACTCACGTGAGACGGCATCAATTACATTTCCGAGCTGCTTGTATGCGCATTCAATCGGCTTCAAAGCGCGAAGGCGTTCAAGCCGAATTGTCTTCTGCAGGACGACGTTGACGTTGAGAATCTTCGCCGGAAGAACGAAGAATCGCCATTGGGAGACGTCCATCGGATCCAGCGAATCTTTCTGGCGATGCGCTAGCAATGCAAAGACATAAATATCAGCCTGCCTTCGCGCATCAGTCTCGTATGCGTTAGTTGCGGATGTCCATGCACGTGTAGGCGCGATATGAAACGCGACCGTTGAATGTGCATTTTGTGTCCATGTTTGGAGATAAGCCGACGATTTAACTTCAATGGTCGCGCCTGAGTTTGAAAGCAGGTCGTAAGCGTCCCATTCGGAGCGGACACCATGCGCTACGCCAAGTGCCTGGGCAACAAGAAACTCCGCAACTCGGCCGCGCAACGCGTTGCTTGCCAGATCTGATGCTGACCATTGCCAGAAATTCAGTAAGTTAAATGGTAGCTGTTCGACGTCGTCATGGAATGGCTCGCAACCCGTCTTGCGTGTGGCGTTTAGTTTCGGGAGTAGCTCATCACCCATCGTGGAAGATTAGCGTATAGCGGATTGGTAGAAATGCGAGATTCCCCGTCGGTGGTTGATTAATTGAGGCGGCACGGCGGTGTGCCAGCCGGCGCGACGAAATTTCGGCAAATTTACTGCCTCAGCAACTGATCAAACTGAATCGCCACCTGATACCCGGTTGCGCGGGCGTCGCAGCGGACGACTTTGCCGAAGGTGTTGAAGCCGCGCTTGAAGCCGTCGGCGGGGAAGTTGATGTGGACGCGCTCGCCGCGGCGGAGGTTGCGGTCGGACCAGCCGCTGACGCCGCTGACTGAGATGTCGCGCAGTTCGATGTGCACTGGCGCGACCCTGGTTGATCGGGTGCCCAGGCCGTAGCCGGTGACGCTGCCGGAGGCGGTCATGCGGGGGAAGGTGCGGCGGTCGTCGTGGGTGCGGTGGAGGATGGGCGTTTCGTGCATCGAGACCATATGATGAACTCCCGTACGGGCCGTTTCAGAAAGCGCATCGCGTCGGCGCTTCGGAACAGCCGTCATATCCCTCATCGGCGTCATAGTCGTTGTGGTTTACATATGGGAAATTCGTGAGTGACGTTTCGCGACATGCAGAAGTGGCGCTGGTTGGCGCCGGGCCCGGCGATCCGGGGCTGATAACCGTCCGCGGTGCGGAATTATTGGCACAGGCGGATGTGGTGATCTACGACTACCTCGCCTCCCCGCGGCTGCTGACGCACGCGCCGCAGGCCGAGCACGTGTTTGTCGGCAAGCAGGCGAGCCGGCACTCGATGACTCAGGATCAGATCAACGCGCTGCTGATCGAGCGCGCCAGGCAGGGGAAGCGCGTCGTTCGACTCAAAGGCGGCGACCCGTTCGTCTTCGGCCGCGGCGGTGAAGAGGCCGAGGCGCTGGCGGCGGCGGGGATTCGATTCACCGTCGTCCCGGGCATCACGGCCGCGATCGCGGGCGCGGCTTACGCGGGAATTCCGGTCACGCATCGCGATTTCAACAGCTCCTTCACACTCATCACCGGGCACGAGAAGGAAGAAGCGTATAAAGACGAGCAAAGTCGCTCGCGACCGCCGGGTGAGGGATCGAGCGATCTGGACTGGTCCGTTATTGCGAAACTGCCGTGCGTGGCGTTTTACATGGGCGTGAAATCGCTGCCGCGTATCGCCGGCAAATTAATCGAAAATGGCATGAGCGCCTCAACCCCGGCCGCGACAATTCAGTGGGGGACGACGACGCGCCAGCGGACGTGCGTCGCGACGCTCGGCACGATCGCGGACGCGGTGGCGAGCGCCGGAATCACCGCGCCTGCGATCACAATCGTTGGGCAGGTTGTGACGATGCGCGAGAAGCTCAATTGGTTCGAGACTCGGCCGTTGTTTGGGCAGACGATTGTCGTTACGCGCTCGCGCGATCAGGCGAGCGAGTTGGCCAGGCGGCTGGAGGAATTGGGGGCACGCGTTATGGAGGCGCCAACGATAGAGGTTGTGCCTCAAACTAATTTCGAAAAGGTCGATGCGGCGCTTCACTCCCTCTCCCTGCGGGAGAGGGCTGGGGTGAGGGGGCTTGCGAGTACGGACGCAACTGGAATCGGCGGGCCCCCTCACCCTAACCCTCTCCCGGAGGGAGAGGGGACTTGGATTGTCTTCACCAGCGCGAACGGAGTGCGGGCGGCGCGGGAGCGGATGCGGGCATTGAAATTAGACGCGCGCCTTTTTAGCGATTCGAAGGTCGCCGTCGTCGGTGACGCAACGGCCCGGGCGGTTCGCGAGCTGCTGTGCATCGAGCCGGATTTGATTCCCGGCCGTGCGGTCGCTGAGGCTTTGGCGGATGAACTGATCGCGCGAAACGAAGTGTCCGGCCGGCAATTCATTCTGTTCCGTGCCGAGATCGCCAGGCAAGTGCTGGTCGAAAAACTCTCCGCGGCCGACGGGATCGTCCAGGACATCGCGGTCTATGAGACGCGGCCGGTGGCAGCACTCGCGCCGGAACTGGTCGATGCGTTGGAACGCCGCGAGGTGAATTGGGTGACTTTCACCAGCAGCAGCACGCTCACCAATTTCGTCGCGCTGCTCGGCGATTCCTACCACCAGAAGCTCGCCGGCGTGAAGATCGCGAGCATCGGCCCGGTGACGACCGACGCGATCCGCGCCGCAGGGCTTGAACCAACGGTGATCGCCGAGACGGCCGATGTCGCTGTGCTTGCCAATGCGATCGCGGCGCATGGCACGCCTGCGTCCTGAGTTGTTTATTTACCGCTCGGCAAAAAGCGAACGCAGTACGCCGTTGGCGTCGGCACCGGGTCGCCGTGCTGGATGAGTTTTCCGCTGGCCTGATCCACTTTAAAGACCACCGCATTTTTGCTGTCATGGTTTGTGCAGATCAGCCAATTGCCGGTCGAATCGAACGTGAAGTTTCGCGGTTTCTTCCCGCCGGACGAGATGTGCTGCACCAGGGTTAGCGCGCCGCTGGATTGATTGATTGAGAAAACAACGATGCTGTCGTGGCCGCGGTTGGTGCCGTAGAGGAACTTGCCGCCGGGCGCGATCTGAATCTCCGCCGTGGTGTTCTCGGCTTTGAAATCCGTCGGCAGGGTTGGGACTGTCTGAAACTCGCGCGCCTTACCCGCCTGCCCGTCCCAGTCGAACCCGGTGATTGTGTTCGCCAGCTCATTGATGACGTACAGCTGCTTGCCATCGGGTGTGAATCGCAGATGCCGCGGGCCGGAGCCGGGCGCGAGTGAGACCGACGGCGGATCATGCGGCGCGATCGCGCCGGTGCGCTCGTCAAATCGGTAAATGAAAACCTTATCCGCACCAAGGTCGGCCGCGAGTAGGAAATGGTTCGTCGGATCGGCGATGACTGAATGCGCGTATGCCGCTTTTTGCCGCCGCGGATGGATGCTTCGGCCGGTATGCTGCCCGAGGCCGGTTCGGTCGCCGAGCGCGCCATCGGGTCCGATGGCGTGAACCTCGATATTTGCGCCGCTGTAGTTGGCGTCGAGCATAAACCGGTGAGTCTGATCGAGGCCGGCGTAGCACGGGTCGGCTCCGCTGGCCGATTTGATATTCAGGAGTGTGAGTCGTCCCGTCGCGGGGTCAATCGCGTACGCGCTCAGCGCCCCCGGCGAACCCGCATGGCTGGCGTAGAGATGCCGGGCATCCGGGTGAATGGCGAAGAACGACGCGCGGGGCGCGTCAACCACAATCTCCGGCGGCGTGAGGGCGCCGGTGGCGGTATTGAAGCGCGCTACCGCGATCCCCGCACCGGGCCCTTTGGCGTCGGTGCCGAAATAGACGAATGATTCATCCGCGCCCAGTGCCGGTGACACGGCGAGCATCGCGGTCAAAGCAACGGCGCCAAGTTGACTCATTGTCGGCTCCTTCGATCACGCACGGGCGGCGCGCGCGTCATATTCAAAGTATCGTTTTAAACGGTTGATCGGCGCTTCAAACGCGTACCACGAGACACTCGCCAGCACGATGCTGATCGCCGACAGCCCGAAGAATCGCGTCCACCCACGGTCGGTGACCCAATCCCATTGCGGGAAGAAATAGATGAGCAGGTGCGGGACAAACATATGGATCACATAGAGCCCGTAGCTGATACGCCCGATATAGACCATCGGCGCCGACGCCAGCACGTGCCCGATCGGCCCGCGAAAGCCGCGCGATGCCATCGCAATCAGCCAGAATGATGCCAGCGCGGTGATGGCATAGGTTGCGCCGCCGGTCCACTCAAACCCCATGCCCAACCACCCCGAGCGGCCGACTTGAACGGTCTGTTCGACGCCGAAGAACGTCACTTGCTCAAACGCACCCACGGCGCTCTGCACCGCCAGCGATTTTGCCGTCACGTAGACAATCAGCAGCGGGATGCCGATCAACCCGCTCAACTCCACTGCCGCGTTCCACAGCCGGCTCCAGCCGAATTGTGGCAGGCTGAGGAACGCGAGGAATGCGCCCGCGCCCAGCAGATCAAGACAGCCGGGCATCATCCATTCGTGCCCGAGATAGCGGGGCGCATACGTCATCGCGCGCCACACCGGCCCGACCGCGACCATCAGCAGGATCAGCGGGCCCAGCGCGGAGCGCGGAATCAAAAAAATCAGCAGCGGCCAGAGCAGATAAAACTGCTCTTCAACCGACAATGACCAAAGATGCCGCTCGATTTCCCCGGCCTTTGGCCAATAGCTGAAGCGGACGTTGGACAGGTACGCGACGTGCCACAAGACGCGATCGCGGAAGCCGCGTTCCACGCCGATGTCTTTTGCTTCCGCCGTGCGGGTGGTGCCGTCGTCGAGGCGTACGTCAAATCGATCGATTGTCGTATTTTTCGGCCTGCCATCGCGCGTGACGACGATCGGCTCGGACCGCACCGCCAGCACGGTGGCCGGAAGATCGGCGGCATCGGTGCTGACGGCGACGCGATCGTTGACCTTTGGCGGGACACTGCTGTCATAGTTAAACGGGTTGACGATGAACAGCACGAGCAGAACGCCATAATACAGCGGGAAAATGCGTAGAAATCGGCGGATATAAAACTGCCGCATCATCGCACCAACCGTCGATTTCTGTTCTTCGATTTTCAGCCGGCAGTTGAGAAGGATGCGCGTGATCAGGAAGCCGCTGAGCGTGAAAAAGAGCCCCACGCCCATCGCTCCCCACGGCGCGACGCTACCCTGCTTGGCGGATGCGGGCATGAAGTGCCACCAGATCACCATCAGCACCGCCAGGCCGCGGACGCCGTCCAGTTGCGGCATGTGATTCAGAAGGCGCGTCTGCCCGGGGTTCGCCAGGCCGGGGTGCTGGTGTTCGTATTGCGGGACGGAGATATGCGCTTCAGGTTTCACGCAGAAAATATTCCTGCTCAAGCTGCTTGAGCTTATCGGTCTGCTGATCAAGAACCTGCTGCAGTTTCTTCGATTTCCCCGCATCGCGGAATGACTGCGCGAGTGATTCCTGCGCCGAGGCGATCTCTTTCTCGGTCGCGGCGATCTGCGCTTCGATCTCCCCGACGGAGAAACGTCCGAACGGGCGTGCGTAAGGATTGTCTTTCTTCTGCCCATCCTTCTTCTGATTCGGCTTTACCTGAACGGGATTTTTGTGAACCGGCGCCGGCGAAGACATGGCCGCCTGTTTCTTTGGCTCGTTCTTCGATCCGTTCTTTTTCTGGTCCGGCTTCTTCTGGTCCGGCTTCTTGCGATCTTCGGCCAGCTTGTCGTGCCATTCCTTGAACGTGCCTTCAAAATCAATCATGGACGGCGGATCGATGATCAGCATCCGCGTCGCGATCTTCTGCAGGAAATACCGATCATGGCTGACGATCAGCAGCGTGCCGTCGTAATTGGAAAGCGTCCGCTCCAGCGCGTCGGCCGACTGTAGATCAAGGTGGTTGGTGGGTTCGTCAAGCAGGATGACGTTGGGATTCTCCAGCATCAATTCCGCCAGCGCGACGCGGGCCCGCTCTCCGCCGGACAGATCGCCCATGCGCTTGTCCACGTCGTCGCCGCTGAAGAGCAGTGAGCCGAGCATGTCCCGCGCTTTGCGCTCGGGGATGATGCCGTCGTGCACCTCTTCGAGGATCGTGTTGTCGGGATCAAACTCGTCGAGTCGCTGGTCGTAGTAGCCGATGTTGAGATTCGTCCCCCAGCGGATCTCGCCGTCGTCGGCGTCGAGCTCGCCGATCAGGATTTTCAGCAGCGTCGTCTTACCCGATCCATTGGGCCCGATGATGCCGATGCGCTCGCCGGGCTTGACGTTGAATGCGATGTCTTTCCAGATCACGCGATCGTCGAATGATTTGGTCAATTCCTTCACGCGCAGAAGCTGATCGCCGGCGCGGGCGTCGTTGCTGAAGCGCACGTGCATGCTCTTGCGCGATTGCACCGAATCGATCACGGCGTCGCTCTTGAGCAGCCGGTTGAGCTTCTTAGCCCGCCCCTGCGCCTCGCGCGCGCGCTGGCCGGCACTGAAGCGGCGGATGAACTCCTGTTGCTTGGCGATGTCTTTCTGCTGCAGTTCATAAGCGCGCTTCTGTGACAGTTCTTCCAGCGCCTTCTGCTCCAGAAACGCCGAGAAATTTCCCGGGTAGCTTTTGAGTCGCCGCTGAGTCAGCCAGACGATGCGCGTTGTCAGCCGGTCCAGCAGGTAGCGATCATGGGAGATCAGCAGCATCGCACCGTTGAAAGCCAGCAGATATTCTTCCAGCCATTCGATCGCTTCCAGATCGAGGTGATTCGTCGGCTCGTCCAGCAGCAGCAGGTCGGGCTCGGCGATGAGCAGTTTTGCCAGCGCAAGGCGCGAGCGCTGCCCGCCGGAGAGTTTTTCGACGTTGGTTTCCCATACGTCGCGACCGAGTCCGACGCCCAGCAGTGTCGCTTCGAGCCGATGGCTCCATGCGTAGCCGCCACTTTCATCAAATTGGTGCTGCAGCTTCTCGTAGCGCGCCAGCAGCTTATCCAGCGCCTCCCCCTGCGCGTCGGCCATGCCGTGCTCGATCTCGCGCAGCTTGTGGGACATGTCGTGCATCTCGGAGAACGCGAGTTCCGCTTCGTCGATCAGCGTGTTGCCGGCGTCAAAGGTGGCGTCCTGCTTCAGATAGCCCACTTTCGTGCCGCGCGGGATTCCCACTTCGCCCACATCAGGCGTAATCTCCCCGACGATGGTGCGGAAAAGCGTGGTCTTACCCTCCCCGTTATTCCCGATCAATCCGACGCGTTCACCTTTCTCGATGGAGAGCACGAGCTTGTCGAAGATCAGACGATCGCCGAGGATTTTTTCGATGTTGTTGAGCTGGATTAACGGCATTAGAGCGAAAGGGGGCGGATACGAACTTTCTGATTCGAAACAACGACAAAATGGCCTATCAAGCGCGAGATCACAATCGCCCAATGTGCTTTAAGTATTGCAAGCTTCTCGTGCTGCGTCGCATTCCGCAAACGCAGCAACAGAATACCGGTAGCCGACCGCTTCTGGCGGAAGATAAGCTCTCCAAAATCAAGATCGCTCGTGATGACGATGCGCTGTTCGGCGGTGGCGAGTGACAACAGGGCATCATCCGATGTTTGAGTCGCAGATTCAGCAACCCATATAACGTCGTTCCCCTGGTCCCTCAGCCAATAGACGATCTCCGCATCGAGATTCTCATCTGCAAGAAACTTCATGCCGTCTGTGCGAGGAAGATGGTTTCATCGGCGCGCAAAGCGTCGGCGGCGAAGGCTTGAGCGGCGCGAATGTGTTCGGCCCGCAGGCGGGGGTACGACGCCAAAAGATCTTCTTGTGTCGCACCATCGCCCAGACGTTCCAGAATCAATTCCACGGATAGTCGCGTGCCTTTCAGCACCGGTTTTCCGAGCATCACATCGGGGCGTTGTTCAATCCAGTCACGCCATTGCATGGGCACCAGTATAGCAGAAAAGCCGGGCTTTGCGGAGATCAGGCGACTGACTCTATACTTGCCGCGATTCACGACTAACGCTTCGGGCCGGTTATTCATCGGGATCACGGGAGACAGTTTGATCATGGCATATCTGTTAGGCATCGATATCGGCACCAGCGGCACCAAGACGCTCATTTGCGACCAGACCGGGAAAGTGCTCGCCACCGCGATGGCGGAGCACGCGATCTCGTCGCCGAAGCCGGGGTGGAGCGAGCAGGCGCCCGGCGACTGGTGGACCGCCGCCTGCTCGGCGACCAAAGCGGTGCTGAAGCGGGC
This sequence comes from Phycisphaerae bacterium, assembly GCA_014379105.1. Classification (GTDB taxonomy): domain Bacteria; phylum Planctomycetota; class Phycisphaerae; order Tepidisphaerales; family Tepidisphaeraceae; genus JACMML01. Next base: position 11,095 of record JACMML010000021.1, read on the forward strand.
AAAAATAAGAGGATCACAAATCAAGGCGATCGGACTTTCCGGCCAGATGCACGGCAGCGTATTTCTGGACAAATCCGGCAAGGTCATCCGCCCGGCGCTACTTTGGAATGATCAACGCACGGCCGAGCAGTGCGCGGAGATCGAGCGGAAAGCCGGGGGACGTGATGCGCTGATCGAGATGGTCGCGAATCCGGCGCTGACCGGTTTCACCGCGCCCAAGATCCTCTGGCTGCGCCAGCACGAGCCGAAGCATTACGCGCGGACGGCGCAGATCCTTCTGCCCAAGGATTACATCCGCTATCGCATGACCGGCGAATACGCGACGGAAGTCTCCGACGCATCGGGAACGCTGCTGCTCAATGTTTCAAAGCGAACGTGGTCTAACGAATTGCTGTCGAAGCTCGAGATTGATGCGGCGCTGCTTCCGCGGTGTTTTGAATCGTTTAAGGTATCGGGGAAGCTAAGCCGCGAGGCTGCGGGGGCGATGGGATTAGCTGAGGGAATTCCCGTCGTCGGCGGCGGCGGGGATCAGGCGGCGGGCGCGATCGGGAATGGCATCGTCAGTGCCGGCATCGTGTCGGCTACGCTGGGGACCTCGGGCGTCGTCTTCGCTCATTCGGACTCCCCGACGCGTGATCCGCTCGGACGCGTGCATACGATGTGTCACGCGGTGCCGGGCAAGTGGTGCGTCTTCGGCTGCATGCTCTCGGCGGGCGGGAGTTTCCAGTGGTTCCGCAATCAACTCGGCCAGCACGAGGTGGAGGTCGCCAAGCGCCGCAAGATCGACGCCTACGAGCTGCTCATCCAGCAGGCGGACGAAGCACCGGCCGGCAGCGAAGGGCTCTTCTTTCTGCCTTATCTCACTGGCGAGCGCTGCCCGTATCCCGACCCGCTTGCCCGCGGCGCGTGGATCGGACTCACCAGCCGCACCACGCGCGGCATGATGATCCGCGCGGTGCTCGAAGGCGTCACCTTCGGCATGCGCGACGCGATCCGCATCATGCAGGACATGCAGATTCCCGTCACGCAAATCCGCGCCAGCGGCGGCGGGGCACGCAGCCCATTCTGGCGGCAATTGCAGGCGGATATCTACAAAACACCCATCGTCATCACCAACGCGTCAGAAGGACCGGCCTATGGCGTCGCGCTGCTCGCGGGTGTCGGCACCGGCGTGTGGAACAGCGTTGAAGAAGCGTGCAAATCGTCGATCAGCCAGATCAGCAAGACAGCGCCGGCCAAACGCGCCGCGGCGCTGTATGACAAACATTACGAAGTCTATCGAAAGCTCTATCCCGACCTGGCCGGCCGGTTTAAAGACATCGCTGGGCTTGGATGAGTCAGACCGAATGGGCCGCGGATTACGCAGATGACGCAGATTGCGCTGATGAAGAAATGCTTCTTATTGTATCTGCGTAATCTGCGTCATCCGTGAAATCAGCGGCCTATTTTTCATGCAGCATCTCAATTGCGATCTTCGCCACATTCTCCGACGCGCCGCGGTGATCCATCGGCTCGATTAGTTTCAGCAGGTTCTGTCGCATCTCTGTTAACTTTTGTGGATTAGCGAGCAGGTCGAGGGCGCGATCCGCGACCGGTGCTGCATCGCCGTTCCAGGGGATGAACTCAGGAACCAGTTCGACATTTCCGGCCAGGATGTTCACCATCGCGATCTTCGGGGTCTTGATCAGCCACCGCCCGAGCGCTTGCCAAAGCACGGTGTTGATGCGGTAGACGACGATCATCGGCACGCCATAGGCGGCCACGTGGACGGTGCTCGTGCCGCTTTTGCATAGCACGAGGTCGCACTGAGGAATCAGTTCATCAAACGCATCCTGCTTGATCACCGCGTGATTTTCAGACTGTGACGGGAAGAATGATCGCACGATCGCATCTCCGGCGGGCGTGGTTGGGATTAGAAATCGCGCGTCCGGATATTTGCCCCGAATCAATTTCATGACTTCCAACAGCGGCGGGAAGTTCTCTCGCACCTCGCTCCTACGCGATCCCGCCACCACGCCGATGACGAGCGGACGGTCGGGAAAACGTGCGGCGGGCACGCGATCCAGGCGGTTCTCTGGCAATTGGTCGAACAGCGGGTGGCCGACGAAGGTTGTCTTGACGCCGCGCGATCCGAACCATTCGGCTTCAAACGGAAATATGCACGCCAGTCGATCGACATAGGCGCGCATCAGTTTGATGCGCCCCGCGCGGCTTGCCCAGAGTTGGGGGGCGACGAAGTAGAGGGTCTTCACGCCGGCTTCCCTGGCGAGTTTTGCGAAGCGGAGATTGAAGCCTGAAGAATCGACGCAGATGTGCAGATCGGGCTTGTCGGCCGATCGATAGCGGTTTCTCAGCCATGCTTCCAACCGCCTGATCTCGAGGACGCGCTTGATCGCGTGCAGCGACATCGCGGCCTTCGTCGTCGTCTCCTGGTGGATCGTCGCGCCCGCAGCCGCCATCCTGGGACCGCCGACACCTTCGACAATCAAACTCGGATCCAGCCGTTTCAGCGCCGCCACCACGCCGGCGGCG
>JACMML010000210.1 GCA_014379105.1 Phycisphaerae bacterium
GGTGTATCCGAAAACCGGACTCGACCAGTTCCGCGCCACCGGATGACGCGGCAAAGATCTGAGGCGGATCGGCGTATAACGATCCAGATACGCGCCGTTGGGGATGCGCCGGAGTTTACGTGCCTGGCCGCGCTTCATCTCGTGGAGGCGATCGGAGACGACGATTGTTGCATCGGCGCGCTCAGTCAATTCGACGTCTTCGGCGATCACCAGTTGTCGCAGCCATTCTGACGGCTGGGGGAAGCTGGTCCAGTCGTCGCCGACATCATAAATTGCCGCACGCTCGCCGAGCTTGCCGAGAAGGTGCACCGCGTAGTGAGGATTGATCCACAGCAGCGGCTGACTGATCCCAAGCCGCTTCATCGTTCGCCGAATCTGCCTGCGCTCGAGCCAGCGATTGAAGGCGCGTCCCCACGCAAGCGAGTTGGGCATCACTTTGACGACATTGAGCAGATAGATGTTTTCAAATCCCTCCGGCCGGGCGAGTTGGGTTCTCCAGAGCTCCCTGGCAAGCCGAACGAAGCGGCCTTTGCGGATCAGATGGGATGCGTCGATGGATAACCCGACAAACAGCACCTTGTGATCCCGAGACCGGCGCGCGAACCCGGCCGCGACGGGCTGATTCCGTCGCCAGACTTCGTCCCAGTTTTCCATCGCGATGAAGACGACGTCGCAGTTCATTGGGAAGTGGATGCTAACGAGCTAACGAGCAGAGACATTATCGAGAGGCGATTTGACGAGAAATGATTTGAATCGTGTCAGCGGCGCACTTCATGTTGCTGCGTGATCGCGGCGTGCTTCGACACGAGCTGATCCAGTTTCGGACGGCACGGCCGTCGCGGGCACTGGCGCCGGCTCGACGAGATTGACGATCTTTCTGGCAGTTATGAAAACCAGGTCGCCATACTTGCGACGCGTGGGCGCCGAGAGCAAGAGGATTGGAAGAATTCGGAGTCGCTCGGGCAGAAACCGCACCGCGCCGAACTGTACGAGATATTCCTGTTCGGTTCTAAACCCGAGGGACTGCACTGAGCGAACCAGTGCGGGACCGGAGATCGGTGCTTCGTGATCAGAGACATCAGGCTCCGGAGCGGCGCCCTTGATCTTGTTGCGAACCCACCGGACGGGTTTGAGGATGGAGTGGGAGAGTCGGCCGACCCACGTTGTCTCAAGGCATGGTTCGGAAATGTATAGTTCACCGCCGTCTTTGAGCACCCGCATTGCTTCGCGAAGGGTCGGCATGATGTCGGTCAGATGGTGAAGAACGCCTTGAATCGTGACGGCATCGAATGATGAATCTCGATAGTTGAGTTTTTCGCAATCGCCGAGTTCAAAGCGAATTCGATCCGCCACGCCGATGCTTTTGGCGGTCGCGGTGGCGCGGGCGAGCATATCCAGCGAGTGATCCACCGCAGTCACCTGGCAGCCGAAAGACGCCATCGTCGTCGCCACGACACCGGTGCCGGTGCCGAGATCTAGTGCTGTGGCGCCGGGACGCGAGCGGACAAGCTTGCGGGCCCAACCGTGGAGCGAATGGACATGATAAAAGTGGAAATGCCGGGTGACCGCGTCATCGTACCCCCTGGCCGCGTGGCGGTGGTACTCGATGTCGAGGGCCTTCTGGTGTTCGGGGCGTAGGCGAAATCCGTTTACGTTCATGAAGCCGAGACTCCAATAAGTCTTCGGCCGGCGCGGACCCTCACTTAATAAGTCAGTTCATCAGATTCCGATCGGTGTTGGAAAACCGCGCGCCCATACCATCGAATGGTGGCAGGTCTTCAGCGCCGCTTTCAGTGCGTTCCGATACCTTCTGGCACGCCAGTGTTCGCGGGTCAGCTCAGCATTCTCCCTGCGGCGGCCGGCGTGAAACGCCCGAAAGCCTTCGTGCACGATGCGCTGCTGCTCGGCGTTATTCTCTTTGGAAAAATAGTGATTCGAGAGCAGCAGCCGAACATCGCGCGTTGTGCTGCTAACGTTATTGGTCAGATTATCGGCGTGTCGCCGGTAGTGAATGATCACCCGATCCACGAACTGGAATTCGCCGAGCCGTGACAGGCGAAGCCACAAATCCCAATCCTCCAGCGCTTTATATTGGCCGTTGAAACCGCCGACTTTCATCAGTGCGTCGCGGCGAATCAGCACCAGCCCGGTAGGGTAGATACGGCTCACCGGGTAGAGGGTCCGGAAGGTCGTGGGGCTCGATACATCGACCGGTACGAGACGTCCGTCGCGGCAGGCCATTCTCGAACGACCGAACTCGGCGAAGGAGGGCATCCGGGCGTTCGGCGGCTCATCGAGACGCGTTCCCCGTTCGTCGATCAGATCTGCCAGACCGTGGGCTGCAACTGCCGACGGATGCGCTTCGAGCGCGCCGCGCAGCTGAGCCAGCGCATCGGGGAACCAGACGTCGTCGCTGTCCAGAAAACATATGAATTGCGACGAAGGATTGGCGGCGTCTTTTCCGCGGTTTCGCGCTTTAGACTGCCCGCTGTTCTGCTGGCGGAGTAACCGGAAGCGCGGATCGGCATCTACGAATCGCTGCAATCGGCTCACCGTGTCGTCGGTGCTGCCGTCGTCAATGATGATGCATTCCCAATCCCGCTCGGTCTGATCGAGCACGCTCTGCAGCGTGTCCTCAATAAACCGCCCGACGTTGTACGCCGGCATTACAATACTGATGGCTGGCTCAAAACTCATTTACGTCATCCCGCGGCGAGCTGCGTTCGAAGCTCGCGGTATTGGTTGGTCCAGGTGATCTGTGTGGCGCGGGCACGCGCTTTGGCGGCCCAGTCGGCGCGCTCGGCGGTGCTATTAATGAGGCGCTCCAATTGGGCGCTGAGCTCATCGATATCCGGCGGTGTGAAATAAAGTGCCGCGTCGGCGGCGACTTCCGGGATTCCGCCGCGTCGCGCGACAATGCTGGGGAGTCCGCACGCCATCCCTTCGCCAACGGTCAGCGGGCATGGGTCGTCCCAATTGGAAGGGACGCAATAGATCGAAGCGGCGTCGAATTCGCTGAGCAGCTTGTTCCGGTCAACAAAGGATTGGAACTCCACCGCATCACCCAGCGGGGCGGCCAGCGCGCGAAGCTCGCGTTCGTAGGGCGTGAGCGGATCGGACGCGGAGAAACCGGCGTTCCCGACGATACGCACTTTGAACTTCCGGGTTCGGGACAGGATTTTTGCCGCAGCGCGGATAATCAGATCCGGAGCCTTTTGCGGCGTAACCCGGCCGACAAAGAGAACGATTGGCACGTCGTTTTGCTGTTCAGCGCGATCAGTGTTTGGCCGAAAGCGATCGGTGTCGACGCCGTTATTCACCACCCGCAGCTTGCTGGTCATCACGCCGCCGAGCCGGCGGGAGATGCCGTTGGCGATGAATCGGCTGACGCAGATCACGCCGGTCGCGGCGTCGATTGTCCGCCGCACCTCGTGGCGCGAATACGTCCCGAACAGGTCGTTGTGCGGCCAGAGAAATATCCTGGCATTAGGAAACCGCCTGGCGAACGGGATAACCGCCGACGCGGCATTGTGCAGTAGAAATATTCCATCAAAGCTGCGGTTCATTGACTCGATCGCTGGCTTGTAGAAGTGCCGTTCAAAAGGGCGGGTCAGACCAATCATGCCGGCCGCGGAGTCTACGAGCTTCCGCTTTTTGTCAGGTAATCCGCGACCAACAAACTCGATGCATTGACCGACGCTGTAATCATGCCGCGTACCACGACTCACGAGGACAGAGGTTTCACCCCCGGCGGCGGCGTGGCAGCGGCTGAATTCATAGATGACGGTCATCACCGCGCTGCCCGTGGCGGCGGAGTAATGATCACCGGGCGTCGGCAGGTGGACCAGGTGCGGTGCGGCAGTCGCAGGCACGTGTGCGGCGTGTTCAGACGCGGAAGGGCCTTGAGTCATCGTAGCGATACTGGACATATAGAAAACCTAAACGCCCCCGGCGATGCCAAGCGGCGAGACGCGGGCGTCCGCTTTTTCCTTCAAAACAGTTTCATAAGCTTGCACCAGCCGCCGGCCGTACGCTTGGCGGCCAAGCGAACGCTCCATGCTCGCGACCGCTCGCGGCATTTCATTGGCGCGGCTGATCAGCAGTTGCACGATCGGCAACAATGGTTCGTCGGGCGTCCACTCGCTGCCGCCGCCGTGTTCGAGCACGTGTGGCAGCGCGCCGACTTCAGGCGTAGCGATTACTGGCGTCCCGCGCGCGGCCGCCTCAAACGCGACCAGGCCCAGCGGCTCGTACAAGCTGGGAATGAGCAGCACGTCGCACGCGGCGTAAAATCGATCGAGCTCGCGAACTAGCCCGATGGTTTTGAATCGAGCGCCCGCGCCGGGCGCCGTCAGATTCTCTGATCCCGAGCCGCCCACTAAGAACTTCAGTCCCGGCTCGCGTTCCGCGGCCGCCGCGAGTCGTCGCGAGCCTTTGCGCGGGGTTGCGCCGCCGATAAAGCCGACAACGGGCAGTCCGTCGTCGTCTCCGAAATAGGACTTCTTGGCGATGCGCCGATCGTCGGCAGTAGCGAGATTGATCCGTGGAAACGGGCTGGGCAGCGCATCGTTCTTTGGCGGCTCGCCGTAGAGCGCGATGAAATCGCGCCGCGTCATTCGACTGTCGAAAAAGATGTGCGTGGCCGGGTTCCAGTTGCGGTAGACGTAATTCTCAGCCGCGAGCACGATCCGTTCCTGGGTCCGTTCCACCACGCCGCGAATCCCCGGCCGCGGATCGGCGAGCGTTTGCTTGCGGCCCAGTTGCGTCAGGTAGTGACAATCAAATACATCAGAAAAGCTGGCGGCCTGCGGTTGGTGCGAATGGATCACATCAAACGATCTGCCGCGCATCGCGCTCTTCATGTAGTGCCGCGCGGTGAGCCATTTATATGCGTAAAGTCGTGCCGGGACGTGCAGCGGCAGCCACTCCACCCGCTCGGCGAGGCCTTCATCGAGGCGCTTGGCGACGCAGGAGACTTCGAAGCCTGCCTCGAGCGCAATCTCAATTCCCGTCTTGGCGATCTTCGCAATCGCGTTGAAATCGCCAATCCCTTCATGAATCATGCACAGCGTTGGTTTGTTCACGACGTTGCCCCGATCGGCAGCGGAGCACCTAACGGGCTCACCGATATCGGCGTTTTCAGAAGTGACGAATAAATGCCGCGAAACTGCTCGTTGATGCGTGACCAATCAAACTCCGCCGCCCGTGCCCGCCCGGCGTCGGCCAGCGACGCCCGGAGAGCCGGATCGGCGAGGAGCCGCGCCAACGCGTCCGCAAGTTGATCGCTTGATCCGGGTTCAACGAGAAGGCCCGTCTTGCCGTCGATGACGATCTCGGGAATCCCGCCGACTCGGGTGGAGACCAGCGCGACGCCCGACGCCATCGCTTCGAGGTTCACGATGCCCATGGCCTCTTGCCGTGAGGGGGTCGCGACGACGGTCGCGCCGCTGAAAAGCTGCACAGCCTGTTCACGATTCGCCGGGCCGAAGAATTTAACGCGGTTGGTCACGCCGAGTTCCGCCGCGAGCGCTACGAGCATGGCCTGATCCGGTCCTTCACCTGCCAGGATGAGATCGTGATTGCCATGGATATCCGCGCGCTGCGCGAATGACCGCAACAGCACGTCGAACCCTTTCTGTGGCGCCAGCCGTCCGATCCCCAGCACATACGGGCGCGGGTGTTTGTACGGGACACCTTGCTCAAAATCCGCAACGCGCACGCCGCTGTACACAACGCGTGCCCGAGCCCCCAGTGCCGAACCATAGAACGTCTCGGCCTCGCTCAGCGCATTTTGTGAGCAGGCGGTGATGACATCCGCCTGGCGGATCGCTTCGGCGAGATTGTTGCGCGCAAATTCAGATCGTTTGAACAGGCCGGTCGCGTCCATCGATAGTTCGCCGTGGATGGTAAGCACCAATGGAAGCCCGAGGCGTCGGGCGGCGCGGACGGCGTAATAGGCGTTAGAGCTCACGCAGTGAATGTGGATCACCTGCGACTGATGCTTGCGGAGCTGCCGACAAATCTGCCCCAGCGTCCACGGGCCGGCAATGATCGTGCCGATGCGCTGCTTGGTGCTCTCGCCGGGTACGCGGAAGACGTGACGCCGCACTGCGACGCCGTCCAGCATTTCGCTGGCGGGCAATGACTTAGGCCACCGGTTGCTGAATACCAGCGGGTTGTCGCCGGCGCTGCGCAGCGCGCGAGCGGTCTGGCGCACAACTTCCTGTACGCCGCCGACCGAGGGGTAGTAGTCACTGGCAAAGAGCGCGATATTCACTGCATCGTCCTGACGGGAGCGAGCTCGCGTGGCGTGCTCGTGCTGCTGAAGAGGGACTCGTACATCTGGCAGACGCGTGACCAGGAAAAATCCTGTGCCCGCTTCAGGCCGGCCGTGCGAAGGCGAGTGCGGAGGTCGGCATCCTGTAAGACGTTGATCAACGTTGACGCCAGCTCCGCATCGGGGCAAACGATTCCGTGTGTTCCGTTAGCGGTGACTTCTGTCGCGCCGTCGTTGGGTGTTGCGACAACCGGCGTCCCCGACGCCATTGCTTCAATGTACGGCACGCCGAAGCCTTCGTAGCTGCTGGGGAGGCAGAAGACCCATGCGTCGCGGTACAGCTCCGCGAGCCGATCGAGCGGTACCCTTCCAAGCCAGCGCACGCCCGGCGCGTCGACCGGCTCTTCGCACACCGCCCAGAGTTCGGCATTGGGCACCGCGGCGCGGATCTTATTGGTGAAAAGATCCAGCAGCATCGCGCCGCGCTTGCGCCCGAGCATCGTGCCGACGAAAAGGATCGACGGGGCGGCGGACTTGGTGTCGGCCGGTCGGAAAGCGTCGAGATCGACGCCGCACGGAACGACGTGCTTGATGCCCGGGATGAATCGCCGCGTGACGGATGAGACCGTGATCAATTCGTCCGCCAGCAAGCACGTGGCGTATTCGAACATCGCCCAGCAAGCCATCTTGATTCGATAATTAAACTGCCGCGCGTGCAGCATCTCGGCGGCACATGATCCGTGGAACGTATGCAGGTGGCGAGGCCGTCGGCATCCCCACAGAAACCAGTCGTCGCCGTGGGCGGCGAGCACGTCGAACTGCATCCAATCGACTCGGCGGAGATTCCAGGCGAACTGAATCGATCGCAGGCGACGGCCGGACGGAACGACTTCAACCTTGTAGGTGGAATCCGCAGATGGCCCGGTCTGGCTGAAGACGGTGACATCATGCCCGCGCTTCACCAGCTCGTTGGCCAGGTAATGCACCTGATAGCCGACGCCGATCTTGCTGCCGCTGGGCAGATAAAGTGACGTGATCGCAACCTTCATATCGCGGCCTCGCGGCTGGCCGCGCCAACTGCGACCGTTGAGCAGTCGCCGCACGTGCACGGACCGGATGATCTCGCGGGCGTGGCGCTACTCGAAAGGCCCTGGCGAATCGCCAGCGCGTCCTGATCGTGCCGCTGCGGCGTTCGTCCGGTTGTCGCCAGTAATCGCAGGCCGGAGAAAATACCCACAGCCGTTCCGGCGCTGATGGCGGCGGTGCGAATCAACGCGCCACCGATCTTGCGGGCCATGACCACGTTCGTCTCGATCGCGCTGTGAAGCAGATATCTCCACAATCGCGACGACAACGGGCCGAAATTACGGACCAGAAGGGTGAGGTGATTGCGCTGAATATAGAACTCATACCGCCAGTCGAAGCGACGCCCGACGGCCTGTGGCGCGCCGACGTGATCGACGACCGCCGCGGGATTGAACACCACGCGGTGGCCAAGCGACTTGACGCGCACGCACATGTCCGAGTCTTCGCGTACACCGGAGATGCCGGGATAGTCTTCGCGAAATCCGCCGAGCTCGGCGATGACGCTTCGGCGATAGGACATGTTGCAGCCCATGACGTGATCCACATCGATGGTCTGCCCGGTATCGGCGGCAAAATTACCGGTGAGTGTTCCGTTGGGATGCAGCCGGCCGACTGCGTCCACGCCGGCGAGTTCCTCGCCCGCCACGCCATTGCACGCGCGTCCCCCGACCGCGCCGATGCAGGGGTTCTGATAGGTGGACAACAGGTTCTTCAGCCAGCCCGGACGGGCGTAGGAGTCATCGTCTACAAACGCGATGATCTCGCCTGTCGCGCGCTTGAGGCCGATGTTGCGGGACGCCGTCATCCTGCCGAAACCGTTCTCGTTGCGGAGATAGAGCACCGACGGAAAATCATTCACGACGACGCGCGTCTCATCGCCGCGCGAGGCGTCGACGACGATGATCTCTTCCGGCAGGGGATTCTGTGTCAGCAGGCACGTCAGGCACTGCCGCACACAATCGGGTCGGTTCAAAGTGACAACGATTACGGTGGTGGTCATAGCGATATCTCTACTGGTGCATCCACGCGTCGATGAGTTTCGGTGCCAGCGCGGTCACCGACCACTGCATCGAGTGCGGCTGTGCATTTCGGCCGAGCCGCTGCGCCAGGGCAGGGTCATCGAGCACCTGGCAGATCTTGGCGGCCAGGTCGTCGGCGTCTTCGTTCCTGGCAAACAGGGAGTGCACGCCGTCTTCGGCGAGTTCTCGGAATGGCGGGATGTCGGTGACGACCGTGGGCACGCCCCACATCATCCCTTCGAGAAAACTCAGTCCAAAGGTTTCGAGGCGCGACGGGAAAATGCAAAGCGTTCCCCGGCGGGCGGTTTCGAGCAGGCCTTGGTCGCTCAACGGCGGTTCGCAGACGGTATAGCCGCCGGTTCCGCCGGTGGAATCGGCGATATCGCGGATCACCTGCGACCCCATGCGTCCGTCCGGCCAGGGCACGTTCTTGCCGCTGAAGATCATGTGAAAATTCGGATGTCGTAGCCGCACTTTGCCGACGGCCTCGGCGAGTACGTCCACGCCCTTACGCGGTTCGAGGCGACCGAAGAACAACGCCGATTGCGTCGTCGGCTGATGCTCGGGCATCGGCGGCGGCGGTTTAGCGGGGTTGCCGATGACGATCGCGTTGGGGATCAGAATTCCCCATAGCTCCTCGCACTGCTCACGCGACGCGACTGTGGGCGTTGTGACAACGTCAGCGCCAAGCGTCAGCGCCCGCTCGGCTTTGCGAAGCACGTCCCACTTGTTTGCCGGCCCGTGCAGGCGTACCGCGAAGCGGCGCGTGTATCCGCCGGGCAGCACCAGATCGCCGAGCGCGCCGAATTCGGGAGATTCGATCACGTCGAATTTCCCACCTTGCGCAGCCTTTCGCACCGCGACCATTATTGTGTAGCGAAACAGGTAGACCGCATCGGCCTTGTACTTGAGCGTGAACTCCGCGGCGTTCATGAAGGGCATTTGCCGGCGCTTAGACCACCCCGGGCATTCCCAGACAGTGGTTCCGTTGATCGTGCTGCGGCGCAGCTCGGTGGTGTCCGACAGCGTAAATATGTGCACGTCATGGCCACGACGTGCGAGTTCTTCGCCGACGCTTCGCGTGTACGAGCCGATGCCGCCAAACCCGCCGGTGTGGGGATAATTGTCGGTCAGCAATCCAATCTTCAGTCGCGCTTCAGTCATCTTCACAAATCCTCAGGACGAAATCTTGATCAGGCCCATCTTCTCGTACCGCCGCGGCAGCTTCCGTTCGGAGAGATAGAACCTGTAGAGGTAAATGGCTTCCAACATCGGAAGCTCCCAATCAGCGATGGTCTTTGACGAAATGGACGACAGGTGCGTCGCCAGATGTGTCAGGCATTTCCACAGATACTGCAACTGGCGCTGTGCCAATCGGAGACGTGGGAAGCGGCTATCGGAGTGAAACCAGTGGTGTTTGAGATAGGCATCCAGCTCGCCACGGAGCTTCGCCTGGCGGACAAACGCGTCGCGCGTCAGGCGCGATTCCTCGAAGTGATGCTCGACAACCACGTTGGGCAGAAACACCCGATGGAATCCTGCGCGTTCGAGCTGGATCGTGAAAAGCGTGTCCTCGGCATTCCCGCGTGCGCCAGCGCCAAGCTCGGGATCAAATCCCGGAACTTTTGACAAAACCTTGCGCGAAAAACACATGTTCGCGCCGACAAGAAACGGTGTTTCGTTGGGGTTGGCATCTTCCGTGCAGGCCAGCCAGCTTCGGTGCATCGACTTGACCCAATCGCGATTCAGATTCGGGGCCGCCCGAACCGCACCGGCAACCGCGTCGGCTTGGCCGTCTACGATCGGACGGATCATCGCGGCGATCCAATCGACGGGTGGACGTACGTCGTCGTCGGTGAACAGCAGGATCTGTCCATCGGTCACCGCGATCGCGCGATTGCGGCAATTGGACAGGCCCCGCTGGGTCTCGACAAAATAGCGGACCGGCATCTGCCGGACCGAGCACGATTCGACCACCTGCCGGGTGTGGTCCGTCGATGCATTATCAACGATCAGCAGGTGAGCGCTGACGCCGTCTGGAATTTCCAGGCGAGCGATTGAATCGAGCGTTTCGCGCAGCGACTCGGCGCGGTTACGCGTGCAAATAATAACATCTACACTGACGGCCATACGAGGGGCGACCATCTCAGGTGCTTGATTCGGCCAGTGACTGGCGGGAGTCGGGATGGCGGATATCGGGGTGCCCGCTATTCGTTGCATCTGCATTGCTATTGCCGTCGCGATTATCCGCGAGCTTGTCGTTCACTTCCCACACGAAATCCGAGAAAACCGTTCCGTATTGCAGGCCGTCCCACGGCACGGTGTAGCGGTAGGGGAGGACGGGCGAAATGCTCAACGCGCACGCGTCTTCGTACTTATCCACCAGCCCGGTGCCGACGCAGATGAACATGTCGATCCGGTAATGCCCGGGCTTGAGCCACGGCGTGGTGAATCGGAACGAGCCGGTCATATTGGCGGAATCTTCGAACCAGTCGCCGACAAGACGCGAATCGCACTGGGCGACGATGGCGCCGAGCTCATTCAACACATGAGCGCTGAAATACATCGCCCCGACGCTGGTGCCGCGCCGCTGAACCGTGAACTTGATCTCTTTATCGTCGCCGCCGTCGTAATACTGACGGCCGGCGGACACGGATGTGAAGCGATACTCGCCGGTGCCGGGTCGCAGGTCGGGCGCTTCGTCCTGGCGCGAGGTCGTGCCAGAATTGGCGAGGTATCGAGCGATCGCACCTTCGACCTCTCCGTGATAAGCAACCGAGCCGTTGTGCAGCAGAAGGCCCTTATTACAGAGAACCGAGACAGATTGCATATTATGGCTGACAAAAAGCACCGTACGGCCGCTCTTGGCGACGTTCTTCATCGTGCCAAGACACTTATTCTGAAATTCCGCATCGCCGACCGCGAGCACTTCATCGACGATCAAGATCTCAGGGTTCAGATGCGCCGCTACCGCGAACGCCAGGCGGACGTACATGCCGCTGCTGTAGCGCTTGACCGGCGTATCCAGGAACTTTTCGACGCCGGCAAAATCGACAATGGCGTCGAATGCCGCGTCAATTTCCCGTTTGCGCATGCCCAGGATCTGGCCGTTGAGGAAGATGTTTTCACGCCCGGTCAGCTCGGGATGAAAACCAGTTCCGACTTCCAGCAGGCTGCCGACTCGGCCGTACAGATCAATCTGCCCGGTCGTGGGTTCGGTGATGCGGGAGAGGATTTTCAGCAGCGTGCTTTTGCCCGCGCCATTGCGTCCGACAATGCCGACGACGTCTCCGTCATTGACGTCAAAATTAACGTCACTCAGCGCCATGAACGTCTCTCGTTTGGCGCGCTCGAACGGGTTCTTGAGCTTATGAAGCAGCGTCTCGCCGAGCGTGGAGTGCTTCACACCGCCGCGCGAGATGCTATAGGCTTTGGACAGACCGCGAACTGAAATGGCCACATCAGATGACATCAGCAAATCTCCGTTCCATACGCTTAAACGTCACGGCCCCTAAAACGAACACGCCGATACAGATGGCGGCCGAGTAGGCGACCCAGCGGATATCCGGAGGAGTGGTGGTTCCAAGAATTGACCAGCGCAGATCGCGCATCAATTCGGCAAGCGGGTTTAGCATGTAGACGGACAGCGCCCAGTCGGGGACCTGCGTGAGTGAATAAACGACAGGGCTGCCGTAGAACAACAACTGAATCATGACCGGCAGGATGAACTGAACGTCACGATAGCTCACCATCAAGGCCGACGCATAGAGTCCGATCCCCAGCGCGAACATCAGCAGCAGCGACAGCCAGACCGGCAGCAGAAGCATCGCCCATGTCGGCTGAATCCCAGCCTTGAACATGAGGAAGACCATGATGGATGACGCGACGGCGAAATCGATCAGTGATGAAGGAACAATCGAGAGCGGAAGGATCAGTCGCGGAAAATAGACCTTGGAGACGAGATTGGCATTGCCGGTCAGGCACGAGCCGGCCTTGGTGAGGGTGCTGGCAAAGAGATTCCAACCAAGCAGGCTCGCAAACGCGTACGCGAAATAGGGCACGCCTTCGCTGGGGAGCTTGGCGACGGTGCCGAACACGAACGTCATCACGCCGGCGGCGATGAGCGGTTGAATGATCACCCACAGCACGCCGAGCGCCGTCTGGCGATATCGAAGCCGCACGTCGCGACGTGCGAGTCCGCCGAGCAGGTCGCGAAATTGCCAGAGTTCGGCAATGTTCAAACCAACAAAGCCGGAGCCGGCACGGATGCTCAGGTGCGGCCGTTTCAGTGGGGAAGCTGCGATTTGCGACATCAATTCTCTCGGTTGCGATCTGATCAGATACGAACGCTGTGTTTTGCGTGCCCATGCCCATTACCGTTCGCGCTGCCGTTGGCGAGGGTGTTCTCGGCGTGCAGGGGCATCCGCGGCTCGATGTCCATGGCGTATGGCTTCATGAAATCTTCGTGCGATGAGACGGCGCATCGCTCGCGGAAGTCCTGCATCTTTTCGTCCACAAACTTGCTGAACTCATTGCAGAAGCGGGCGGTTGAGAATCGCTCGGCGTTACGGCGGATCGTGTGTGGCGACCATTCCGGCGACGCCTCGAATCGGGTGACGGCATCGACGAGGCTATCGACGGTCTGCTCATCGAAGAACAAGCCGGTGACGCCGGGGATGACGCTCTCCGTCACCCCGCCGCGGCCGAACGCGATGACGGGTGTGCCGCACGCCTGGGCCTCGGTCGGCACAATTCCAAAATCCTCCTCGGCCGCGAACACGAACGCGCGGGCGCGCTGCATGTAGTGACGAAGAATCTCGAACGGCTGATATCCCATGAACCGAACGTTCGACGACGCGCGGGCCTTGATCTTGTCGGCTTCAGGTCCGTCCCCGATCACGATCAACCGGCGATTCGGCATTCGGCCAAAGGATTCGACGATCAGGTCGATCTTTTTGTACGGGACCATTCGCGAGACGGTGAGGTAGAAATCGTCCTTCTCCGGATGCAGCGAGTAGCTCTCGGTATCCACCGGCGGATAGATGGTCGTTGACGAGCGGCGATAGACCTTCTGGATTCGTCGTGAGACGAAATCAGAATTGGTGACATAGCTGTCCACGCCGTTGGCGGAGCGGGTGTCCCAGTTGCGGATGTAGTGGAGGATCGCACGTGCGAGCACCGACTTGAGGCCGGTGGTCATCTGCGACTGCTGCAGGTATTGCTGCTGCAAATCCCATGCAAAGCGCACCGGCGAGTGACAATAGCAGATGTGCAGCTGGTCAGGACGCGTAATCACACCTTTCGCGGCCACGTAGGAGCTGGAGATGACCAAGTCGTAGTTGGAGACGTCGAGTTGCTCGATCGCCAGCGGCATCAGCGGAAGATAGGTGCGGTGTTTTGTCCGCGCCATCGGAAGGCGCTGGATGAACGACGATTTCACCGTTCGATTGCCGATGAATCCGCGCTCGGATGCGGGGAGGAAGTCAAACAGGCTGAAAAGATCGGCCTGTGGATAAAGACGAAGAATCTGCTCGAGCACGCGCTCGGCGCCGGCGTAGGTGTAGAGAAAATCATGCACCACCGCGATTCGGGTGTTGGATGTGATCATGGGAAACTCCGTTTCGCTTCGGTCAATTCTCCCGGCGGTCGAGAGGGGGTCCGATGTGACCGAGATAACTGATTTGTCGGACCCACTTGCTTCCTTGCTGGCGACAGACGATGCCGCCGAGACGTGTTGAGTAGAGCATACCGGATTTGCACCTCTTAGGCTGCCATCTGTGGCCGTCCATCCGTGGCGAACAGTCATCGGGTCCTGAGGTAGAGACGCCAGACTGTGTTCCTCGGTTAGCCGAGAAAAGAGCATCATTCTTCGCCCGGCGTCTTCGAGCGATTCACTTACAGCGAGTTGAACGCGCGCCTCGAGCACCTCTCCGATGCGCCGATGCTTGATGGGGATCACGGCGCTTACGGGTGCTACCTTGCTGCTGCCGGGGCGTTGACCACGTTCGTCGCGGTGCCATTTTAATTCATGCACCGTTCCATCCCGATTGCGAAGCGGCAGGCAGATGGAGATAAACTGCAGCATGCCCGCGGCGCGGCAAAGCTCGTCCCACCAGGCTTCGAAGGTGCGAACCTGCCGGAACCGAAGCTGCATCTGGTCAAAACCTCGCCGGTGATTGCTGTTATCCCGAGCCATGCACAGGTTACGGCGATAAGCCTGCAGAAGTATTCGCGGTTGCAGCGAGCCGGCGCGGTAAAAGAGCACCGCAAGAACCAATACACCGGCTGAGACGACCGTTACGAGGAATGCTTCACGCTGAAGCGTCGCAAGCAAGCCAAGTGCCGCCACCACCCCGGTAACGCCATACAGCAGCAGTACAACACCCCGGTGCGACCACCCGCGGTCGAGCAGCTGATGATGAATATGCCCCCGCTCGGCCGCGAAAATCGAGCGGCGCTGCAGCACGCGCCGACGCAGCATGGTCAGCGCCAGATCGAGCAGCGGAATCCCGACGGCCAGAAGAAACCCGCACACCGCGGCCGCGGAATGGGTCCTGGAGGCAATAATCACCCCGCAGCTGCCGAGGACAAACCCCAGGAACATGCTGCCGCAATCACCCATGAAGATGCGGGCGGGGTTAAAGTTGTACCGTAGAAATCCGATCAATCCGCCGACAATGGCGACGCAGAAAAACGCCATCGCCAACTGTCCGGTCATCGCCGCGATGGTCGCGGTAGTGAGCAGCGCGATTGCCGCGATACCCGCCGCCAGTCCATCCAGTCCGTCGATGAAATTCACCGCGACTGTGATCGCGGTAATGAACAGCACCGTCACCAGCCACGAGAATACGCCGACATCAATCGTTACGCCGTCCGTGACAATGATCGTGTCGATCCGCGCCCCGCGTGCCCACAGCACGGTCGCCGCAGTCACGATCGCAATGAGTTTCGCTTTGGACGATAGATTGATCAGGTCGTCCAACAGTCCGACTGCGAAGATCGCCAGGCAGACCAGGATCAGGTCCACGAGCGTGAGGTCTGCGTGGAGCGTCTGGTTGATGCTCGTCGGCGCGACAACTAGGCCTATCGCAAGCAGCGTCGCGAGAATGATTGCAATTCCGCCGACACGGGGCATCGGGATGCGATGAACCGTTCTCGGATTCGGTTTATCGACCAGGCCAAACATCCGCGCCAAAGCGCCGACGACCGGCGTCATTACAAACGCGGCCGCAGCGGCGACGACGCAGGTGAGCGAGAGAAGGATCAGTTGCCAGAGATTCATGACGGATACGGTTCGACCAGCAGGTTCAACGGATAAAAGCTCGGATAATTGTCAGACGGTTGCTCGCGTCGCCGGAACAAGGCTGTCGACTGGCTCCAACAGGTCCACTTCAATTTCAACGCTCGCACCCTGGCCGAGCATGCGAACCTCGAGAACGAGCTTGAAAGCCCCTTGGCTTCGCTGCACGACCACGCCTTCGGTACCCCGAAGCGGACCGGCAGTAATTCGACACCGACGGCCAACGACCGCGTGGGGATAGGGATCGAGGACCAGATTATTTTTCAGTGCGCGATCAATCGTCAACAGGTCCTGCGTCAGGCTGTGATTATCCACAACTTTGATCAACTGACACAGCCGATTGGTGGTCAGCGCGCGGTGATACGATTCTTCACGCCCGTCCACAAAAACGTAGGACGAAAACAACGGCAGTAAACCACGACGTTTCCGCCCGCCCGAGAAAGTGACGCGCTCGACCATCGGAAGAAAGTAAGGCACCTTGCGCTTGAACAGATCCCACGCGAACGCCTTCTCCGAGCGACTCAGCGTGTGTGCGATACACCACGTATGCGACACGCCTTCTTCGAGCTTCAGAAGCGGCGAGCGGATGGGGGGATTGTCGTCAAACGAAAGCATGGTCTATTCGGGTCGCGGATTATTTTCAGATCATATTTCTAACGACGTGGATCAGACTTTATGAGTCGCGTGCGCGGCTCCGTTGCCACTGGATTTGTCACCGGCCGCAGCAGTGCCTGCCGTTCGTCCGGACGAAGCCGTCGGGAGCGCCCGCTGTCCTTCGCGCGGATAGGACATATCGGAAAACAGGTCGCGGCCGTCGGCGCGGCGGACGTCATTGACGATCACGCCCAGCATGGTCGCGCCGGCGTTCATGAGACGGTCTACGGATTCGACGCCGTGCTTCAGCGTGCACTTGCCGGCTCGCATCACCAGCAGCGTGGATTTGCATGCCGCGCTGATGATCGTCGCGTCGGCGACCGGCATCACCGGCGGGGCATCGACCAGGATCGTGTCGTACGTGCTTCCGCATTGGGTAAGCAGCACGCGGAACTGGTCGCCGTTGAGTAGCTCCGCGGGGTTAGACGCGTGCTGGCCGGCGGGGAGGATGTCGAGATTCTCGATGCCGCTCCACTGGATCGCCGATCGCACGTCGCATTCGCCGCTGAGCACCGACGATAGGCCCATGTTTCCTTCGAGCTTGTAGATCTTCTGGACCGACGGATTACGCAGGTCGGCATCAATCAACAGCGTCCGACGGCCGGCTTTGGCCATCGTGATTGCCAGGTTGCTGCAGGTGATGGTCTTGCCGTCCGACGGGAACGGCGAGGTGACCAGGATCGCCCCGGTCTTCTGAGTCCGGGCACCGACTCGCAATGCCGTTCGAATGATGCGAAACGCCTCGGCGACATCAGAGTGCGGATGCAACTCCACCTGCCGGCCCAGCCGTGGCAGGCTTGTATCGCCACGGGCGTGCGGAACGGCGCCGAGCACCGGACGCTTGAGTGCGAAGCGGACTTCGTCGACCGAGCGGATCTTGCGATCGGTGATATCCAGCAGGAAAGCGCACAGCGCACCCAGCGCGAGCCCCATTACCCCCGCCATAGCCATCACTTTGCGTGGTCTTGGGGTGATATCAAGCGTTTCGCCTTCACCGCGCTGGACGACGGTGATATTGAGCACAGCTTCCAACGTGCGCGTATCGATCGCGCGCAGTTTGGCGTCGCTGTTTTTAGATTCCACCTGCTCCTGATCGAGGCGATCCTGTAGCGCCTTAAGTCCCGCTTGCAATGCGTTCAGCTTCGACGCTTCAATGCGCTGAGCGTCCAAAGAACGCCGGTACTCCGTCGCGAGCCTGGACGCCTCTTCATAGCGCTGTCGGCACTGCGCGATATAGTTCTTGGACACCTGCGATGCCATTTCGTCCAACTGATAATTCGCCACCGCGAGCTGGTTCTGAAGTGCGACCGACCGAGTGTGACGAGTGCCTATTTCGGCCTTGCGCATCGCGATTTCGAATTCGAGTGCGTAAATTCCCTCTTCGATCTCCCGCAGCTTTTTGATGCTGCCTTCGAGACCTTTTTCGTTGGCCAGAGCCTGAGAAAGCAGTTCGCTCGAGTCCTTTGCCGCGATCGCCGATTCGTACGCCGCCAATTCTTTGATGGCGGTGGTCTCGGCCTCGGTCAAATTCTGCGAAAGCGTCGCAAGGCGATCAATGACGACGTTCCCTTTGTCCGTGATATACGAAAGCTCCGGATGCTTCTGCCGGTAGGACTGCACATCTTCTTGTGCCGCAACAAGCCGTTCGTCACGATGCTGCTTCTCCGTGCGAATGACTGCAATGATCTTGCTGTTGCTAGAACTGGGACGCGATGAGTCGGTCTGCGACGCAACATATTCGTCCAAAATCGCGTTCACGATCTTCACAGCGTCCGCCGGCACTTTGCAGGAGAATGAGATGCTCAGAACGCTCAGCCCTTTGTCGATCTGGACATCGAGGCCTTGGCGGAGCACGCGCGCCTTATCCGCGTGAGGGGCGACGGTTTCAAGATTTGCGATTTCCGGCGATGCCGCAACGACTGCCAAGAGCTGATTCGACTTAAGCAGCTCACTTTGGAGGTATAGGTAACTATCGGCAGATGTCACTTCACCTGGCGCGCCTTCGCTGCCGGCGTGTTGCTGAACGTAAACCCGGGCCGAACTGGTGAACGCCAGGGGGGTGCGGTGGAGGTAATACCATCCACCGGCCATGCAGATTCCGAGTACGAAAAGGAGTGCAAGCCGGTGCCGCCAGAATGCGTACAGCGGGCTTCGCTGCGGCCCGACGGCCGGCGACACGTCACTGTCGACTCGCAGCGATGCGGGGGCGGGTGACGGAATCAATGCTTCCGATGGTTGCTCGTGACGTTGCATGGTCATTTGCCTGCTGGAAAAGGTCGTTATCGTGAGGTTCCAAGACGATCGGCCGGGACTTCGTCCCTTTCGGTGCACGCCCGATTCTGTCCGATTAGCCAAAACTGACCGGGCCTTAACCCGACGTTGGATATGTCCCACCAGTGCCACACGGCACTCGTATTCGCGGCAAGCACTAAATCAATAGAGCTGGCCGCAGAGACCTCACAGATGTGAAACCTGGCTCAAAGGAGACGTTTACGTTCCCCTGAACTTTTCATCGCGAATCCGATTCGCTGATTAGATTTCTCCCAACCTAATACTCCTAACCTAAGGAGTTTTATATAGTGACTTGGCGTACATCATTGCAACTACAATGCCGTAAACCTCGGAGATTTATTTAAGTTTCCACCATATACAGTCCGAGTGTAGCGAATGGGATAAATAGAGAAGAAAAACGTCCCGCAAATTGTCGCACCTGCCCTCATGCGTCCTCAATCAAGCAAATGATGTCCGTCCTGCCCATATTTACAGCATAAGGCGGGGTGGATTGGGGTGCCGCAACATAATTAGGATACCTCGATCCCGCCGCGAGCCCGAATTTGCGCCCGCACGGATGGGCTCTTCTCATGGACCACAATCCTCGCGCGCTTCGAGTGACTCAACAAGCCTGTTGTTCCCAATCTCGAACAGCCTACATCGCTAAGTAACTAATCATTTCAATCTGGGTAACTTCTCCAGTCGTCAAAATTGCCATAAGTTCACTGGATTGTTGTTGCAATACTCCAACCTGCAGGGCTAAACTCCCGTTTGGCTTCTGTATGCGACGTCCTGACGGAGTTGGAGACTCAGGAAACGCTGCAAAGCCAGCTTCGTCAACTGGCTGGTGCCACCCCGTGGCCGGCTCGATCAACGGCGATTCCTTCTGCGTCCAAACACCATGATTTGCACCCTTGCGGAGGCTTAAATGCCCGATCCACGTATTGCCCGCCTCGTTGCTTCTATTACAAACACAAAACCTCAACTTGAAAACCTCGAAGCCCGAAATCTGCTCGCCGACGCGACCGGATTGATCGGCCAATATTTCGCAAACACGGATCTTTCCGGAAACCCGCGCGGGCGGACGGATCAGAACGTCAATTTTGACTGGAACCGCGAAGCGCCGATCGAAGGCTTGAAGCGCACAGATTTCTCCGTGCGCTGGACCGGCCTGGTTACGCCGCAGGTGTCGGGTGCCCACACCTTCATCACCCGAAGCGACGATGGTGTACGCGTGTGGGTGAATGGGCAGTTGCTGATCAACAACTGGTCGGACCATGCCGAGACCACCGATCAGGGGAAAATATCGCTGCGGGCAGGTGAGAGCTATACTCTCGAAATGGATTATTACCAGAAGAGCGGACTCGCCACAGCGATGCTCCTGTGGTCTGTCTTGGGAGCGCCCGCTCAAGTCATCCCAACCGAGACGTTCACACCGCGTCCCGCCGCCGCTGCGGTTGCACCGAGCGAACTGAAGGCATCTTCGGATTCAACCACGACTATCGATCTTACGTGGACCGATCCCTCCGACGGCTCCAATGGGTTTATCGTTGAGCGTTCCGAGAACGGGGTCGACTACAAGCAAATCGCGACGCTCGGCGTGGGCGCGACAAAACACACCGACAAAAACGTCGCGCTCGGAATGCTCTATTTTTATCGCGTCACCGCGACCGGCAGCAAGACGCAGTCGGCGGCGATCGCGACGGGTCCGGTTACGCCACAGCCGCCGTCGGGCGTCGCTGGGGACGGACACGGGCTATTGGGAACGTACTACAACGGTAAAGCGTTTGAGGATCTGGTCCTCACGCGCGTTGATCCCCAGCTGGATTTTGACTGGGGACAGAACGCGCCTGCCGATAAGCTCGGGAAAACAAAGTATTCTGTGCTCTGGACCGGCCAGATTCGCGCCGCCGAGAGCGGCAAGTACACCATTTACACCAGCTCGGACGATGGCGTGCGCATGTGGATCGGCGACAAGCGCATCATCAACAACTACTCCGATCACGCGGTCACGACCGACAGCGCCGAAGTATCGCTCGAGGCTGGGCAGCGATATGACGTCGCGATCCAATACTACAACGACGCGCTGAGCGGAACACTCAAGCTGTTCTGGACACCACCTGGCGGGACCAAGGCCGTTATCCCAACGCAGTATCTTTTCCCATCCAGCAAATCAACTGGGAGCGGCGTCAGCTCGGCGCCGATCGCGCCGACCGGCTTAACCGCAACCGATTCTTCGCGCGGTTCTGTATCGGGAGTCACGCTGTCGTGGACAGATGTCCCAGCCGAGTCGGGATATAACATCCAGCGTTCCACCGATGGCATGACCTTTAACACGGTCGCCACGACAGATGCCGATGAGACCAAGTACGTCGACGAGCGCACCATCGCCGGCACGTCCTACGTCTACCGAATTATTGCTTACAATTCGATCGGCTCTTCGCCATCAAGTAATGTCGCGGCCGTCACCACCAAGGCGATTGGAAAGCCTCCGGTTGAGCATCTTGCTCTGAACAAACCTACGTTCTCTTCCTCAAATGAAACGCCGCAACTCAGCGCCGCCAATGCGACCGATGGCAGCGCTTCGACGCGGTGGTCCAGCACCTTCACCGACCCACAGTGGATCTATGTCGACTTAGGGGCCGCGTTCAATGTGATGGAGGTCAAGCTCGACTGGGATCAGGCGTATGCCAAATCGTTCGAGATCAATGTCTCTGATGATACCCAGACTTGGCGCACCATTTACGCCAATACCGATAGCGTCGGCGGCAAACAGGTCATCAGCGGGCTCAGCGGGCAGGGGCGCTATGTGCGCGTACTCGGGCTCAAGCGCAAGACGGAATGGGGCTACAGCCTTAATGAGTTTGATGTCAGCGGCACGCCCGTGCCGTTGGCGATCGCCGACGCGCCACAGGCGCCGACGCTCAAGGCGCTCAGCGGCGAGATCATCCTGACCTGGACCGGCGTGGCGCGGGCTCGGACCTACAACATCTATCGCGGCGTCAAGCCTGGTGAAATCTCGAATAAGCCGATCGCGACGGATGTCACGGTTAACGAATACGCCGATCGGAATCTCGCGCCCGAAACGATCTATTATTACGCGATCAGTGCCGTGAATGAATCAGGAGAAAGCGCATGGTCCAGTGAAGCCTCCGCCAGGACGCTTCCACCGCCGCCGGCGGGTCCGGTGGGGGTGAAAGCGACCGCTTCGTCGCCGTCGCGCGTCGTGATCTCTTGGAAGGATGTCGCGTCGGCGAGCGGGTACGTGATTTCCCGCTCCACCGACGGCACGAACTACCAGGAGGTCGGTAATAGTGCGCAGCTGATCACCTCGTTCACCGACACCGGACTGACCCCATCGACCAAGTATTTCTACACCGTCGCCGCGAAAGGCGCGTGGGGAACCTCTCTCTCGAGCGCGCCAGCCACAGTATCGACCCTCGAAGCGCCGCCACCGCCGCCGAGCGCCAGCATCCTCGCACCGGCAAAGGTTCGAGCGGTCGCTACGTCCACATCCAATGTCACGATCTCGTGGGCACATGTTGCCGGCGCGTCCGGCTTCGAAGTAATGCGGTCATCGGATGGTCAGAATTACACGCGCGTCGCGGTGGTGGGCCCGGACATCAACAACTGTGTTGACAGCACACTCGCCGCGGGAACGAACTATTCGTACCGTGTGATCACCCAGTCAACATCCGGCAACTCACAGCCGAGCGTAGTGGCATCCGCGACAACCGAAGCGCAGTGGTCGGACTCCGGACAACCCGCGCCCGAGACGACCGGTGGCTGGACCACCGTCACCGCGCCGGGGATCTTCACGCCTAAATCCACTCAGCCGAACAATATTTTCTACGCCGGAATGCCCATCAATTTCGAGCTTGGGAACACCGCCGTCACCTACCATGTGCGGGATTACGAAGGCAATCTGGTCGATAAGGGCATCGCAAAACCGAACACCACGCTCGGTGTCTCAAAGCCCGGCTGGTACAAGCTCTATGTCTACGGCGCCAACGCGACGCCGCAATTCGGGAATATCGTTGGCACTGCTAATTTTGTCGTATTCCGAAACGATCCGAACTTCGCAAAAGTCACCGATCTTTATCAAGGCGGCTGGTACTACATCTCCAAAGGATTGACGCGCGTTGACGCGGGAATTGATTTTGCCTGGGGCTATGGTTCGCCTGGCGGCTCGATTGGCAGCGCGAACTACGCAGTGGAGTGGACCGGTCAGGTTCAGCCGAAGTTCACCGAATCGTACACGTTTACCACCAAGTCGGACGACGGCGTGCGGCTATGGGTGGACGGAAAATTACTGATCAACAATTGGACGCCGCACGCCGCCGCCATCGATAATGCATCAATTTCGCTCGAAGCCGGCCGCCGATATGACATCAAGGTGCAGTACTTCCAAGGCGGGTGGGATTCGACAATCTCGCTGGCTTGGTCCAGCCCGAGCACGCCGAAGGAAATCGTCCCCGCCAACGTACTTTTCCCAACCGTGAGCACGCTGACGGCAGGCGGATTGACTGGTACCTATTACAACGGGCTCACCAGCGGCGATCCATCCGAAAATCAGGTCGTGCGTGATGTCACCGGCATGGGTCCGGAACGTCTGAATATCGCCGACACGAGTGATCCGCAGAAGGCCATTGAATCGGTGCAACTTACCATCGCGGCGTCTCACGCACTGGCGGTAGGACGTGATGCGGTGCGGCCTAACGACCTGCTCCTTGCTTTCACCAACGGCACGAGCAACCTCGCGAGCGTGAAGCAAATCGTCACGGCGCTGCAGGACAAGGTGAAGTACTGGGAAGGACAGAATGAGCCGAATTATCACTTTAAGGGCCGTGATTATGTCGCGGTGCAGAAGGCGTTTTACGAAACCGTCAAGAGCGTGAATCCGAAGTTGAAAGTGATCGGACCGGCCACGGTGTCGATCATTCCGGATGGCGAAGGGCTTTACTGGCTGTCCGATTTCCTCGACGCCGGCGGCGGCAAATATATCGATGCGCTCTCCTTCCATTTCTATAACTCCAACTACGGGTCGCTCGCACAGATGCGCCGTTCGCTCGACGGCCTCAAGGCGCTGATGGCCAAGCACGGTCTTCAGGACATGCCGCTGTGGCAGACCGAGCAGGGATATCCGGCCGCGGTGTACGGTGCTTACACGCCGAAGATCCAAGGCCAATGGCAGATGCTGCAGATGATGACCTTCGAGCAATACGGCATCCCCAAGGAACAGAACGTGCTCTGGTACGACGTCAGCCACGGCTTCTGGGACGTGCCGCACTGGTGGCAGAACGATGACGGCACGCTGAACCCGGCCGCGTCACTGATGCGCGTCTGGTCGGAGGAACTGTTTGGTAAGAAGTTCCAGTCGGCGTACGACTTCGGTTCGGCGAACCACATGTTCATCGGCAATCTGTTTAGCGGTTCGGGCAAATCCGTCGCCGCGTTCATGGCCGCGGGACATAACGACGGACTGATCACGCTTAACGTCAGTGGCGATACGCTGAAAGTCATCAGCGCCTTTGGTGAAGAGCGGGTGATGCCCGTAATCCAAGGCCAAGTGCAGCTCCAACTCGGCGCCGAGCCGGTCTACGTTGAGATCGCATCCGGCCAGACGCTTGCGGTGCAGCGCGACGACTGGGGCACGAATCTCGCGCGTCAGCCGGGCACCACCGCGTCATACTCGGAGAAGCCCAATTCCCCGGGCATCGAGAAGATCATCAATGGCACCGAGGAGAACTGGTATTGGGACGGCATCTCCCCATGGGGAGACGGCAACTACACCAATCCGAACGGCTGGGTGCAGGTCTCGCTGCCGTCGGTGCAGACGGTGTCGCGTGTCGTGATTCGCGCCGCGTCGCCGTGGCAACTCTCCGGTACGCTGCTCGATTACGAACTACAGTACGAATCGAATGGCCGCTGGATCACGTTGAACCATGTGAAGCAGCAGTCAAAGACTTTTGGCGTTCTCACACCGATCGCACGCACAACCGCCGACAGCTTCTTCGACAATCAGTATGTGTTCATGAGTGAGTTCGCGCCGTTCCAGGCCCAGAACATCCGCCTGCTGGTACATGCAGTGACCTACGGCGGCGGCGCGACGCCATTGATCCCACAAGCCGGCGGTCAGGCGTCACCGACGCCGACATTGAGCCTTACGGAGTTTGAGATCTATGGAAAATGAGTCGGGGAAACGAGTCTGGAAAATAAAGCGGATGACGTTCGGCCGTGAAGAGAACGGGCGGAAAAAGCGGCGTACAGGGTTCGAACCTGCGACCTGAAGTTTGGAAAACTTCTGCTCTACCAACTGAGCTAACGCCGCAACGCCTCTCATCCTACCGACTTCTCCCGATTCTTCCAGATCGGGGTTAATCGGTTTATCAGCAGGTGCAGCGGGATCGACAGCGCGATCGTGAGCCCGACCAGCGCCGCGATATTCAGCGGAAACCGTATGGCGACCAGCTTCGACCAATGGGCCAGCGCCTGGTGAACCACGTACGTTTCCAATGTGATGGCGGCCAGCAATGTGATCCCCAGCGCCAGCAGCGGGACCTTTCGCAACGGGCGCATGGTGAGATCATGAGTGGTCACGAAGAACGCCGCGACGCAGATAAAGAGCACCAGCGCGTGCAGGACGGGGAATGCCGCACTCCCTTGGCCGCGTACGACCATTACGTACTTTGCGGCGACATATAGTCCCACCGCGATCAGGATCATCACGCCCAGAAGAAGCCACGTCCGGCCGCTGATGTCGATACGATCCGCACTGACCGCCAGCGCGGCGCCGATGAAGAACGCAAGTGCGTAGTACATCGTCTGATTCAAGAGCGATAGATTGCCCAGTTGCAGATGCGCGGGGAATCCAGGTGCCGCGGCATCCCGCACCGCACTGGCGGCGTACCCGATTGCCAGCAGCGCCAGGATCCACAGGGATCGCTTCATCGTTGCACCGCGACCGGTGAAATAGATGATCGCATAAAACGGCACGATCCAAATCACATACGTGTAGTTGGTCGGCCAGATGAAAGCGGCGAATAACTGGCCGGGCGACATATCCGTTATCGCCGACCCGCGCAGCAGATGCGCTGCGAGCACCACGATGATCACCGCTGGATAAAGTCGCCATAATCGCCGGGCGTAGTAGTCTAAGAATGACTGCTTTCTCCCGAGCAAACTGCACTGCACGCCGAAGCCAGAGAGCATGTAAAAAATGCTGA
Organism: Phycisphaerae bacterium; assembly: GCA_014379105.1. Classification (GTDB taxonomy): domain Bacteria; phylum Planctomycetota; class Phycisphaerae; order Tepidisphaerales; family Tepidisphaeraceae; genus JACMML01. Next base: position 25,834 of record JACMML010000210.1, read on the forward strand.
CCCCGAGCAACCCGTCGGCGGCCATCCAGGGGCGCGGGTAATACGCCTCGAGGTGCGAGTTGATGATCAGCAGCGCGGCGATCGCGAGCAATACCGACGTATCGAAGCGGCGGGGCATGGGTGAAGCTGTATCGCCTTGAGACATCGGACGCCCTTTGATCAGTTGCTCGTTCGGCGACGCCAGTAGCCCGGCAATCGCGATTGATGTGCCACCGCCAGGATGATCACTTCTTTCGGGAGAATGCTGTAGACGATCGCATATGGGAACCGGCGTGTCGCGCAACGGTGGATCGTTTTACGGACGCTTGGAAAACTATGCGGTGCGGCGAGCAGATCCTGAATGCGGGAATAGACTTCTCGCTCGAATGCCTCGCCGAGTCCTGAGCGATGAGATTCGTAATAGACAACCGCCTGTAAAAACTCAATTCTCGCCGCCGCGTGAAACCGGTACTTCACGTGCCGGACCTGATGCGTTGGATGTGCAACCGGGCCTCTTCAAACACCGCGTCCCCATCCATCAGGCTTGCCGGGCTCTGGGCGATCTCCGATACGCGTCGTTCGATTTCCGCTTCCCACTCGGCCGACAGGGGTGCGTCGGAGTTCAGGCTCGCGTACAGCCGCTCCGCGACTGCTTCGCGGTCTGCCGGAGCCAGGCGCATCGCTTCGGCAAGAAGTTGATCGATTGTCATTGCCATGAATGCAATATACACCTGATACGAACAGCAATTTTCTACGCCAGATTCACCGTATCCACCTGCGCGCCCGCCGAGATGCCGCCGGCGTTGGCGACGGTGCCCAGGGTCAACTCGTGCAGGCCTTTGCCGGCCGGGACCATCGGGTAGACGTGCTCGTCGGGGTCGACCGCGAAATCCACCACCACCGGTCCGTCGTGGCTGAGCATCTGGTCAACCACCTTCGGCACGTCGCGCTTGTCGTCGCAGCGGATCCCTTTAACGCCGAACGATTCGGCCATCATCGCGAAGTTGGGATTCTTCATCTTGCTCTGGCTGTAACGCTTGTCGTAGAACAGGTCCTGCCACTGCTTGATCATGCCCTGGAAGTCGTTGTTCAGAATGACTGCTTTCACATTAATGTTGTATTCGGCGATCGTCGCAAGCTCATAGCAGGTCATCAGGTAACTGCCGTCGCCGTCGATGTCGATGACGGTCTTGCCGGGTGATCCCAGCGCGGCGCCCATCGCCGCGGGCAGGCCGAAGCCCATCGTGCCCAGGCCGCCGGAGGTGATGAATTGCCGGGCGTAGCGCCAGCGGTAAAACTGCGCCGCCCACATCTGGTGTTGGCCGACGCCGGTGGTGACGATCGCTTCGCTCTTGGTCTGCCGGTTGATCTCCTCGATCACGTACTGCGGCTTGGCCAACGGGCGGTCGTCGAAATACTTGAACGGAAACTGCTGTTTCCACTGGTTAATCGTCGCAAACCAGCCTGGTCGATCGCGCCGCTCGATCAGCGGCAGCATCGCCAGCAGGCTCTGGCGGGCATCGCCGACGACCGGGACATCCACATCCACCGTCTTGCTGATCGATGACGGATCGATATCGATATGAATGATCTTCGCGTGCGGCGCAAAACTGGCGAGGTTGCCGGTCACGCGATCATCAAACCGCGCGCCGATCGCGATCAGGCAATCGCTTTCCTGCACCGCGTAGTTGGCGTAAGCGCTGCCGTGCATGCCGAGCATGTGGAGCGTCTTTGGGTTCAGTTCGTCAAACGCGCCCATGCCCAGCAGAGTTGTGGTGCAAGGAATGTTCCCTTTTTCGGATAACTCGCGCACTTCTTTCCATGCGCCCGAGATGATCGCGCCGCCGCCGACGTAGAGGACGGGCTTTTCCGATTTATTGATCAGCTCCGCCGCCTCGGCGATCTGCTTGGCGCTGCCGCCGGTGAGGCTGAGGTTTTGCCGCTTGATGATGTGCGGGCGGGGCGTGTCGTCCACTTCTTCGGGGCAGATGCCCGCCGACACGTCTTTGGGCAGATCGATCAACACCGGGCCCGGCCGACCTGATGTGGCGATGATGAACGCCTCATTGATGATCCGCGGCAGTTCGCGAATGTCTTTGACTAGATAATTCCACTTCGTACACGGGCGGCTGATGCCGGTGACGTCCGCCTCCTGAAAAGCGTCGTTGCCGATGACTTTGGTCGGCACCTGCCCGCTGAAGACGATCATGGGGATCGAATCCATCTGCGCGGTCGCCATCGGCGTGATCATATTCGTCGCGGCCGGTCCGGAGGTGACGATGCAGACGCCCGGCTTGCCAGTCGCGCGGGCATAGCCGTCGGCGCAATGCCCCGACGCCTGCTCATGGCGGTTCAGGATAAACTTGGCGGGCGTGCGATACAGCTCGTCAAACACCGGCAGAATCGCGCCGCCGGGATACCCGAACATCACCTCGACCTTGTGCGGGCCGACGAGCATTTCGTGGAGGATTTTTGCCCCGGTCTTGCCCTTAAATCGTGGCTTGGCTTCGTTTTGCGTCTTTTTAGTGGTGACGGGGTCGTTGATCAGCGTCATGGCGTTTCCGTATCTTTTGGGTTCGTTCTTTAGAATCGTCCGAATCTATCGGCTTTGGGTTCGTTCGACAAACAAAAAGCACGTTCGGACGGGTCGTTTGGGTTCGTTTGTTCGGGCCGCTCAGTTGAATAAGCGGAAAAATTGCCGTTGCCAGGGTGATTTTGGGTTCGTTTGTTCAGAGCAACCGATCAAAACGAATGGGGCGGAAGCCCGCACCGTGGGGTATTAGGAGGGGGGGCCGGCGGTCAGCGTTCGAGTGTCACAAACGCCATCCCGACGGCCGGTCTTACGACCACCGTTACGGGGAGAGGAACGTTTGATAGACGGATGGGCATATGGGCCGAATCCTATCAAGATGATGGGGAATGTCAATCAATAAACTCCAAAGCTTCCAAACTGCAATCGAAGAATTTTATCTAACATAATGCGAACATCAATTATAAAATCGAATCGAAAGAGCGGTCTCATCATGATGCAATTTTGTTGCATCATGATGCTAACGAACCGATGATGAAGAGTATGCGAACGACGGTTGATCTACCTGAAGGCGTGCTCCGCAAAGTCAAGCAATTGGCGCTGGATACGGACCGTAAGTTTAACGACGTGATTGTTGACGCCCTTTTGCGCGATTTGAATCGCCATCAAACGGATGGTCCTAAACCGAAATTGAGTCAATTACCTATCGCGCAAAATGGCGGGGGATTGCTCCCCGGCGTTCCAATGGAGAGTAACGCGGAGATGCAGGACTTCATGGACAAAATCGCGCTGGAGTCCGGAGGCATTGAAAAGCTCCGATGAAATTGCTCGATATCAACATTCTTGTCTATGCTTTTCGTCCGGATTCGCCGCACCATCCGGTGGTTCGCAATTGGTTTGAACATCTCGAGGCATCCAACGAGTCGGTGGCCACTTCCGAACTGGTTTTGTCGGGTTTTCTCAGAATCGTAACGATGCGTCGCATCTTCGCTGCGCCGACTTCATTATCCGATGCCTTGGCATTTGTGGATCAACTGAGGGGAAGCTCCAACCACACGACGTTATCACCCGGCCGCCGACACTGGGAAATCTTCGTCGATCTGTGTACCCGAGCCGGCGCACACGGCAATCTCGTACCCGACGCCTACCACGCAGCGCTTGCAATCGAGAATGACTGCGAGTGGATCACCATGGATCGCGGTTTCGCACTCTATCCCGGGCTGAAATGGTCGAGCCCGGGTGCGAGTGCGTAAGCAAGCCGGCGCGGCCATCGCAAACAGTCCGATCCGCAAATTGAAAATAAGTTGACACGCTGAACCCTGCGCGGCAGGCTCATCCATAACCTCCTGCGAGCGTTCGCGAGGCGGCGTCCCGAAAGCGCGTATTGGCGTACGTGACTTCGGCGAAGCGGCACTTCTTTGGGAGACTGACTATGCGTGGCGGAAGAACATTTCTCGCGCGATCCTGCGCGCTCGGATTCCTGACGATCTTACTTTCAGTCGGTTCAAACAACGCCGCAGCCGCGTTGCTTTCGGGGATTGGCGGTGCGCCGTCTGACCCTGTCTTTATCGGGCCGGTGACGATCGATTTCGAATCGACGACGTCTGGCGCTTACAACGCTACGACCATCGGCAATACCACGTTCACCGGGCTCGACGGCGCGTACACGATCGACACGCAATACAACGGGTCTTACAACATCAACGGATTGAAATCGTTGCACTCCATCCCGGGACCGCCGCCCAATTTTACGATTCTGCCGAGCAAAATCGAGATGTTCTTCACGCTGCCGGTCTCCGCGGTCGCGTTCAACTGGGGCGCGGCGGACAACGTCTGGCAGATGAGCGCGTACGACAGCGCCAACGCACTGATCGAGACTAATCTAATCGCGTTGTCGCCCAATTCTTCGGTCAACAACGGCGAGTACTTCGGCGTGGTGAGCCCCGACATCAAGCGCATCGTTCTGATCGATCAGAAGGACGCGTATCTGAATGGGGACGAAGTGTTCATTGATGACGTGACGACCAGTTTCGAGGCATTGCCCGAGCCGTCATCTGCGGCGGTCATGGTGTTTGGCCTGGCCGCCTATTTGATGCGCCGCCGGCGATTGTGATCGTCGTGCCGGAGGTGTTTAGGCCGTGGCGTGATTGAGAAATTTCGCGTTACGCGCCGACTGTCCAGCGCGTCCAGCGGGATCGGCTAAGCGTCCACGTCACGGCGATTGCTCCGATCAGCGCCAACACGAATCCGATGACATCGACCGCCGCGCCGGCGCCGATTTGCTTTTTCTCGCACACGATCACAAGCACCCGCAGGAAGACGACATGGCTCAAATAGATGCCCAGGGACATCGCGCCCAGCCACGCCATCCGCGGCAGAAGGGGGCTGGCGATGCCGGACATCGCGATCCAAAGTGCGCCCAATCCGCCGAGCGTGGCGGCCGGGAGCCACGGGTCGGTGGCGTGCCACTGAACCGCCGTTGACGCTACCAGCAGCACTATGCCGGCGTAGCCGAGCGCAGGAGGCACGCGCAGCTCGGCCCGGCGATTCATACCAAGCATCGCGATCGCGATGCCGGTCAGCATGGCCGGCAGCGCCCAGTATGAAGCGCGAATGCACTTCCACGGACCTTCAAGCATCTGAATCTGCGGCGGCACCGGAAGGATCGACAGGATTATCGCCGCCACGATCACCATAACAGCGACCGTCCGCTGTGCTGGCACCGATCGCGAGGTGAGTTTGACGAGCGGAACGATGATCATCGTTGCCAGCAGCAGGAATGGCACAAACCAGAGGTGCTCGTAGGTGCCGCCAACAAATCCGCGCATGTCGATCCGGATCGAGCCGATCCCGCCGGTTTGGAGCGCCTTAGCCTGGCGGATCGCCTCGTACACAAGGCACCAGAACAGGAACGCGGGGTAAAGACGCGCGATGCGTTTACCGACGTACGCCGCGGTGCTCTGCTCGGGATGGCGGACGACGCTGCGGGCGGTCATGACCATCGCGACGATGACGAAAAACGGCACGGCGAACATCCCCGCGCCTTCAGGAAGCGTCGCGGCGGCGTGAAGCCAGATGACGCCAAGGATCGCGAGGCCGCGCATGCCGTCCAGATTTTTTGACCGCGACGGCATGGCCGCGTGTGAGGCGACGGAGAAATCCGCGGTCGATGCCGAAAGGGTGGTCATTGGTTGGTCCTGCTCCCCGCTGCCGAATACCGAGAGGGCGGGGGAGCATTTACTATTCACCATCGATCGCGGCAAACTAATAATCAGTGCGGGTCAGACCGCATCGACAGTGTTTTGTTGGGACACCGGGGGAACTGGATCGTTCGCATGGGCAATGCGTTCGGATAACATGCACCGCCATGCCCGAACGCCTGCTGGTTTTGCCGCCATTGCCTGCTCGACCAGCGGACGGCCACAAGGGACTTTTCGGACGTGTGCTGATTGTTGGGGGAAATCCCGAGATGATCGGCGCGCCCGCATTCGCCGGGGCGGCGGCGTTCCGGGCCGGTGCCGGACTGGTGCAGATCGCGACCCCCAAATCGATTCTCCCGTTTTGTCTGGCGATCGAACCGGAACTGATCGGCCTGGCGATGCCCGCCGCGCAAAAACGATGGGACGAAGCGATCGCAAAGGCGGACGCGATTGTTATCGGTCCGGGGCTGGGACAGTCCGCAGCGGCGAAGAAGTGCCTCGACGGGCTGTTACGAACGGATAAGACTATCGTGATTGACGCGGACGCAATCAATCTCCTCGCCGCCGGCCGCACCTGGCCGAAGCGCGTGAAGGCAAAGCTGATCCTAACGCCGCATCCCGGCGAGATGCAGCGGCTGGGCAGGCTGATCGGCAAACCAAAACAAACGCAGACGCACGAGGATCGACTTAACACCGCGCTGCGCGCCGCGGACGCGACCGGACAGGTGATCATCCTCAAAGGCGCCCGAACTATCGTCACGGACGGGCGGCGCGTCTATGTCAACGACACCGGCGACTCATCGCTCTCCAAGGCCGGCACCGGGGATGTGCTGACGGGGATTTGCGCGACGCTGGTGGCGCAGGGAACCGAGCCGTTTCTCGCCGCGAGCATGAGCCCCTGGATTCACGGCATGGCTGGCGAAATCGCCGGGGCACGGCGGACGCCGCGCAGTACGTCGGCGCGTGATATCGTTGACGCGATTGGCGAGGCGATGGTGCGCTATGAAGGAAGATTCGGCGTCGATGACGGGACAAAATCGGACCAAAAACATAAAGTCACAACGTGAGCATACGGCTGAAGCTGATCCTGTCGATTTGTATCCCGATGCTGATCGGCTGCGCGATCGTGTTGATATTCGACTATCGGCATTCGTACGCGGCCGCCACGCAGTTCGCGCAGCAGCGGGTCGCGGAGCGTGCGGCAGCAACTGCCGCGCAGATCAACGAGCGGTTGGATTCGGTCAAGACCGCAGCCGACGCAACCGCCGCCGCAATGGCGAACCGGCCTTTGATTGCCGAGCCGCAGCTGCGCGGGA
>JACMML010000211.1 GCA_014379105.1 Phycisphaerae bacterium
AAATTCAAAATTAACAATCTCTTCCCTCTTCACTCTCCACTCACCACTCTCCACTAACCAATGCGCCGACACATGCCCGATTCTCACGCCACGCACCCCAACGTGGTTCCCATGATCGATGTGATCATGTGTCTGATCATTTTCTACATGCTCGTGGCCCGCATCGGCGTGAACACCGGCGAAGATGAGCGGATCAAGATCCCGTTTGGCGCATTGGGTAAAGAAATCAAATCGATGGACAACACGCTGCTGGTTAACGTCAAAGAAGCCAACGGCCTGCCCGAAGTGACGGCCATGGTGGATGCGTCCAGCGGAAAGCGTGAACCGCTGGTTTTGGAAGACGCAGGCTCCGGCCGCAAGCTCGTCGAAGTGCTGGCGCGTCTGCGATTCGGCAAAGACAACCGCGAAGGCGGCACCGGTGACAATAAGGACAACCCGGACCTGAAACTCGTCATCCGCGGCGACGCCGACATGAGCTTCGGCATTCTCCAGAAGGTTCTCCTCGCGGCGGCCCAGGCAAAAGTGAAGGCGCTTAATTTTCAGACCAGCACCGACCAGCGAAGCACCCAGAACACACCATGAAGATCACCGGCTCAAGAAAAATTCATTACGAGTCCGGCCCGGACATGACGCCGCTGGTGGACGTCGTCATGGTGCTGCTGATCTTCCTGATGATGGTCGGTAAATTCGGCGGGCAGAATCGGTATCTCGTCAGCGACATGCCGATCACATCGTCCGGTCCGGCGCAGGCGCCGGTTGATCCGTCGCAGGTGCCTAAACAAGACATCACGATCAACGTCACGTCGCCGACGCCGGATCAATTTCGCGCATTCTACGGACGAACCGTAAACGCGACGACGCAGGATGATCTGTCCACGCAACTCGCGGCATTGCTGAAAGAGAAGACAGCGGCTGGGACGCCGTTGGATGACATTCAGGTGTTTATCAAGCCGACGCGAAACGTGAAATACACGAACATCGTCCGCGTCTACACCGCCGTGCTGCAGGCCGGGTATACCAAGGTCGGATTCCAGACCTCAGAAGGATGATCATGTCCCATCCACCCACCCGGCACGCCCGTTTCCTGCTGGTATTGTCGCTCGCCGCGAGCATAGCCGCGACCTCGCTCGCGCAGGAGGAAGGGCCGCGCGGGCTCGATGCTTTGAGCGACGATCGATTGTTGACCGAACTGTCCAGGCGGAACTTAAAAAGCCTGCTCGACCGCGCCTTCCAGGAAAACAAGACGCCACAATCGAAGCGCGACGCGGTGCTCGCCAGCGGAGCGCTCAGCCGGCTCCAGGGAAACGACACGGCCCCGCTCGCCGAACGGCGCAAGCTCGTGGCGGAGTACGTCAAGGCGCTGCCTCAGCTATTGAACCAGATCAGCGACCCGCAATCGCTGCTGGCGGACGCGACGGTGCTGATCGACCACGGAATCCTGACCGATCAGCAGTTGCTGGAATATTTCGGACCCAACGCCACCATCATGACGCGCCTCCAGCCGGTCGC
>JACMML010000212.1 GCA_014379105.1 Phycisphaerae bacterium
AAATGCGAATGACGAAACTCGAATGACGAATCAAATTCGAATGTAAAACCGAATGACGAAATCAGAAATCCGAATCAAATCTGAAGCACGAATGACGAAAAATGCTCGTAATCGAACTGCCTTTGGAACCTTTCGACATTCAAAACATTCGGAAATTTGAACATTGACTCGTCATTCGAGTTTCGTCATTCGGATTTTATTGCGCGTCCACGCGCAATTTATGCTCCCACTTCCACCGGCTCCCCGTCTTCCTTCCACTTCTTCAGTTTCATCCCAAGTGTCCGAACACCAATCCCCAGTGCGGTCGCGGTTTTGACGCGATGGCCCCGGAAGCGCTCGAGGGTGCTTTTGATGACCTGCTTCTCGATGTCCGCCAGCGGCTTGCCCGCCAGGTCCTGGGCGGCGGCGACGTTGTTGTTGGTCGGGATGCGCAGCCACGGGGAGATCGTCTCGGCGCGAATCACGCCGGGTGATGTTTCCAGGATGATCGCCCGCTCAACAATGTTCTGTAGCTCGCGCACATTTCCCGGCCAGGGGTAACGCTGCATCAGCCGCAGCGCCTCGGGCTCGATGTGGCGGAACGCCGCCTGATCGCGCCGCGCGATGCGGTGCAGGAAGTGCCGCACGAGGTCGGGAATATCTTCCACCCGCTCGCGTAAGGCCGGGAGATCGATGGGAACGACGTTTAATCGGTAAAACAGATCCTGTCGGAACCGCCCGGCGGCGACCTCTTCTTCCAGATCGCGGTTCGTCGTGGCCACCACGCGAACATCGACGACCTGCGTCGTGCTGCTGCCGACGCGCTCAAAGCTGCTCTCCTGCAGCACGCGCAACAGCTTCGCCTGCAGGCCGGGCGCGATTTCGCTGATCTCATCGAGCAGCAGCGTGCCGCCATCGGCGAGCTCGAATCGGCCGCGACGGGTTTTGTCGGCGCCGGTGAAAGCGCCCTTTTCGTGGCCGAAGAGTTCACTTTCCAGCAGATTCTCCGAAAGCGCCGCGCAATTGACCGCCAGCATCGGGCGCTCGCGCCGGTCGCCGGCGGCGTGGATCGCGCGGGCGACCACTTCCTTGCCCGTGCCGCTCTCGCCACGAACCAGAACCGTGACCGACGATTTGGCGACCAGATCGATCTTCTTCTTGATCTCGTCCATCTCCGCGGAAATGCCGATCAATGGCCGCGGCGCCTGGGCATCGGCGACGACGCTTTTCAGCGCGGCGTTTTCGTGCTTCAAACGGCTGTGCTCGAGCGTGCGATCGACGAGCATCTTGATCTCGTCGCCTTCGAATGGTTTCTGGATGTAGTCGTATGCGCCCAGCTTCATCGCCTCGACGGCCGTCTGCACGGTGGCGAATGCGGTCATCAGCACCACGGGCAGCTCGGGGCGCAGCTTTTTGGCTTCGGTGAGCAGTTCGATGCCGGTCATGCGCGGCATTTTGAGATCGGTGATCATCAGATCGATCTTGCCGATCGCCAGCCGCTGCAGCGCCTGAGGCCCGTCACCTGCTGCGACCACTTCATGGCCTTCACGGGCGAGGAGCGACGCCAGCGAGTCCCGCATTAAATCCTGATCATCGCAGACAAGTATTCTCGCCATCCGTGGCTCCTTTTCATCAAGCACTTACCAATCACCTGCATCAAACTCTAACTTCGAATCGCGCCCCGCCGCCGGGGATGTTGGACGCGGAGATCGTGCCGCCGTGCGCCTCGACGATCCGGTGCACGATCGCGAGCCCCAGGCCAGTGCCATCATCTTTGGTTGTAAAAAACGGGTTGAAGATTCGGTCCAGCACCTGAGGCGCGAGTCCCGGGCCGCTGTCGTCGATCGACAGGATTAGTTTTCCATCGACAGTCGTTAGCGAAACACGCACCGTGCCAACACCGTCGATCGCCTCGATTGCATTGTGGACCAGATTGATGATCGCCTGGCCGAACAGGCGCTCGTCCAGCGAGTGGATGAGGGAATTTGGCGTGTGGCATGTCACCGTGACCGGCCGCTCGTGCGCCTTCAGCTGCGCGAGCTCGACCGCGTCACGCACCACCTGCGCCGCGTCGCACTCGGCCGGGTGGGCGCTGATCTCGCGCGTGAAATGCAGCACCTGCGAGACCAATCCTTCGAGTCGTTTCACGCCGCCGATGATTTTGATCACCGTCTTGTGCGATTCCGGCCGGTCAGCGACGTCCTGTGCGAGCATCGAGGCATATAGCTGAATTCCGCCCAGCGGATTGCGAATCTCGTGCGCCAACCCCGCCGCCATCTCGCCAAGCGCCGCCAGGCGGTTGCTGCGCTCGAGCTGGCGATTCTTTTCGCTTAGCTCCGCCTGCAATTGCTGGACGCGCCCGTTCAGCTGATCGTGGCTTTGCTGGAGGCGCTCGGTCACCTCGCTGTACGCCATAATGATCCGCCCGAGCTCTTCGACGCGCTCGGCGGTGACCGAAGATGTTGTGGGCTCGGTGGCGGTCATTTTTGAACGTTCAACTTTGATCCCGCGGCGGCAGCATAGGCCGATGCCGCGTAACGATTGTTCACCTGGCGGGCGTTGGATGTCGCGGCGATCTGCCGACCGACATTCAGCTTCCGCTGTTGGAGCAGCAGCACGTCGTCCTGGTCCGCCTGCGTGATTTGCGCCAGCAGCAGCTTCGCCTCGGCAAGCATCTCCTGCACCTGGCGCCGAACATCATCCGTCATCGCCGCCGATTCGACTGGCCAATCGCGCTTCAGCGGGGAGACGTCCTGCTCGAGCCGGGCGATGTCATTGAGAATTCCCCCGCGCGATTCCAGCACCGTCAGCAACTCGTCGGTCTGATTCTGCTCGACGTATTGCCGCTGCAACTCACACAGCCGCTGCAGGTTGCGATAGCACGACAGTTGCTCGCGCAATGCCGATACGGATTTGCTCTCAGGAATGCTCGTCATCGCGTTCACCACATCCCCGCGTCGTTGGAGAACTTCAGCCACTGCTCCCAGTATTCCTTGGGCATTGAAAATGATCCGTCGGCAAACGCTTCGGGCGGAATCCGCTTGAGCAGCCACTTGGCGCGCTCGTTGGCGGTCTTCGCGGCCTCGGGCTTGCCCAGGCGGCACCACGCGTTCACGATCTGCACGTATGCCGCCAGCGATGACGGATCGTCCTGAAATCGGAAAGCCGCATTGTCGTAAAGCGTGATGGCGGCCTCGTAAGAGCCGACGTCGTAAAGGCAATCGGCGCGGTAGAAATGACTGAGCTTGTAATACAGCTTGTCCAGATCGCGTGTCGGGGGCGCGCTTTGGTACAGATCGACGACGCGATCGTACAGGTCCTTCGCTTTTTTCAGCCGGTCGCGTCGAGCGGTTTCCATCTCCAGCGGATCGATCGTGGTGTCTTTGGCCGTGTTCGCGGCGGTCATTTTTTCCTGCAACTGCTGCGCGCTCTTGCGGTAACTGTCGGCCATCAGGAACAGCAATTCGCCGAGCCGTGCGTCGCTCGGATATCGCTTATGAAATTCTTCCAGCCGCACGACCGCTTCTTCAAATCGCCCGGTGCGGTACTGCAGCTGGCCGAGCTCGAACAGCGCGTTGCGGAAATCCTCCGACGACGGGTCCAGCAGCGGATTGTTGTCCAGCACGCCGATCAGCACTGATTCAGCGCGTGCGAAACTCTCCGGCCCTTTGGCGATCAGCGACTGCGCCAGCGGAACAGCGCTCTTACTGGCGGCCAGTGATTTGGAGTAACTAAACTGGTTTTTTTGGAAAATGGTAATTGCCTTATCCAGCGCGCCCATCGATTGATACGCCCGGCCCAGGCGCAGCAGCGCATCGGGCGCTAATGGGTCCTGCGGCCGTTCAGCGACGAACAGATCTAACGCAGAGATCGACGCCTGCGTGTTGCCGGCACGGTCGTAAAGATCGGTCCCGCGCCACAACGATTCGCCTTGCTGTTTGTCGTCCATCACGACGATCTTCTGCGAGTGCGCGATGTACGCATCGCCGGCCTTGGTGCGCAGCTCGCGGATGAGCGTTTCCTGCTTGATTCGGTCCGCGGGTGTCGCGCCGGCGAGACTTGATTCCACCTGGTCCGCGCGCCGCTCGTACAAGCCCGCTAAGCGTGCGAAAAACTCCGGCGCGGGGATCGGATTCAACAGTTGCTCATAGCCCATCAACTCGATCGCACCCTGCGCATTCCCGCGCAGGGACATCAGATTGCCCGCCTTTTGCAGCGCGGCGATGGTTTCCACTCGATATCGCTGCCGCGACGAACGCTGATCCACTTCCTTAGCAAGGTCGGTCAGGTCAACGATGGCCGCATCGTCTTCTTTGAGCATGGTTCGCGCCAGTCCGCGTCCGAGGCGCGCAATCGGCGATGCTTTACTATCCGGATGGCTGACCAGCACAATCTGGTAGAACGAATTGGCGACGTCCGGCTGATCCTTAGCGCGGTAGATGTCGCCGAGTAGCACGCAGACGTCGGCGTCCAACGGGTGGCGAATCTTCAACTGATCGCGGGAAACGCGAAGATACCGATCGGCCTCGTTGAGATCGCCGAGCTTGTATGCGACATACCCGAGCCGGTAGTTGATCTCCCCCTCCTGCATCTGGTCGGCGGTGAGTTTCAGCGCCTGATCAAGCAGTGCACGGGCGTCGGAGTATTGCTTCTGGTCGGTCAGGATCTGCGCCCGCTGACCCAGCGCCCAGGCGCGCTCGGCATCGGTGATCTTGGTGTCTTTGAGATAGTCGATCAAGGCTGAGTCCGCCCGCGTCGCGTCGTCGCGGTCCAGCAGCATGTCGATGATTTTCCGTGACAGTCGCAGCGCGCGGTCCGGATCGAGCGATGCGGCCCGGGTGTAGTTTTCCAGCGCCTCGTTCGTCTTGCCGATCAACTCATACGCGCGCCCGACCCGGCGATACCCCAGCCCGTCCATCTGCGCACCCCGCGCGATCGCTAGCTTGGATTGCTCGATAATCCGGTATTGCAGCGCCGGAATTGTCTGCCGCTTCTGGTCCTGGTACTGCTCGAGCGACTCGGCGAACATCAGGTGAATTCGCGATTGCTGCTCGGATGTAAGCTTGTCGACAGTGTTCAGCTTATTCAAAAGCTCCACCGCCGCCTCAGGTCGCTCGGCCTTAATCAGACTGCGCGCGTCGGCCAACCGCTCTTCGATCGTCGGACCCGGCTTGGGGTCCCACAACAGGTACGCGGCGTAACCGAAAAGCACGACAGACAGCAGAAACAAAGGCAATTGCCAAAGCTGTGCGACCGATCGCCGTGGAGATAAATCCGGGGGTAAATCTGTAGAGGAAATGCTGCGCGACGACATAGCCATCCTGGCCTTTCGCACGCTAAGTGTCTTCCCGACGATCGCCGTCCGGCATCCATGCCAAACCGTCACGCCCGCCGCGAGGTGCTTCCGCACCATCACAACACTTTAGGCAATTTACGCGCGTTGGCGGGAAATGCAAGCAAAAGTTGCCGAATGACAATGAAACTGTGGCTCAATTCGTTGCTTGTCTCACGCCACCGCAGCACGTTTGCCCGATCCTGCAAGTTGTCGACGGAGATACGCCGCCGGGTCGATGGCGATTTCATCGAGCAATCGTCTGGCGATCGGGCGCGGAGTGGTGACGCCTTGTTCCCAATGCTCGACCAGCTCGGTCGATACGCCGAGGAGTCGTGCAAAGACGGCTTGGCTGATGCCGAGTTGGTTGCGAAGCTTGCGGACAGTCTTGGCGGTGTAAACGCCGGGATCGGGAATCTCAACCACGCGAACGACCAGGTGCTTCTCGACGGGATCGCCGGACGCGAGCACATACCGGACTTCGGTCAACGCGGCAACGAGGCGGCTGCCGATACCGGAACGCGTTTTCGTTTTAGTTTTCATGACCTGCTCCGATCTTTCAAATACTCTTTAATCTGGCTCATTAACTGACGACAAGCGACTTGCTCGTCAGACTTCAGATTCGATTGTTCGTTCTTACCAAAAGCAATCAGCAAGTAGACCTGCCCGTACGCGGGAAAATGGCCGTAGATCACGCGACACCCGCCGCTCTTGCCTTTGCCGTGCGGTGCGAAGCGAAGCGAACCTTCCGCACACCGCCCGTACCGCGCATCACGGTGCCTGAATCGGGACGCTCTAAAATTAGGAGTTCCAGCTGACGCAATTCTTCATCAGCAAGCCGCAGACGCGACCAGTCGGCCACGAAAGCGTGGGTGTGAACAAAAGCGAGATTCACGCCAATAGGTATATCCTAAAATTTAGGATAGTCAAGAACTGCTCTCCGAAGTACATTTCGCGCATCGGAGTTTATTTCCCACTCGTGCGGCCCGGCCATCCTCCGTCGCCACCCATTCCCGGTTCATCCACGGCGGTTGGTGACGGACGTGCTGGGTGTGGCCGCAGTTGAGGCGGGCGAGCCAGTCGCCGTGGTCGTCTTGCTCGAAGCTGACGATGGTTCGCGCTGTTTGATTGTCCGGCGGAGTCATCTCGTCCTCACGCCCGCGTGACGATCAGCAGCATCTCGCACGCCTCGACGGCGCTGAGGCTGTGACGCACATTAGGCGCCAGAACGACCAGCTTGCCGGCGGTGAGGTCGTGATCATGCTCGGGTGTCTTGACCGACATGCGGCCACTCAGGACGTGGATGGTGACAAACCCGTTGGCCTTGTGCTCGGGCAGCCCTCCGGCGGGATCGAAGTAGAAGACGCTAAGCGTCGAGGTCGCGTGCTTGAACAGCGTGACCTGCCGGTGTCCCCCGTGCGCCGTTCGCGGCTCCCGCCGAAGCTGCTCAATCGCGCCGGCGAGGTCGTACACGTGCTCAGTCCCCTCAAACCGCTCGGCCGGCGTGGGGCGAAGTCTGTCGTCTTCATTTTGCATGGCGTGCGTCCTGATAAGTGGAGCGCTCACTGGATCATCTGCCGGGCGATGCCGACGAATCGGGCGCGGAGGTCGTAGATCGTCTGGTCGAGCAGACGCTGCTCGTCGGGGGTCAGGTTGCCTTTGGTCTTCTGGTCGAGAATCGCCAGCGTGTCGATGTGGTGCTTGGCCATATCGAGGCTCAGCGGCGGTTGTTCCCCTTCCTCGGCGAGTTCGCCGAGGTAATAGAGCGCCTGGGTCATCGAGGATTGAACGAGCGTGGCAAAGCTGGGCTCGGGGAGCCGACGGGCCGCCGGGGCGGCGGATTGCTGTGCCGGGGCGGCGGCCGGCGGCGCCTTGGACTTCGCCTGTTCTTCGGCGAGTTTGCGCTTTTCTTCCTGGGCCTGGCGCTTCCAGTCGCTGTCAATCTGGATCGAAGGAGTGTCGCTCATGATGTCTCGAATCATAGCCGGATTGAAACTAAACAAAACTTAAACTTCACAGAATGCCTCGGGCAGTGAATAATACCGGCCCCTAACCCGTCGGAGCATTTTCGCCATGCCAGATCAAGTCACCGATCAATCCGCAGATCAATCCCAGAATCAATCGCGCGACACGCGCCCGCCTCGCCGGCCCCATCGCCTTCTAATTGTCACGCTGCTCGCCGGCCTGGCGGTATGCGCGGTGTTCCTGGTCAACTACATGGGCGTGACAGCTGAGCGGGACCAGAGCGTAGAGATGCAGAACAAGATCATTGCCGAGCTGACGGGCGTGAATAAACCCCCAGCCGCCAACAAGCTGGCCGATCGATTCGCCGACGCGAATGGCGATCTCATCGCCGACGCGCCCGCCGACCTCGCGAAGCAGATGGATCCGCCGGTGCTGAAGTTCAGCTACATCCCCAGCGACGACCAGGACAAATTCCGCGCAGCGTTCAAGGAGTTGATGGAAGCGATCAGCGTCGCAACGGGCAAGCCGGTGGAATACGTCGAATACCCCAGTGCCGACGACGAGCTGATCGCGATGAGCCGCGGGGACCTGACCATCGCGGGGTTCAATACCGGTTCGGTGCCGATCGCGGTGTGCGCGACGGGGTTTGTTCCGCTCGTGATGATGGCCGACGCGCAGGGACGCGCCGACTACAAGATGGAAGTGCTCACGGCCGCCAAATCGCCGGTAAAGCAATTGACGGACGTGAAGTCGCGCGAGTTCACGTTCACCGAGCCCACCAGCAACAGCGGCTATAAAGCGGCGCTGGTCGCGCTACGCGATGTCGGGCTGATTCCCGGAAAGGAATTTCAGGCGCGCTACTCGCAAGGGCATCGCCAGTCGCTCGAAGGCTTGCGCTCCGGGACATATGAGACGATATCGATCGCCAATGATGTGTTGAAGCGCGCGGAAGTGGGCGGGGATCTGACGCAGTCGGACTACCGATCGATCTACACCAGCGACAAAAGTTTCCCCACCGCCGCGATCGGGTGCCGGCATGATCTGAAGCCGGAACTGCTAAACAAAATCCGCGAGACGATGATCAAATTCAACTGGACCGGCACGGGCATGGAGAAGACCTTCGGCCGCGAAGGCCGGAGCAAATTTATCACAGCCGATTACGCGAAAGACTGGGAATACGTCCGCCAGATCGACAACAGCATCGGCTACGAATACAAGCTCCCCGCCGGCGATCCCGCTACGATGCCCGCGATAAACCCCTCAACCATGCCCGCGCCCGATCCGGCGGCCGAACCAGAAGTCGCCGAGCCGGATGCGCGCCGCGAACGCTGAAGCGATGTAGATCGGACCAGATCGGACTCAAGAAAATTGGGAATCATAGTGGTACGCATCCGCGAGATTATTGATCCGGATCTCAAGGCAAAGGTGATTGCCAAGCTGGCCGAGTGGCGCGGATTGACGCCGGGCACGGTTCCCGAGTGGTTCGAGTTGGACGACGCGGATTACGTCGATCTGCTGCAGGCGATAGCCGAAGACGAACGAGGGGGAGCAGATGAACTCATGGACGACGATCGCATGTAAGCCGCTGAAACGCCGTGTGGAGCGCGCGGGTGTTCGGGCCGCACTCGCCGGCGATCTGCTTGTCATTGATCATGCTGATCCAGGCAAGTTCCCGGGTTGTCGAACTGATGAACGCTTCGCCGGGCGTGAGCAGTTCGGCCAACTCGATGCCGCGCTCCACGACCAGGAGTCCGACGCTTTCAGCGATTTCCAGAATCGCTTCGCGTGTCACGCCGGGCAGCACCTTCGCGCCGATCGGCGAAGTGATCAGTTGGCCGTCGCGGATGATGAACACGTTGCTGCTGGCGCCTTCCTGAACGATGTTTCCATCGACAAAAATCGCCTCATCGGCGCCGGCGCGGTCGGCGGCGTGTTTGGCGAGAATATTGGGCAAAAGCGCGATCGACTTGATCCAGCAGCGCTGCCAGCGATCGTCCGGCACAGTGATGAGCTTCTGCCCGCGCGCCTCCCCCGGAGCGGTGGCTGCGGGCAAGGGCTTAATGGTCATCATCACGGTCGGATTCGCC
>JACMML010000213.1 GCA_014379105.1 Phycisphaerae bacterium
CAGATCCCCGTCTACATCCTTTATAAGACGGCGTGGGTGCACGACGGAGGGGTCCGGTTCTTGAAGGACCTGTACGGACATGATGCCGATCAAGCCGCGAAGCTGTGGCCTGCCGAGACCCCGCGTGAAACGCGCCGCTGAGCTCGCATTTCTGTTCTGCGTCGCCGCCTGGCCCATCATGCTCGTTGGGGAAGATGGGGTGCCTGCAGAGCGGTTTCGTGCGCGGTCGCTCACCTACGCGTACGACGAAGGCGCGATCTTCGCGATGCCGAGCGAGAAAATTCCGCTGTCGGTCACCGCGTCAGCAAAGCGATTGCACAGCATCGTCGCGCCGCAGGGCGCACTCACCGCCACGGGGCCCAACAACTGGACGTGGGAAGCGCCGATCAAGCCCGGCGTGTATCCGCTGAAAGTAAAAAGCCCCGGAGGGCGCACGGTGGCGGATTTTTCCGCGTTTGTGATGGTCCCGAGCACGAGAGTCCGCCAGGGCGCGCTGAATGCGTATCAGATCGGCCTCTACCCGGAGACGCCGCTGAAGGGCAATCCGATTTACATTCCACCGAAGGGGTTCATCGAGGTCACGAAAGACAACGAGGATACGAAAGTCTCGCCGGGCTTCCGCATCAAAGAATTCCTGACCAAGCAGAAGAGCGACTACCCGAAGTACCTGGTGCTCGACGAGCGCCTCGTTTTTCTCCTGGAGGCCATCGGGACACACCTCGAGCCGCGCGGGTGGGACTCGGAAGACATCTTCATCATGAGCGGCTATCGGACGCCCTACTACAACAAGCAGCTCGACGACACGAAGTACAGCCTGCATCAGTGGGGACGCGCGGCCGACATTTTTCTCGATAAGGATAAGAACGGAAGAATGGACGATTTCAACAAGGATGGAGTCGTCTCGAAGGACGACGCGGTGGCGCTCGCCGGCGTCCTCGAAGGGCTCGCGAAGACCGCCGAGCTCAGCTCGTTTATCGGCGGCCTCGGGATTTACGGACCGACGTCAGCGCACGGGCCCTTTGTGCATGTGGATACGCGTCCTTCGCGGGCGCGGTGGTGAGTTTCACTCTTCCTCATCTTTATCTTTCACCTCGTCTTCTTTGACGACTTCCTCCTCCTTCTGCGTGAGATCGGGCTCGATGCCCGTGTCGTCTTCATCCCGGAAGCGCGCGTCCTCTTCGACGCTGAACATGCGACCGCTGAGCCGCTCTTTGAGCGGGCCTTTGGCCTTGCCTTCCTGATTGCGGTTCTTCGCGAAATTCGCTCCGCCGCGCCCTTTCGGCGGCTTGTTCGGACCGAAGTTCCTGCCGCCGGCATCGCCGCCGCGCGGCTGACGGTACGGTCCGCCGTCACCTCCCGGGGGTCCACCGCCCATCGGCGGTCTGGGACCACCGCCCATCGGTGGCCGGGGGCTGGAGAATCCTCCCGCGCCCATTGGCGGCCGCGCTTCGCGCGGTCGCGCTTCACTCACCGAGAGAGGTCTGCCTTTGAACGGCTGGCCGTGCAGTTGTTGAATCGCTCGTTCGGCCACGCCGCGATCGTCGTAATCGACGAACGCAAATCCTCGAGGCCGGCCGGTGTCGCGATCTGTCGGAATGACGACCTGCATCGGATCGCCAACCGTGCCGAAGTGCTGCCTGATATCCGCCTCGGTCGCGATGTACGGGAGATTGCCGACGAATAACCGGACTGACATACGCTCCTAATCGCCTCCTTACGACTGAGGTGCCGCAGCCTTCTTCTTCGCG
>JACMML010000214.1 GCA_014379105.1 Phycisphaerae bacterium
AAAATTGGCCACAGATTTCACAGATGAACACAGATGAGACTTCTGAAAAAGTTTTTGAACCACGAAGGGCACGAAGAGCACGAAGTAAAACAAAGTGATAGAAATTCCGCTTCGTGTCCTTCGTGGTTACTTAAAATTCGCATTTCCATTCGTGTTCATTCGTGAAGATTCGTGGACTACTTTTCTCTTTTGTAAAACGGCAACTTCACCACGACGGCCGGATTGTGATCGCCGCGGAGGTCGGCGGCAAGCGTGGTGCCTTCAGCGGCGAACGCGGCGTCCACATACGCCATCGCGATACTTTTCTGCAAAGTGGGGGAGAGCGTTCCGCTCGTCACTTCGCCGATCACCTGGCCGTCCTTGACGATCGGCGTCCCTTGGCGCGCGATGCGTCGGCCTTGGAGTTCCAGGCCGATGAGTTTTCGTTTTGGACCTTCGGCGACGATCTTCTTAAGTGCGGCCGCGCCGATGAACTCCTTTGTCAGATCGACTGCCCAACCCAGGCCCGCCGAAATCGGGTCGATCGTCTCGCTCAACTCGTGCCCGTAGAGCGGCATGCCGGCTTCCAGTCGCAACGTATCGCGGGCACCCAGCCCCGCAGGTTTTAACGTCGCATCGGGTCGGTCAAATTTGCCGGCGAGCATCTTCATCGCGGTCGCCGCCATCTTTGCCGGGAGGATCAGTTCCACGCCGTCTTCGCCCGTATAGCCCGTGCGGCTGACGGTGTATTTGATCAACATCATGAAAGTATCGCTGACGAATTCATACCGCTTGAGATTGGCCACAGCCTCCAGATGCCCGCCAATTCGCTCGATCACCTTCGGTCCTTGCAGCGCGATCATTCCAGTGGCTTCGGTCTGGTCGGACAGATCAAAATCATAGTCGCGGTCATGCCGGACCTTATGAATGTGAGCGACGATCTTCTCACGGTTGCTGGCGTTGACGACCATCAGCCACTGCTTTTTGTCCCGCGAAACGATCACGTCATCCAGAATCCCGCCGGCGTCATTGCAGATAAATCCGTATCGGCATTGCCCGACTTTCATTTTCTCCACATCGCGGGTGAAGACGGCGTTGAGGAACGCGATCGCATCTTTCCCGCTGAAATAAAGCCGGCCCATATGGGAGACGTCAAAAATGCTGCCAGAGTTCCGAGTTTGAACGTGCTCATCGACGATTGACCGATACATGATCGGCATTTCCCACCCCGCGAAATCCACCATGCGGCCGCCGCAGGTGGTGTGAAAAGCGTGGAAGGGAGTGCGTTTGAGCATTGACCGCGAGGCTATCTCTCCGGTTTGGAGGCGTCAAGCAGCCACCAAAGTTCAGCGCGCCATGGCAACTATTTCGTGCGTTGAGCGTATGTTTGAGTACGGCACTCCCCGCGGCGCTGCGGGAGTGCTCATCTCAGGCGGTTTGAAGTAAGAAAGGACAGTCTTCATGTCACGTAGAGTCAGTCACATTGCACTTGTTGCTGCAATTGCGGCGTTCATTGGATTCAGCTCAGTCGCCTACGCCCAGCGACATATGGAAAAGCTCGGCAGGGGCGTGGTTGCGGTGAATCAGGGTGAGGGAAAAGTATTTGTCAGTTGGCGGATGCTCGGGACTGACCCGGACAACATCGGCTTCAACCTCTATCGCACGACCAGTGACGCCCAGCCGACGAACAATGACGCCCAGCCGACCAAGCTCAATGCCGAGCCTATGACCAAAGTCACCAGCTACCAGGACACCGGCGTTGATCTCGCCAAGGATAACGCCTACTTCGTCCGCCCGATCGTCGATGGCAAGGAAGGGGAGATGAGCAAACCCTTCATGAACAATATCGCCGCGAACTCCGCAGCGAAGAATTACTTCTCGATCCCCATTAAGGGCATTGAAGGTTATGCGCCCAACGATTGCTCGGTCGGCGATCTCGATGGGGATGGGGAGTACGAGATCATCGTTCACATGACTGGCCGCGCCCGCGATAACTCCGCGGGTGGATTGACTGATCCGCCGGTGTTCCAGGCGTATAAGCTGGACGGAACGCTGATGTGGACGATCAATCTGGGCAAGAATGTCCGTGAGGGAGCGCACTACACGCAGTTTCTCGTCGCCGATTTTGACGGTGACGGCCGTGCTGAAATGATCTGCAAGACCGCCGATGGAACGAAGGACGGGACCGGAACCATCGTCGGCGATCCGAACGCGGATTGGGTGGGTAAGGAAGGCATCATCACCCATCGCGACACCACCGGCAGCGAGCGCACAACTGGCGGGGCGATGAAGACCAATCCGGATGGAACACACGATTTTATCGTGCTCGGCCGGATATTGACCGGGCCCGAGTATCTCACAGTATTTGATGGATTGACCGGTAAGGCGCTGGCGACGACCGACTACATCCCCGCGCGCGGCGACGTGAACGACTATGGCGACGGATACGGCAATCGCTCAGAGCGGTACGTCGCCGCCGCAGCGTATCTGGACGGCAAGCTCCCCAGCGCGGTGATGTGCCGCGGGTATTATGGAAAAAGCGTGCTGGCCGCCTGGAACTGGCGCGGCGGGAAGCTGACGCACCTCTGGACATTTGATACTCACGACCCCGCGCATCCTGAAAATCGCCCCTTTGCCGGACAGGGAAATCACGGCTGCAGCGTCGCGGATGTGGATGACGACGGGAAGGACGAGATCGTCTACGGATCAATGTGCGTTGACGACAACGGCAAAGGTCTCTGGACCGCCGGATTGGGTCACGGCGATGCTTTGCACGTGAGCGATTTTGATCCCGCGCGGCCGGGGTTGGAAGTGTACGGCATCCATGAGGGCGGCCGGACGTCTGGTACGGCGATGTTGGATGCGCGCACGGGGACGGTTATCTGGGAAACCGCCAAAGCGGACGTCGGGCGGGGGCTCGCCGGCGACATTGACCCGGCACAACCCGGCGCGGAGTTCTGGGGCGGCCCGCGCGGCGTCCGCAACGTGCGCGGTGAACAAGTCGAGAGCCCGGCGCCAGGATCGGCCAACTTCGCCGCGTGGTGGGACGGCGATCTGCTCCGCGAAATCCTCAACTCGAACAAAGTCGACAAACCCGGCGGCGGCAACCTGCTCACCGCCGAGGGTTGCACGTCCAACAACGGCACCAAATCCACCCCTGCACTCTCCGGGGATTTCTTCGGCGATTGGCGCGAAGAAGTAATGCTCCGCACCAGCAACAACCAGGAATTGCGGATCTTCACCACGGCGATCCCAACCGAGCACCGCTTCCCAACCCTGATGCACGATTCCCAGTACCGCATGGCGATCGCATGGCAGAACGTCGCCTACAACCAGCCGCCATGGCCAAGCTTTTTCATCGGCCACGATATGAAGCCTGCGCCGAGGCCCAACATCACGACAGAGCCCGTAATGGCTGCTAAATGAAAAATGCGGGATAAACCACAGAGGCACGGAGGACACGGAGATCGCTTCTTAAGACTGCTTGCTGAATGGGACACAGATTTCGCAGATTACTCGGATGACACAGATACAAATAGATATTTTTCTCATCCGCGTAATCCTCTTAATCTGTGAAATCTCTGGAGGATTTCCTGCTCGATCGACATACGTGATTCGAAGCTAGAAGGCGATCTCCGTGTCCTCCGTGCCTCTGTGGTTAATTCCTCTTTCCGTTCTTCATGCGAATGTTTTCACGAACCAGTTTCCCCGAAGCCGTGAGCATGTCCTGTGTCCAGCCGCCTTTGTCGGGCGTGTTGGGGTTTAATGCGCCGACGTTTCACGGTTGCTGATCACCGCTTTCGTTACACGGGCCAGCGAATTGAAGTCGGGCTTACGCCTTGCGATTGGCGGACACTTCAATAGGCTCTTGACCGATGTTGAAAATCGCAATCATCGGTCTTGGACCTATCGGAATCGCGGCCGCTCGCGCCGTGCAGCGGGATGAGGGATTTCAGCTTGCCGGACTGGTCGATAGCGATCCTGCCAAGCTGGGTAAGCGCTTGGTGGAGCTCGATCCGCATGCGGACGCGGACGACGTCGCGGTGGTGGGTGATATTGATCAACTGCCCGTGACGCCGGATGTCGCGATCGTTTCGACCACCAGCTACTTCGACCGTATCGCGCCAACACTGCGTCAGCTCATGCGGCACAAGGTACACGTTGTCAGCAGTTGCGAAGAGATGGCCTGGCCGTGGTATGGCCATCCGCATTTGGCGGACGTGATTAATGGCGAAGCTAACAGCGCCGGCGTCACGCTGGTCGGCACCGGCGTGAATCCCGGATTTGTGATGGACCTTTTGCCGGTTGCCATGTCATCAATGCTCACGCGCGTCGAGCGCGTCACGGTGACGCGCGTGGTCGACGCGCTGACTCGGCGAATGCCGCTGCAACGCAAGATCGGCTCGACGATGTCGGTTGATGATTTCAAAAAGCTCGCGAAGCAGAAGCAGATCGGCCACATGGGACTGCCCGAGAGCGTGGTCATGCTTGCGCAGGGACTTGGCCGGCACCCGATGCGCAGCGAAATTCGGATCACATTGGACCCGGTCATCGCCGATCGCGCCATCGAAAGTCTGGTCGGTGTCGTCGAGCCGGGACAGGTCTGCGGAATGCGAAACAGGGGCAGCTACAGCGCGGCCGGGATCGATATCGAGCTCGACCTGACCATGGCACTGGCGGCCAGCGAACCGCGCGATGAGATTGAGGTCGTCGGGGAGAAAACGATCCGCACAATCATCCCAGGTTCGACGCCGGGCGATACCGCGACGGTCGCAGCACTGGTGAACGTTGCCCGCGCGCTGCCGTCGGCGCCGCGCGGACTGCGGACGATGCTCGATCTGCCGCTGTGTGGGTGCCGGTCGAGTTGAGTTCATGGCGCAGAGGACGCGAAGACGCAAAGAGCGCGAAGGAAACGCGACGAATGCATTTTTTTCTTCGCGCTCTTTGCGTCTTCGCGACCTCTGTGTTTGTTTTTATTTGATAGCGGACTGATCTGACGAGGCAACAAAATGACCGCACGCATTGCCGACGAAACGCTCCCGCTTTGGCCAGAAGGGGTGCCCGGGAAACTGGGGGACGGGACGGAAGACAATCCGTGGTTGGAGCTATATCGTGCCCCGAACGCGACAGGCGCAGCGGTGTTAATCTGCCCGGGCGGGGGTTACACCCGTCGCGCCCAACACGAGGCCGAGCCGGTGGCGTGGT
Organism: Phycisphaerae bacterium; assembly: GCA_014379105.1. Lineage (GTDB taxonomy): Bacteria > Planctomycetota > Phycisphaerae > Tepidisphaerales > Tepidisphaeraceae > JACMML01. The sequence continues at coordinate 5,185 of JACMML010000214.1, forward strand.
GGCTGAATACGCTCGGCATCACTGGAATTGTCGTTCACTATCGCGTGGCCCCGTATCGCCATCCCGAGCCGCTGAATGATCTGACACGCGCGATGCGAATTACGCGAAGCAATGCCGCGAAGTGGGAGATCGATCCCGGTCGTGTCGGCGTTCTGGGCTTTTCGGCGGGCGGACATCTCGCGGCGACATTGAGCACCAAATACGACGGGCAAACGCGCCCGGATTTCTCGATCCTGCTCTACGCGGTAATCACGCTGCATCCGCCGTCGGCGCACACGGGATCGCGCAATAATCTGCTGCGCGACCCGTCAGACCCAGACCTGATTAATTTGTTGAGCCACGAGCGCCACGTCAATCTGCAGACGCCGCCGACGTTTATGTTTCATACCGCCGACGATCCGGCCGTGCCGATCGAGAACGCACTGATTTATGCTCAGGCGCTGCGTGCCCATGGCGTTCCATTCGAACTACATGCCTTCGAGCATGGCCGTCATGGTGTGGGATTGGCACAGGACGACCCGGTGTTGGGGATGTGGCCGACGTTGTGCGCCAACTGGCTGAGGGCACGCGGACTCGCACGCTAGATCCGATTGGCATCGGCCGCTGCGCGAATCAGCCTTCGTTGCCGCCAAGTTCGCGGTTTCGGAACACGAGCATGCCGATCGCGAGCGCGAAAATGATATAGCAAACCCCATAGCCGGCCGCGGCGGCGGTGTTCTGCCAGATGAAGCTTAACGGGACCATTCGATCCTCGGTCATATCGCCGCTGGCGCCGATCTGGCTATAGACGGCCCATTTGCGAATGTCGAACACCCCGAGAAACGGCAGCAGCGTCTGCAATACGTTTCCCAGCGCGATCGTGAATATTGATCCATTGCTGACCGCGCTCTCGATGAACCGCGTCAGGTTGCCGGCGAGGTAAAGCATGATGACAGTCGGCAGATTTACGACCAGCGAAAACCGTGTGGAGATCGCAACGCTCAGCGCCGCCAGCACGCTGATCTGCATCCAGGTCAGCAGCAGGCTCGGATACAGGCCATTGAGGTGAATGTTCCGCAATGACGTGAGCCGCGCGATGTCGCGCTCGTCGATGCTTCGCTGACTGATCGCATAATCACCCGGCACGCGATACCAGGTGCAAAGGCAAAGCAGCGCTCCAAGAATCAGCATCGCCATGCCGGCCGACATAATCAGGCCGAGATATTTTCCGACCAGCACTTCCAGCCGCGAAACCGGCTTGCTCATCAGCGTGAGCATCGTGCGGTCTTCAATCTCTTCGTGGATGCACTTGCTGGTGGCAAAAAGCGTGGTGATCAGGACCAGCAGATTGATGACATCCAGCCCAACCACCTTGAACATCACCGTGTCTTCGCCGAGCGTGAAAAATGGCAGAAACATGAAGACGACGATGATGGCCGCGCCGAGGCTGAGCAGCAGCGAATAAATCGGCTGGCTGATCGCTTCAATGAATGTGTGGCGAGTGATAACCCAGGTTCTGTACATTCGCGGCATCTCTTTGCTGAATCGGCGACTTTAATTGGCGGCCGGGTTTAATTCCAGTCGTGGCGGCGCAGATCGGTTGATTCCGAGTAACCGACGGGGATAACCCTTCCTCAGTCTGGCGTCTGCTCCAGAGAGCCAGTCAGCCGAATTGATTCGTTCGGCTTCAGAGTCAACTCTGTGGAAATTGAACCCAGCCGAACTTTACAGCTACCGCCGTTGGTGCTTCGAATGGTGGCGGACACCAGCTTTGAATCTTTCCACTCCAGATCCACCTCAAATCCTCCACGGGCGCGCAAGCCCTTTACGCTGCCGGTCGGCCACGCGGATGGTAACGCGGGGAGGAGATCGAGAATGCGCCGGTCCTCTGCCGGGCTCGCCGGGTTCGCGTAGGTCTCCTGGCTTTGCAGGAGCATCTCCGCCACGCCGGCGGTGAACGCGAAATTGCCATCGATCTGGAAAGGGGGGTGCGCATCAAACAGGTTCGGATAGACACCGCCGCCGCCGGAATAGTTGGTGCCTTGGAAATTGCCGACCGGACGCAGCAGGTTCTTGATCAGCAGGAACGCATGATCGCCGTCGCGGAAGCGCGCCCAGAAGTTGATCTTCCAACCCAGCGACCACCCCGTGCCGTCGTCCCCGCGGATTTCCAACACTCGCCGCGCAGCGTTGAAAAACTCGGGCGTCGCGGACGTGATCTGGCGTCCCGGGTAAACGCCAAACAGGTGCGAGACGTGGCGATGATGCACATCTTCTTCCTTAAAATCCTGGAACCATTCCTGCAATTGGCCGCGTGATCCGATCTTAAGTGGATAGAGCTTGGCGCGGGCCGCTTCCACCCGAGCGGCAAACTCGCGGTCCACATCGAGTGCGCGGGACGCCTCAAGGCAATCGGTGAAGAGCTCCCAGATGATCGACATGTCCATGGTGCTGGCCATGCTTGTTGAGGCACGCTTGCCGTCGGGCGCGATGAATCCGAGTTCCGGCGACACCGACGGCGCGGTGACGAGATGGCCTTGACCGTCATCGATCAACCAGTCGAGGCAAAACTCCGCCGCGCCTTTCATCACCGGCCAGGCGCGCTCGCGCAGGTATTTCTTATCGCCGGTAAATGCATAATGCTCCCACAGGTGCTGGCTGAGCCACGCGCCGCCCATCGCCCAGTTCGCCCATACGGGATCGCCGCCGCCGTAGTTGCCCACCGGGCCGGTCTGTTGCCAGATGTCGGTATTATGATGGGCCACCCAACCGCGCGCGCCGTAATTCACCTGCGCGGTTTTCTGGCCGTTCGCGGGCATCTTTTCGATGAATCTGAGCAGCGGATCATGACACTCCGAAAGATTTGCCACCTCCGCCGGCCAGTAGTTCATCTGCGCGTTGATGTTGATCGTCCAGTTGGAACTCCAAGGCGGACGCATTGAATCGTTCCAGATTCCCTGCAGATTTGCCGGCAAACCGCCCGGGCGTGAACTGGCGATCAGCAGATAGCGGCCATACTGAAACAGTAACGTCGAAAGCCCTGGATCAGGAGCGCCTTTCGTGAATCGAATCAGCCGCTCGTCGGTAGATAAGTCATTCACCTCGGGTGTCTGGCCCAGATCAAGCGCCACGCGTTTGAACAGCGATTGATGATCCGCTTCGTGACGCGACAGCAACTCACTGAACGGTTTTCCTTCCGCAGCTTGGATCGGCCGCTTGGATTCCGATACCGGATCGCGTCCGTCGCGGCCGGGTGATTTGTCGTGCCCGTTGAAACTCGTGCCCGCGGAAATCATCAGGGTGACGGCGTCTGCATTGTTTACCGTGAGCTTTTGTCCCGCAATCTGAACGATCCCACCCTCATTGATCGCCCGCATACGAAGATCGAACGTCATTCCTTCGGCACCCGGGCCTTCTTCGTAGATGATCGGGTTGGGCGAGCCCAGATAGCTCGGATCGACATGCGCCGGCGATTTGCCGTTGAGCACGAGAGTCGTCGCGCCATCCGGCTTGATATTGTGATGCAATTGGCTCGACAGCGCGGCTGTGAAGCTGATTTTTCCCGGCTTGTCGCATGTGAGTCGTACCACGATCAACTGGTCCGGAAAACTGCTGAATACCTCGCGCGTGAAGACCGCGTCCCCCCGGCGATAGCGCACCGTCGCGACGGCACGATCGAGGTCCAGGCTGCGCTGGTAGTCGGTTGGAACTGTCGCGTCGCCGGTAAGAGACAGCGTTAGATCGCCGAGCGGCTGATACGATTGGTTGTAGGGCCCCTGCATTTTCTTGCAGAGTTCCCCGGCCTTTATGAAGTCGCCGGCGATAATAGCTTCGCGCACCTGCGGCAGCACAAACTTCGCACCCGGATTGTTCCACTCACGCGGCGCGCCGGACCAAAGCGTTGCTTCGTTCAATTGCAGTCGTTCCGAGTCCACGCCACCAAACACCATCGCGCCCAGACGGCCGTTCCCCACAGGCAGCGCTTCGGTCCACACGTCGGCCGGCTTCTTGTATTTCAGGACCAGTGATTCGTCAGCGCGCAAGGTGACTCCAAACGTTAAAGACGCGAGTGCGATCAGGATGAAATATTTCATTTGCCATGCCAAACTGAGTGTGCGGATTCTAAAACCGACGCCGATGGCAAGGTAACATGAACGCAAGTGCGAACAATACTTGGCGTAGGCGAGGGCAACGGAGAAAGGCGAGCTATTACTGCGCGCGAACTCGGGTGCTGATCGGTGGATTGGACAAGATTTTATGGAAGGATGCGGATGAATTGGGAGAGCGAGAAAACTGGTCTATCGCGCAATCACGAAATGCCCATACTGCCCTGACACCGGCTCTTCGTCCTGATCGACGTGCTGAATATGGCCTTTCATGCGGTCGCAGATGGCCTCGACGAAGTTGACGACTTCCGTGCCCGGCCCTTCGGCGACCAGCTCGACTCGGCCGTCGGGGAGGTTTCGGATGAATCCGCTGACATCGTAATTAATCGCGAGATTGCGGGCCGTGTAGCGAAAGCCGACGCCTTGCACGCGGCCTTTGAAGTAGCAGTGGCGACGACAGCATTCGGTGGCGACCTGCGACATAATTACTTTATATACGCAGGACCACTTCAAACCAAGCAAAAATTGCCCGATGAACAGGCGCGAAATTTCTCGAAGTCATTGCTCGACCGGCTGCCGGGCGACCCGGCGGATAAATGCGTCGTAATCCGCCGTGAATTTTGACCAATCCGGCGCGACGTATCGCTGCAACACCGGCCGGACCCGGGACGGGTAATAGACCTGACTTCCGTCGCCCGGGCCGATGTCGAGCAGTTGGCTGCCCGCAGCGATGTCCTTCATCATCTGCATGAACCCCAGCCGATAGCCCGGTTCGTCACGGAGCAGGCGCGCAAGCGCCCATGCCTGGGCATAAAAGGCTTCAATCAGCTCCGGTGACCTCCCCGCGAGATCGCCGGCGTGCAGTTGGATGAAGGTGTCGAATGGAATCAGGTAATTCTCGTCGATTGCCCGCCGCAGCGCGAGTTGCCGGCGTCCATTGGCAGTGGTGTTGATCGTGACGGCTGTATCGGAGATCGAGATATTCTCAAAAGTCGTCGCCAACCCCTCTTCCAGCGTCGGCGGGAGCCGGCTGTGGAAATGGCGGGCGACAAACTGGTGAAAACCTTCGTGCGCCGCGACACCGAGGGTGTCGAGCTCAGTACCCATCCAGCAGACGAACTCGTCGCGAATCGTGTATCCGCCGGTGAAAACCGATAGGTACGCCTCGGAATCCTTTCCGGTGGTGGCGACCGTGTAGGCTGCCCACTCAGAGTGCTCGGCGAAGAGGTAAATCTTCAGCCGACGATCGCCGGACAGGCGCCGGGGGACCAGTTGCTCATACTTTGCGTGTGCCGCCTCCATCGTGGCTGCGAAACGCTGGACGACGGCGTCGTCGCGAACGGTTGTGTAGATCGCGTAATGTGGGGTCTCAAACCCTTGGCCATGAAGGTTCTGCCAGTCCCATGCCCCGGCAGGCACCGCGGGACTCGCAAGATTTTTCGGGCCGCAGCCGCAAGTTGCCAGCATCAAGATCACAACGGGCAGCACCCGGCGGGGCCCGGACGATCCGAAAGCTAGTTGCCTTTTGGAGGCTTGCTCATAACCTTCGGACATGCCGGAAGTTCGTGTCGATGTCATCAGTATTGGAACCCTCTCGCGGAATCTACTCTGGAAAGAAACCGAGCCGCTGCGCACGCCGCACGCCACCTGCACACTTGTCCGCGTCGGCAAGCGCAACATCCTGGTGGATCCGGGTCTTCCCGGCGTCGCGATCGCGGCCAGACTATTCGAACGCACTGGCTTGAAGCCTGATGCGATCGACACCATTTTTACCACGTCCGCCCGCCCGGCACACCGGGGCGGCGTAGCGGCGTTTCCCAATGCAAAACTGCTGATGCACGAGATCGAGCAGAAAACGGCGATCCAGCAGATCGAAGCATTGTTGGACGAGACTGACGAGGCTGCCGACCGTGAGATCATCCAGCGCGAGCTCGATCAACTCGCCGCGTATCAGCACGCCGATGATCAACTTGCGCCGCAGGTCGATCTCTTTCCGTTATTCGGCTACACCGCCGGCACATGCGGATTGTTGATCAGCACTGCCACGCAGACAATTCTCATCGCGACCGACGCCGTTCCCACGCGGGAGCATCTGCTGGCCGGGCAGGTGCTGCCGGGAAGCGCCGATCTTGAGAAAGCCAAGGAATCGCTGCAGGAAGTGTATGAAATAGCTGACCTGATCATTCCCGGCCACGACAATATCTTCACTAATCCGCGAAATTTCGGGGGATAGTTTCGGCTAGTCTGCAACAGCGTTAGCCGGCAACCGGCACGCATCCCGGCCATCCCGCGCGCATACACGATCGGCCCGCGATTGCTCGCGGGCCGATGTGACGATGTTGGTCGATTGACGCTGCGGATGAACCGAGAAAGCTAGTCGCGCTTTCGGAGCAGCATACCGGTGACCAAGCCGAGTCCGACGCCGATGAGGGCGGCGGTTAATGGGCGATTCTTGATGAAGCTTTCCAGTTCACCTTCCCAGCTGACGGCTGTATCGCGTACATAATCGTAAGACTCCGCCGCTTTCTCCGCCGCTTGGCCGTAGCCGTCCGAGATCGCGCTGCCGACCTTGGACGCGGTTCGGCGAGCCGCGTCGGCGACGTTGTGACCCACGTCGCTCGCGCCTCGGTATGCGTCTTCAACGGTTGATCGTGCTTGGTTTGCTTGGTTAGCCATAAAAGTATCCTTTCTAAGATGTGATTATCATCGGATAGGAATCGTCATGGGCCTATCAGGGGAACACTGAAAGCGGCTAGGTGTGACAGACTAAGTCCTGAATTGAGGTCGGATTCAGGTCGCGTTAACGGGGATCGAATCCGTTGACATCGCGAATGGTTTACAGTGAAGTGCTTGGCCCGCTTGGCGGCGGGCAACAAGCCAATCACTGGAGAAAAACGAACATGGAACGAACGCTCATAATCCTCAAGCCCGACGCGGTTCAGCGAGGGTTTGTCGGAGAGATCATCACCCGCTTCGAGAAAAAGGGATTGCAACTTGCCGGTCTCAAAATGATGGTGATTCCAAAAGCCACCGCCGAGACGCATTACGCTCCTCATAAGGAGCGGCCGTTCTATCCCGGTTTAGTGCGGTTCATGACCGACGGACCTGTAGTCGTGCTGGCGCTGCAAGGCGTGAACGCGATCACCATCGCGCGCAACCTTATGGGCGCGACATTCGGCTCCAAGGCAGCGGCCGGGACGATTCGGGGGGATTTTGGCGTGTCCAACGCGTACAACCTCATCCATGGATCCGATTCCCCCGAAGCCGCTGAAAAAGAGCTGGGATTATTTTTCAAGAGCGGCGAGCTGGTGGATTGGACGCCAACGATCCAACCTTGGATCTACGATTTAACCGGGACCAAGCCCGAGTAGACGACCCAGTCACTTATGCGTGCGTAGATTCGCTATGAAGCTCGCCCCCCGCGCACAACGACCCAAATAGTGGCCACTGTAAAGCTAATCGTCTTCGATCTCGGCCGGGTGCTGGTGCGCATCTGCGACGATTGGCATCACGCGGCGGAGGTCGCCGGGCTATCCGGGCAATTTCCCGAGGCCGATCCGATCAGCCGGGCAGTGATGGGCGAACTTTCTGTGCTGTGCGAGATCGGCGCGATCAATCATGCAATGTTCTGCCGGCGCGTGGCGCACCTTTTCAATGTGCCCACGGCACATGTCGAGAAGATTTCCGAAGCCTACTTATTGTGCCCGTATGACGGCGCCGCCGCGCTAATCGATGACTTGCGCCGTGCCGGCGTCCGGACGGCGGCGCTATCGAACACCAATTCGCGTCATTGGGAATTGATGACGGCATCTCCGTCACCCATCGCAGAATTACTCCAGAAGCTGGATCACCGGATCACGTCGTTTCAAGCCGGGTTGCGCAAGCCCGACGCCCAGATATTTGCACACGTCGAGCGGCTGGCCGGCGCGACCGGTGCACAGATTCTCTTTTTCGACGACGTGCTCGACAACGTAGCGGCTGCCCAGACGCAGGGGTGGGATGCGGTGCTCGTGACCAATCGCGATGATCCGGTTTCGCAAATCCGTACGGCACTCGGCGAATCCGGCATTCTCTGATCGAAACCGCCTGCAACTTGGTGCACGCGCCGGCACCGTCTACAATTTCGCCATTATGTCCCGATCCCCACAGCAGCGAATCGAGCAGCTTCGCCGCGAACTGGAAAAGCACAACCAGCTTTATTATGTCCAGGCACGGCAGGAAGTCAGCGATTTTGAGTACGACAAGCTGATGAGCGAGCTCATCGCGCTGGAGACCAGTCATCCGGAATTCTTCACCACCGATTCGCCATCGCAGCGGGTGGGCGGGGCGCCGATCGAAGGCTTCGAGACGTTTGAGCACACGCAGCCGATGTACTCAATCGATAACACGTACACCGAAGAAGACTTGCGGGCATGGGACGAGCGCGTCCGCAAGACGCTGGACGGCGAGCAGCCGGCGTACGTCTGTGAGCCCAAGGTGGACGGCGTGGCGGTCAGCCTGCGCTACGAGAACGACCTCTTCGTCCGCGCTCTAACCCGCGGCGATGGCCGGCGCGGGGATGACGTCACCGCGAATGTCCGAACGATCCGTTCCGTTCCGTTGCGTTTGAGCGATGAGCGACGGGAGAGCAAAGATAAATCAGGCAAGTCCAATGCTTCGAGTCGTTCCGGATCGGTTGCGCCCGCAGTTGCCGCGCCGGTGTTCGCGGTGCTGGAGGTTCGCGGCGAAATCTACATGGACAACGCGGACTTCGTAAAAGTGAATGAGCGGCAACGCGAAGCCGGCAAGGAAATCTACGCCAATCCGCGAAACTTCACCGCCGGCACGCTTAAGCAACTGGATCCCAGGATCGCCGCATCGCGCAAGTTGCAGTTCGTCGCGCACGGTTTCGGGCAGATCGATCCAGCGCCGGACGACAGTTATTACAAAATTCTGCAGCAGCTTCGGGGCATCGGCGTTCCCACAGGCGAGCAAACCCGGCGCTACGCAACGATTGACGACGTGGCCAGCTGGATTCAGCAATTTGCACAAATACGCCCCACGCTGGATTACAACACAGACGGCATGGTGGTAAAGGTGGATTCTAAAGCGCAGCGCGAGGTGCTTGGCTATACGAGCAAGTCGCCGCGGTGGGTGATTGCATACAAGTATCCGTCGGAGCAGATGCCGACGCTGCTGAATTCGGTCACGTGGCAGGTCGGCAAGAATGGCACGCTCACGCCGGTCGCCGAGCTCGAACCGGTGTTCCTTGCCGGCACGACGGTCAAGCGCGCCACGCTTCATAACATCGAGCAGATCCAAAGGCTGGATCTCTACCTGGGCGACACCGTGACGATCGAAAAGGCCGGCGAAGTCATCCCGCAGGTGGTGGCGGTGGTGGCTACAGAGCGTGACCGGAGCGCAGAGCCCGTTGTCGCACCTGTGGTGTGTCCGTCCTGCGGGGCATCGGTCGCCAAAGAAGTCGATGGGCCTTACATTCGTTGCGAAAACCCCGCGTGCCCGGCGCAGTTGAAAGAGCGGCTACGGCATTTCGCGGCGCGGGGGCAGATGAATATCGAGAAGCTCGGAGAGGCGCTGATCGACCAATTGGTGGATGCCGGGAAAACCAAGTCGTTCGCCGACATTTTCCGCCTGACGGCCGACGATCTGCAGGCGCTTCCGCGCATGGGCACCCGAAGCGCGCAGAACGTGCTGGCGTCCATTCAGACGTCCCGAGGCCGTTCATTGGATCGTCTGATTGCAGGCTTGGGTATTCGGCACGTTGGTACAACCGTGGGCCGCTTGCTCGCGCGCGAATTCGCGTCGCTCGATGAGATACGCGACGCCGATGTCGAGCGACTGGCCGCGGTGAATGGGATGGGCGATGTCATCGCGCAAAGTGTGTTCGATTTCTTTCACAGCGACGCAGGGGCTTCAATCATTACCGACTTGAAAAGCGTTGGCATCGACCCGCAAGGAACGCCCAAGGTCGCCGCCGATACTTCGCTGCTGCCGCTGGCAGGTCAGTCGATCGTGGTCACGGGCACGCTGGCTGCCTATGACCGCCATCAGATCGAAGAACTGATCATCGCGCTGGGCGGCAAGTTCGCCAGCGCGGTAAGCAAAAAGACCAGCTTCGTCGTGGCCGGTGAGAATGCGGGGAGCAAGCTGGAGAAGGCGCGCGAACTGGGCGTAACGATCCTGACAGAAGCCGAGTTCCTCAAGAAGGTCGGGCGGGAATGAGCGCGGCAATTTCCACTCGATTTTTCCGGCCGCTTGGATATAATAATCCCGTTCACCGGGGGCGACCGGTTTCGACTGGATGGCTACGGTGATGGTGGCATGCCCTGGACGCCTACTTGGCCAGGTAAAATATGTGGGCAAACATTAACTGCCAATAACAATGGTGCAGTTGCCGGTCGCATCGGTTTCGGTGCTCCGGCTCTCGTAATGGCCGTCTAATTTAGATGGTCTCGGGATGACGGCGATGCTCGCTGATCGTCACCTGTAAAAAGCGGGCTGGCTCGACAAGTCCGGTCTTACGCGTCGAGTGAGAAACATTAGGCCTGGAGCCTGGCGAAGGTTGTCAGTGGTCGTCGCCAGATTCGACAATAAAGCACCTGACTATGCATGTAGAGGCCATCATTTGGGCTGTATCAGGACGAGGGTTCAATTCCCTCCGCCTCCACTCAGCGGGACGAAGTTTTCGTTTCGCAGCAAATCGAACGGTTTTCTTGGGCAAAACTCAAGATTTCCAAAGTTCAAACGCACGGTTTCGAGCATGATGCTCAGAATCGTGTGTTTTGCGTTGTAGTCCGCGTTAAGCCACTTCTCAGTAAGACTTTGTGAAAGTTCAAACGCTTTGATCGCTAGATCGGCGACTTGATCGTTGTCGCGATCGGTGATCTCTAGTTGCAGCCGGATCGCGGCCTGCCGATCCTGCAACTGGCGACGCTTGCTCGCGAACTCATCCTGCGTGATCTCGTTCTCGATCCGCATTTCCAATAGCGTCTGAATCTTCGATTCCACCTGCTCATGTTGCCGCTGTATATCGATGCGGTATTGCTTATTGTCGGCTTGACCGGCTTGGGCTCTGGCTTTAATCACTTCCACGAACCACTGACGGACTTCGGCATCTTCGATGCGAATTGTCTTAAAGAACGCCAGCAACCGATCGTCGATCTGTGCTTCGGTAAGACGTGATCGGGGATGCTCTCCTGTGGCGTACCCGGCGCAACCACGCTGCGTTCCGTTCGGCGATTTCTTGATCTTGTGCTCGCCGATGACGGCCCGGCCGCAATGAGAGCAGATCATTAACCGGCCGGCGAAGGTCATCTGCGGCTTGTGATAGACTTTGAATTCAGTCCCCCGCTCCCGCACCTGATGGAAAGTCGCCAGATCGATCAGCGGTTCGAATTGACCCAAGTCGACACACATGAATAGAAGGGCACACATAACGCTTACTCCTTATCCAAATCTTTTCGTTCCGCTGATACTCATCACGCGACGAGGTCACGGGCTCGAATTGTTTTCAGTTTGTGGAGCGAATCGTCCGGCTTACCGATTTCCGGGGTCAGGTCCGTCTCGCCGTGGCGATCTTGATAGACATCCATGGGGAGTTTGTTCCCCAAATCCCAGGGTCGGTCTCACGGGCGTGCGGAGACTCGGAGTAGAACACATTCCTCAGTTCCTGAAGTCCCTGCCGCGCATAGTTCATGATCTCGCTTCAGCCCCGCTTGAAGTCGAAGAACTGCCCGGCTCAATCGGTCCAATATCCCATCGGTCACTCCTTGATCTCTTTGCCGCTTAGAGCAGTTTGCATATTCATATCGCATATCCGCATTATCGAAAATAGCCTTGGCAATTGGCCGGGGTCACATGTTTCATGGCCTGGGCGGTCGCTTCGTCGAGGGTTTCCAAACTGCGGCACGCGCAGATCGCAGGAACTGTTTTACTTTGCTCCAGGTGGGTTCGATCGGGTTCAGGTCAGTTGAATAAGGCGGTAGATAGATCAGACCGAGGCCGAAGGATTGGAGGATTGATTTCACCTTCGGCGATTTGTGAGAGGACAGATTGTCCATGATCACCACGCTGCCCGGTTCCAGCGCCGGAGCCAGATGATCTTCGATCCAGGCCAGAAAGGCGGCCTGGTATACCGCGCCGTCGAGTGTCGAGCAGACCACCGGGCCATCGATACGAATCGCGCCGATCATCGTGCAAACTTGCCAGTGACCCGACGGACCGGACATCCGACAACGCTTCCCTCTGGGACTCCGGCCCCGCAACTGCTGCATGCTCGTCGTTGAACCGGATTCGTCGATAAATACGAGCTTTTCTACCGCCATGCCGGCGACCGTCCGCGTGTGCCAATTGCCGCGGGCCTCGGCGACGTCCGGACGATCGCGTTCGTCGGCGACGAGCGACTTTTTAAAAGTCAACTCCAGCTTCTGGAGCGCGCGACAGTAGGTCTACAGGTCCACCCGAATGCCGATCACCTCACGCAATTCGGCCAGGGTGATATCCGGACGCTTCTGAATCTCCTGATGCATCTTCTCTAAAGCAGGTTCGTCGAACTTTGGTTTACGACCCGCTTGGCGACCCTGGGTTCCAGGGAGCCGCTTTCTTCATACCGCTGACGAACGCGATGGACACCGGCAACGCAATAACCATAATCTTCGGCGATCTCTGCCGTATCCAGACCACGCTGATACTTGACGATGATCTGCCTGCGAATCGCCATGGGATAAGGCTGCATCCTGCAAACTCCTTGCGATCCTCACCATGGAATCAGCGGCAGCTTACATAAGTGCCGAAGATGGCGAAGCTGCTCTAGAAACAGCCGTTATCGATAAAATTCCGAAAGATTTAACGCGACTTTTTGTTCGATTTATTGGGCATCTTTTTGAGTTGGCGAATCGAACGAATTGCAATATATTGATGTGAAAATAGGTGAGCCACCGAGTTTTTGGCGCCTACTTCTGCGCGGGAGGGCGGGATCGATGAAAGGCGACCTCCTTTCGTCGCCACTATGTTCGTGAAAGTGGTCTTTGGCATGAACATATAATTAGCCCATTGGGCATGGAGGAGTCCATGTAAATCCTCACCGTGACGTAGCGGATCCATTAGTCCATTTTGTACCACATGATGAAACGGAGTTTTGGTGTTGCATTCCAGTCATTCAATAGTGATGGGGCCATTTAATAACTAGCATTTGATGTGTGGATGACGAAGTCAAAGCCAGTGCTACTATGTCCTTGTTCAAAACTTAGATGCATATAAAAGTTGAGACGGTGCTACGGTCAGAGGATTGATGCATTAGAGAATATCATAAGTGTCGGCTGAAGGTAAGAAGGGATGATTATTCTGTTGAGTTAGGCAGGTAACGATGCAATTATGTGCACATGCTCAGTTAGTAAAGAACCAGAAAAACTTGGTTCGGTGCAATCTGGGTTTATTTGGTGGTGATGTTCACCGGTCAATCTGTAGTATTTGCCCATCCCACGTTGCGGGCGGACGACAGATTACAGTTGATCGAGGGGGAAGCAGTTCGCAACAGGCCAAGAAAGCACTGGTTGTTATAGATTCTGAAAGCGGCCAAAAGCGGCGGATGTTGGTGTTGCAGTGCCGTTTGAGTCCGGGAGACGTATTAATGTTAACCGCAGCCGTCCGGGATCTGCACAGGGCCTTCCCCGGACAGTTTATAACAGATATCGAAACATCAGCGCCAGATCTTTGGGCCTATAACCCATGGATTACCAAGCTCGATCGGAGCCAGCGAAGTAATGCGTCTGTTCTCGAAATGCATTATCCGCTGATCAACTCTAGCAATCAAAAGCCTGTTCATTTTCTTCAGGGATACATTGATTTTCTTGAGCGTTGTTTGAGATTGCGAGTTCCCGTGACTGAGTTTCGCGGTGATATTTATTTGTCTGGTGAAGAAAGAAACTGGACAAATCAAGTGGAGGAGACTTTTGGGTTTAAGGGGACGTATTGGATCATGATGGCAGGGGGGAAGTACGATTTTACCGCCAAGTGGTGGCCACCGGACTATTACCAAGAGGTTGTTGATCGTTTGGCAGGACGGGTTCAATTCGTGCAATGCGGCGAAAAGCACCACTGGCATCCTCCGCTTCGCGGTGTATTTGACTTGGTCGGCAAAACTTCGATTAGGCAGTTTGTTCGGTTGATGTACCATGCTCAAGGCGTTGTTTGTCCTGTCACTTTTGCAATGCATCTAGCCGCTGCCGTTCCCAGCAAGTTCAATCGTCTACGCCCATGTGTAGTGATCGGTGGAGGACGAGAGCCCCCACATTGGGAAGCATATCCGGGGCATCAATATCTTCACACAATAGGAATGTTGCCTTGCTGTGCGATGGGAGGATGTTGGAAGAGTCGATGTCAGCCGGTAGGTGACGGAAATCGTAAGGACGATGAAAATATGTGCGAACGTCCTGTGCCCGTTCGTAGCGATTTGAAGATTGCGCAGTGTATGACCATGATCAAATCAGACGATGTAATCCGGGTAATCGAAAAATTTGTGTTTTCTTGCTAGGATTTGAACACCCGCTTCAAGTCTCTATGAAACGAAAAATTGTGCGATAATTGCCGTATCAGTGGGTAGCCAATGATTTGTGGTCGAGAGGATAAGGCCGGCGCTTCACCACAATTTGAGTGTCAAGTATTTAGCGCAATTGCAGGAAGTATGTCGTTCTGAAGTTATTTGCCATATGTGTTAATGAAATTATGAATAAACTCGATCAAAGTTCAGCGTTAATGGCGCTCAATGCTGTCGCAGATAGACTTACCGGAGAGCCATCTGAGGGTTTCTACGGTCGAGGCATTGTTATTTGTGCTGGAGGGATGCTCTATTTCACGTGCGCTTGGGTATGCATAAATATGCTGCGGGCTCTGGGGTGCCAACTACCGGTTGAGCTGTGGTATTTAGGCCCAAGAGAAGTGAATGATTCGATGAAGGCATTGATTGAGCCGTTGGGCGTAAAATGTGTCGATGGTTATGAGATTCGAAAGGTTCACCCGGCTCGGATCTTAAATGGCTGGGAATTGAAGCCATATGCCATCATCCACAGTAAATTTCGCGAAGTTTTGTTTCTCGATGCAGACAATGTTCCAGTTGTCGATCCTGAGCCGCTATTTGCCACGAATCAATTCAGAGACCACGGAGCAATTTTTTGGCCGGATTTCGGAAGGCTCGGCGGTGATCGGAAGATTTGGCAGTTAACCGGAATCGAATATCGCGATGAGCCGGAGTTTGAAACCGGACAAATCGTAGTGGATAAGGTCCGGTGCTGGGACGCGCTGCAGCTGACGATGTGGATGAATGAGAATAGCGATTTCTGGTACCAATACATCCACGGGGATAAAGAGACTTTTCATATGGCTTGGCGGAAACTGAAGATCGCTTACGCGATGCCAACCCGCGGCATCGATCGGTTAAGAGGCACAATGTGTCAACACGATTTTGAAAGCCGTCGAGTATTTCAACATCGGAATTTAGCTAAATGGTCATTAGATGCAAACCGCCATGTGCCTGGCTTTGAACATGAGGATCAGTGCCTCCAGTTCTTGACGCAACTTCGGAATTATCACCGAAATCTTGCAGGTGTTCCGCCATTCGATGCGCGTGTCGGAGCAAAGCTGGCCGGACAGCGTCGTCTTTACAAACGGATCGGGTATGACCAGCGGGCAATACGGTTTGAATCTGATGGGACTGTCAGTGAGGGTTGTGCGCGACTGGAAAAATATTGGCGAATTCTCGAGGATTCGGAACGAAGTAGACTCGAAATCTGGGGGGACGATGGTTTAACCGCTGAAATGACTTTAGTGGAAAATAGTGTTGACACTTGGCGTGGCGCTTGGAAAATACACGAAAGAATGCCCGTAGAAATAGCGCCAATTACACCGCCGTAACAAAGATTTGATTAATGGCACAACCGTTAATCTCGGGCATGTTGGGTTGAGGCGTAAATGCCCTTTATGTAGGTTGGAGACAACGTGCTCTTTTAGGACTTGAGTTTTGACAAAGAAAATGCCATGGCTGACGACATTTACGTTGATCCTTTAGCTAATCCGGGTAATGTCATAAGTGTAAACGGAATTTGCTATGTTCGGTTTGGCCCATCGGATCAACCCTCTACAATTTTTGAGGTTGACGAATCTTTCTCAGATTGCGAAACATGTGCACAAGCATTTAGCAGTAGTTCCAACGGCCCGGTCGATTGTGAAATATGGGGAGACACACGTCACTGTGGCGATCCTTTGTGCCGCCAACTCTTAGATAGGGGGCACACGCTCACAAATGTTTGTTCGCTATATTGCTGCTTAGGTATTGAGAATCCTGGCGACTCCGGAACTTTTGAGTTAGAGGGTAGATGTTTCCAATATACCGCCGCAGAAGATGAGTTCAGTGGGTGCCGCGCATATCAAGTTGATGAGATACCATGTCCCTAAAACTTGGACCACCTGTTTATTCATTGCCGCAGTGCCCACACCTAAAGCGTCAGTACTGCACATGGCTTTCAAGCCATATCGGGAAACTGGTCTTAACAACAGGTCCACGATGTCAGTTGCATTGTCAGAGTACTGGCCCATTTTGTGGCCGTTATGTTTCAGACGAATCTGCTGCTAAGTTTGTTGGTAAAGTGTTATCACAAGATTTTGACGAGAAATTTTTAGCAAGAGTTTGGAAAAGATATCAGCGTCCTACACAGGTCGCCGTGCCGGATGTATGGCCTTCTATCAAAGCTGCACTATCTGAGATATATGCTAAACCATATTTTAGAAAAATATTTTTGACCGGATCATTGCTCGTCAAGAATAAGTTTGATCATAAAGACTATGATGTAGTAATCCTGGTTAATAATATAGATGATTTTCTTGCCGACGAGAACAGCCATCAGGACTTTAATTTGCATGCAAACCGCGGCAAAAGTGCGTCAAATACTCTATTTCCTAATAAAATTAACGGTATTAATGTTGATTATTTTGTAAGGACAGTTGTACATCCATTTTTTGCGACGCTGGATCCCGATTCAGGAGTGCTGCATTCAAGTCCATACTTTGATCTAAACTTAGTTCCTGATCCGAATATACGGTTGGTCAAAGTATATAATCCTGCCTACAAGGATGAGATGACGCGAGTTTTATTGGAAATCGCCGATCGTGTAAAAAGAAAAATGATCATTGACGACAATGCGGTTTCGACGGGCGATCAGAATATGGGGATTCCAGAATCCGATTGGCCGGTCCTAGTCCGAACTATTGCTAGATTTCGAAGAGCAGATGATCAAGGTGTGGGCGATAGTCTCGCAAGGGTATTCAATGTAATTCCAATTTATCGGGGGATGGGTATCGGAGACGCGTTCAAGCATCTGCTTCAATCGATTGGTAGACCATGCAATTGCAATAATCGACAGCAAAAGTTAAATGAGCTATATCCCTACGTCGATCCGGGATCATCTTAATCAACGTCATATTGAATCGGCTTATCGATGAGCCCGAAACTTGATGGCTTGATTGGTGTTATTCTGCTTAAATCCAAGCCGGGAATTTGCTGATTGCTTATCGCCCTAAGTCAACCGTATTGAGATTGGATATCATACATAGTAAACTGAACTCGCAGTGAAACGATTGAGTTTTTGACTACATTAAAATCTAAAGTTGATGAACTATGGGAGCTTAATCTCAGTGGAGAACAGCTAAAAAATTGTGGAATCGAATTGGGCATTTCTGATCCAGATGCTGATGCCGTAGCGAAGTCATTTTCAACACGATTGGAGTCGTAAAGCGGAATTGCTGGTTCACAGTCCCGCTTGCGTACTGTTTGACTAGATAAACGAAGTTGACACGGGTGTCGCTGGATGGTGAAATAGTCAGCAAAATCGTTTTGGCATTAGCAAAGGTTGGCCCGCATGAATTCCACGGCGACGCAATTCCTTCTCATCAAAGGTTCTGGAACAATCCTTGAGTTTGGCAGCCCTAATGACAACGGATATCTCGCACCGTTGGGAAGAGATCGCTCCGCGCTGAAGCAGAATCATGATGGTACTTGGACGGAAGTGCAGCCGGACGGCTTTCAGTTGCATTTTGGTTACCGCGATTCAAGCAGTTCAGCCTCTTCAAAAAGTTCGTCCTCCGGCAGTTCGTCGTCCCCAAGTTCGTCCTCTGGAAGCTTGTCATCAAGCTCCATTTCATATTCTTCATCGAGCGGCCCGAACTCGATCCTGTATGTCCGTTGCGAGATAGAAAGTGGTTCATCCACACATCCGAGCACGACATCAGAGTCAAGTGCCAGCTCAAGCTCGTCGAGTTCCAGTTTGTCAAGTTTATCGTCGGGATCATCAAAGTCTTCAGGCTCTAGCTCGAGCTCCTGCGGAGAGTACCTGGCATATGAATTGGGTTGCACGCGAAATTTGCTTGGCGTTAACTATTCCGTTCCGTTTCCTGGCGTGGTCACCTCGTGTGACCAATTTGCCGACGAGGGTGGCCAGCCTAAATTATGCACGTTGGATCAAGAATGTTCATATGAACCGTGTCAACCCGCTACCGGTTTATACCGTTCGATGGAATTGTCAGGCGGACGGTACTCTGCAGAGGGCTCGCCGAACGCGATCGATCGCGCCATTATTATGGCTGCTGCAGTGCGCGGCTTCAACCTTGGTATATGGCAGAGTGGTAATAATTGTGGAACCGTTCCTTTTACATGTGGGATCAATCTGAAAACGGGGAATTTGCTGATTTCGATCAGCACCCCTTCGGCCGGCACGGCGGATCCTCCCATTCGCTTTTTCTATAACAGCATGTCGATGGAGGATAGCGAGTACGGCTTCGGATGGACGGGCCTATATCGCCAACAGATCGAGAGCCTTTCGTCATCCTCCATGTCTTCTTCGTCGTCCGAAACATGCGCCCCCGGTCTCTTGTCGTCACTTGAAAACGCGTGCGGTGAGGTTTGGAGAATACTCCGCCAAGAAGGCCATTGCGGTCCTGTCACGTCGATCGAAGACCCTTACGGTCGCAGTACTCGATTTAAGTATTCGTCCGGGAGACTGATTGAAGTTGAGGACACAGGCGGACGAAAAACAACCTTTCAGGTGAACAGTGATAAAAATTTGACCAGGATCCAATTTCCTGGCGAAAATGCGATCGTCACGACACTTACATACCACGATGGAGAGCACCTTTTACATACGTGGGTAAATCCGGAGGGAGACACAACCACTTTCACATATGATGGCTGCAATCAGTTAGCGTCCGTTACAACTCCCGAGAATGAAACCACTCATTTCGAATATATCGGTGACTCGACTCGCGTTGTGATCGACGCTAAAGGGAATCCGACAACAATTACGCTCGATTCCTCTGGGAACGTCCATCGGGTCCAATATCCGGTTAATGGCATAACAAACACGTTCACCTGGGATGAAGACGACAAGCAGAGACTGCTCAGCTTCTCGGATGGTCGCGGCAAAATCACAACTTTCACGTACACGGAATTACCCAACCGATCCAGATCATTGGGATCTATTCAATATCCGATTGGTAGTGTGGGGTATGAATACGACGAGAATGGCCGGCTAAAGGTTCTTGTCGATCAAATGGGCTATCGTTCAACGCTGACCTGGGATAACGACGGGAATCGGACCGGCCTCTTAAATGCTGATAATAAGCAGTATATCTATACTTACGAGTCCAGCGGACAACTCAAATCGCTTCAAGATCCTTTGACCCACGTTATTACCTGGACCTATGACAATCACGGGCGACGTCTCTCGGTCGCCAACCAGCTAAATCAACGCTCGACCTTCGCTTACGACGGCAATAGTCAAGTGCGTTCGCTCACTAATCCTCTCGGCAAAAAGACGACCTTTACTCGCGATTCCCTGAATAGACTTATCAGCGTTGAGGATCCCAATAATAATACGACGACGTACGCATATGATGACAACGGCCGCCGCACTGGTACGCAGAATGGCCTCTCCAAGATTTGGGTTACTGAATATGACGACGATGGCCGGGTCAAAGGAACATTGGATCCAAATAACTACCGCCTTACCTACACTTACGACAAAAACTTCAACCTTTTAACGAAGGTCAGCGCTCGTGGATATACAACTACTTATTCATACGATTCGATGAACCGCCAAATAGCTGTCAGAGATCCGCTAGACCACATTACCACATATGGTTATGATGATTCAAATAACCAGGTGACAGTTCAAAATGCGGAAGGGAAGACTTGGACGAGCGTTTACGATAACAACAGTCGCTTCGCATCCGTAACCGATCCACTGAACCTGACAACAATTTACTCATACGATAACGCTGGCAACCAGACCACGATCACCAATCCAATGTCGCAGACCACAACAACGAACTATGATGTGCTGCATCGCGTCAAGTCCGTAGTTGATGCATTGAATCATCCGGTCACCAATGTCTATGATGCGGCCAATCGGTTGACCGCAGCGATCAATGCGGAATCCGAGACCACGACATACGATTATGATAACGCTGGGCGTCAACTTTCGGTTGCCGATCCTCTAGGTCATCGAATATCCTATGTTTATGACGCTGCAGGCCAGCAAACGCAAGTAATCAATGCTGTTTTTAAGACGACCACTTATAACTATGACAATGGTGGCCGTCTGAGAACGGTCATCGACCCTCTGAATCATACTACAACTTACGAATACGACGCTGCGAATCAGCTGATTGAAGTTACCAACGCTGAAGGCGAAACAATAATGTCCGTTTACGACAGCGGCGGACGAGTCGTTGCGATTCTCGATCCGTTGAATCATGGGACAAGCACAGTATATGACGCTGATAGTAATGTCATAGCGACTATCAATGCGATGAGCGAGCGTGTGTCGACCGTCTACGACATGGCCGGTCGGGCGACCAACACAATTGTGCGTCCTGATTCAGTGGATTTTGTCACGACCGCTACGTATGACAATGCCAATCGTGTTATAACAGTCACGAATCCTGAAGGAGAAACAGCTACCACGGTATATGATTTCGCCGGCCGGGTGGTTCAGACGATTAACCCGATGGGCTTCACGACAACTTATGAATATGATAACGCGAGTCGTCTCCACGTTACAACTGACCCGCTCGGGCACGCGATAACCGTTAATTACGACAATGCAGGTCGGCCCATTGGGAATGTAAATCAAGAGGGTTTTGCGACCACGACAACGTACGACAAGGCTAACCGGGTAACGGCTGTTACCGATCCTAAGTTTCATACGACGAGTACAGTCTACGACGTGGCTGGCCGAGCTACCGTACGAATTGATGCAAAATCTAAGCAGACTACAACGACTTACGACAATGCGGATCGTCCGATAGCCGTGGAAGATGCAAATCACAATACGACAGAGATGGAGTATGATGACGCTGGTCGATTACGGGTACAAATTGATGCATTGACCTACCGCACGACGATGACATATGACAAGGCAAATCGGTTGACTGCGATAACCGATCCGAATAGCAACACAACCAGTACTGTTTATGATAATGCAGGGCGTGCAACGGCATCGATCGATGCTATGGGACATCGTACGTCGACCGTATACGACAATGCCAATCGGCCAATAGCGCGCATTTTCAGACCCGAGGGGACTAATCTAACAGTCACGACAGTTTACGATCACGCAGGCCGTGCCATCAGTACGATTGAACCACCGTCTGCTTATACAGTGATGGTGTACGATCGCGCTAACCGCTTGACGGCCGTGATTGACGCTGAAACAAACGCGACCTCCACTGTCTACGACGCGGCCGGCCGTGCGATTGCGACGATTAATGCAGATCACGGCCGAACCAGCAGCGTCTATGACGAGGGCAACCGTCTCGTTGAACTGGTCGATCCCAACGGCCACAGCACGTACTTCGATTACGATGATGCCGGAAATAAAATCAATGAGACAAACGCCGATGGCGGCGTTATTACGATTACCTACGATGACGCCGGAAACGTCGAGACCAGGATAGATCCTCGGAGCCAAAGTGTCACAAATACGTACGACGCCAATAACCGCCTGATTGGACAAGCGTATTCTGATGGCGTTGTCCACACTTTCACATACGACGACGTTGGAAATCGACGAAGTATGATCGATTCGACCGGCACTACGACAATGACCTATACGCCGCGAAATGAGAACGAGACGCGGCAGGTTCCTACAACCAAAACGGCGACCTACGCGTACGATCCAGGCGGCCGTCGCCAAACAATGGAAGCGTACAATTCCGGTTTGTTCACTTATGCGTGGGATGATGCGGGGCGGCAGACGCAAGTAGAAAACACGCAGAACAAGGTCGCTTCGATCGTATATGACGCAATCGGTCGGGTAACCGGACGGATCTATGCAAATGGGGCCGTTACCAGTCAAATTTTTGATTCCGCCGGCGACTTGACGCAGATTATCAATCAGGGACCCGGCTCTGTTGCTATCTCCACGCTCACCTACACTTACGACACCACGCATCACAAGCGCACGCAACTGGAAAGTGACGGCACGCTGACGACTTGGACCTACGATCCTACTTACCAACTCCTCAATGAGCAAAGATCGGGCGGGCCGGCCGGTACCAGTTTCAACATCACGTACACCTACGACGATGCCGGCAACCGTGAGACAATGAACGACGGTACGACAGTCACAACTTACACTTACAGCGATGCTAATCGCCTGTTGACCGTTGACGCCGGCGGAGAAATCACAACCTACGTCAATGACGCCGCTGGGAATCGCATCGAGGAGCAAACATCCGCCGTCACGACGTATTACGAGTGGGACGCGGCCGGCCGAATGAC
>JACMML010000022.1 GCA_014379105.1 Phycisphaerae bacterium
GTTTCAACTGCCCCAAGTGCGCCAAACCATTTAGCGTCCCCGACAGCTACGCCGGCAAGCGCGCCCGCTGCAAGGGATGCCGCACCGAGCTGTCCGTTCCCGATCCGGCAGGCGGCATGTCGGCGGATGTGCCGGCGAACTCACCGCCAGATGCATCGCCCGATTCATCCGATGCACCGCGCATCCCCATCCGCGTGCGCCGTCTGATCGCCGACGCTGAATTGATGCGCAAAACTTTTGCCGATCATCCGCACATCCGAATCAGCAGCACGCAGGGAGATCCGCCGGAGCTGTATCGCATTGATTTCACAGTCCGCAGCCTCGCCCGCAGCCCCAAGGGCAAACCGATCCCCCGCGAGACCCACACCGCCGAGGTCCAACTCGGCGCGGATTATCCGCGCCTGCCGCCGGTCTGCAAGATGGTCACGCCGGTGTTCCATCCGAACATCGACGAATCCCACATCTGCATCGGCGACCACTGGACCGCCGGCGAGCGCCTCGTCGACCTGGTCAAACGCATCGCCGAGATGCTCGCATACCAGGCCTACAACATCCGCAGCCCCCTCGACGGCGAAGCCGCAATGTGGGCGGACCTGAACCTCGACAAAATCCCCACCGACCCGAGGCCCATGGTGTGAATCGGCATTAGCCCGCGGCTCTATACTCGACCACGGCCGCGAAAATGTTACCGTAGTCTCACCGCTCGTTGGCGCGGCCGCCGCCAGTGAACGGCTAATCTTTTGTAGGCGGCAGCAACTTTACTTTGGAGGTGTCCCGTGCAGAACCGACATGAACAGTATCTCGACCAGCCCTGCTTTCGAGCGCACCAGTAAGCGCCGTCGCGGCTTCCCGTCCGAGACGCACGTGAAACGAGGCCAGCGCGTCGTGCATGGCGAGAAAGAGCTTATTGAGAAGCTCGGGCGCAACGACCCTTGCCCTTGTGGGTCCAACAAATGCTTTTAAAAACTGCTGCATGCGATCAGGCCGCTTTTGACGGCGTGCAGCGAAAACACTACAGCAGATAATTCATGGTCGCCGACGCGGAAACGCGTCGGCGATCCTTTGGAAATCTGGATGCCAACTAGCCAAACGCTGTTATGGATCAGCCACGCGCTGAGCTTCTTATAAACAGTAAGCCGGTCGGCGCGGTGCTGACCAGTGGATGTTGGTCCCTTACGCGACTCGGAGCGTTCAATGTCCGACCCAATCGTGAGGATCGCGATCCCCGACGATGCGGAATCGATCTTTAGACTTATCGGCGAGTTCGCTGAGTTCGATGGACGGCCGCAGCGAGTCAAAACGGATGTAGAATGCGTACGTGATCTGCTGGCCGCTTCATCGCCGCCGGTCCAATTCATTGTTGCGGAAATCGAGCGTCGAACGATCGGGTTCGCGTCTTTCTATCGCACGTTCTCGACCGCCGCCGGCGAATGTGGGCTATGTCTTGAAGACCTTTTCGTTCAAGAAGCTTCGCGGCGACATGGCGTAGGTAAGTTGTTGATGCGGTTTGTGGCACAAGTTGGTCTGCAAACCGGATGCGGTAGGATGGAATGGACGGTTGGTTTGGAGAACGCGGTCGGGATCGGCTTCTATGAGTCGATTGGTGCACGAGTCAGATTAAACACACGTGTGTGCCGATTGCCGGCCGAAGCAATGTCGTCGTTGGCAGCAGGTGTCGCATAGCCTGCTGGTGCAGCGGACTGCGACGGCGGTAGATTTTACTTGCGGTCGAGCGTCGCGCGTGCGCCGCTGTTGCAGCTGAACGGCATAACGTTATCGAGCACAAGACCATGGCGCGACCTGACCTCGAAGAAATCATGAACACGCTAATCCCTTTTGCGCAGCAGATGCTTGCGAAAAACGGTGAGTTTTATCCGTTCGGAGCTTCGATGGGTAAGGAGGGGGAACTCACTCATGTTGGTGCGTCGACGGGAAGCGAACATCCAGCCTCGCAGGAGTTGATTAAACTGCTTATCGCTGGATTTCAACGCGACGCCGCCGAAGGAAATTTACGTGCGGCGGGCATCTGCATTGACGTCCGTATTGTACTGCCGGGCGCTATCGAAAAGTCGGATGCCATCTGCGTACAGCTTGAACATGTTAATGGCGAAGCGATCGAAATTTATGTTCCATACAGAAAAGGCTGGCTCGGCAAGATCAAGTATGGCGAGTTGTTCGCTAGCAAAGGTAAGTCGGCATTCTTCGCATGAGGTAAGCGGGACATTCCAGTTTAGCGAAGCAGAAATTTCCCCTTCCCACAACTCGTCAAAAACTAATGCCGATCCGCCACCCTCAGCAAACACTTCTCCACCAGCACATCCGCCGCGGCGGCGATGGTTTCCAGCGGGATTTTTGATCGCGTGGCGATGTCCAGCAGATCGTGTTGACCGTCGGAATAGTTCAGCACCCAGAGCAGCGCCATCTCGTAGCCTGGCGGCTTGGTTGTGCCGCCGGTTGTGCTGTACAGGCCGCGGCGGCCTAGTTGGGGTTCGCAGTGGGGATGCGTGTTGATGTACTTGGTGTTCAGTTCGATCGTCTGGATAATCTGCTTGATCGCGTTCAACGAATCGAGCAGATATTCAGGTCGCACCAAATCGAGGTTGTCGGCGGACGTGTGGTACTCCGGGTATTGGCCATTGGGTGTGCGCATGATCACGCCGACCGGCAGATTGAAGCCCGGCGAGCAGTATTGCCGCTCGTCGTAGCCGTACGGAATGAAATCATTGATCCGCATCGGCCGTTGCGATTGCGCGAAGGTCTGCTCGACCACGCGGTCGATCTGCGCGTCGCCGCGCCGCGAGCGTTTGTAAGTCATTGCGCCAGGATCGCCCAGGCAGGTGAGGACTAATCCGTGCTTGACGCGATTCGCGCAATCGCGATTGCGTGACAGCCAAGTGATCGAGCCGATCGTGCCGGGCGCGAAGATGAACCGATACGTATACTTTCGGCGGCGCTTGTTCAACCACTTCGCCAGCTCTACCGCCACCGCGATCCCTGCCAGATTGTCATTCGCGAGGGACGGATGGCAGCAGTGGGCGCTGATCAGAAACTCCTCATCACACTTGCCCGGCAGCACGTAGTCGGCATAGGTCAGCGCGCCGGGGGCAAGCGTGGAATCAATCTCCACCTCATACTCCCCTTCGGCTAACCCGCGGCGCACCGAATCGGCCAGACAGAACCCCCAGGCCGGCGCGTAGTAGCTGGTGCGATATGGAATGGCGTTCGGCATCTCGGGAGACGAGTGCAGATGCGGTTGCAACTCCGCCAGCGTCATTCGGGCTTTGATCGGGAGTGAATAATTGACGACGTGCAGATTGTGAACGTCTGTATCGGCAAGCATACTGCCGTCCGGCGCTTTGAGCGTGGCCCGGCGGAGATTCCATTCCGGGGGGATGGTCCAATCGAAGACCTGCGTGCCGCTGGCGACTTCGGTGAGATCGAGCGTCAGTTGCTCGCCGATGATGTTCAGGGTCTGGCGCAGCCCGGCGCCGGTGATCGACCGGCAGATCGGGTAGAGACGACGGATCATCTCCATCATCGATTCGGCGGGCGAATCATCCTCGATGATGACGGCTGATTGTTTCATGGGACGTAATCGGCATAAGCGGCATCGCGCGGAGCGATCAGCCTGATCTCGCCCGGCCAGATGATTCCAAATGCCTGGTCGTTGTATCGTACGCCGCGGGCATGCTCGAGCGAGTAGGCGGCGGAGAGGAAATAAGTCAGCTCGGTGTCGTCTTCCAAAGTCAGATACCCGTGTGCGCAGCCTTTGGGGATATAGAGCTGCCGATGATTGCGCTCGCTGAGGATCTCGCCGTGCCAGCGGAGGTAGGTGGGCGATTCTTTCCGCAGATCCAGCGCCACATCAAAGATCGACCCGCGCGTCACGCGGACGAACTTGGTCTCCGCCATCGGCGCGGCCTGGAAGTGCATGCCGCGGAGCGTGCCTTTGATCTTATTGTGCGTGATGGCCGAGAGGTGCAGCGCGGTGTCGAGCCCGTGGCGGGTGAGCTCGTCGGCGTCCCAGGATCGTGCGAAAAAGCCGCGATCGTCTTCGTGGCGCGTCACGTCGATCACGTGGACGCCTTGAATCTGGGTCGGCGTGATTTTCATAGTGCGAAGTAATGCTCGATCTGCCCACGTGAATAGGCGAGTGGGTCGGCATCCGATTTGCGATACCACTCGATCGTCTTGGTGATCGCGGTGCGGGCATCGAAGCGCGGCCGCCACTTGAGATGGGCGTGGGCCTTGGCGCTGTTGAGCCGCAGCAATGCCGCTTCGTGGGGCGCGTTGGGATCAACATCGCAGAAGTATTTTCCGCCGCCCCACGCCTTGAGCGCCAGTTGCACAACCTGCTCCACTTCCAGCGTATCCTCGGCGAGCGGTCCGAAATTGAACCCTTCGCCAAACATCGTCGGCTGACGCGCCTGATGGGCAAGCAGCAGCAGATAGCCCGTAAGGGGCTCCAGCACATGCTGCCAGGGACGAACCGCGCGCGGGTTGCGCACGCGCACCTTCTCGCCGGCGGCCATCGCGCGGACAACATCGGGGATAAGCCGGTCCTCGCACCAGTCGCCGCCGCCGATGACATTGCCGGCGCGAGCGGTCGCGACCGATTTGCCATGCTCGGCGTGCTTGGACGGATGGAAATAGGAGAGCCGGTACGATTCGGTGACCAGCTCGCAGCAGGCTTTGCTGGTGCTGTACGGGTCGTAGCCGCCGAGCTTATCGGATTCAACATACGGACGGCCGGTGCCGGATTCGGCGTAGACTTTATCCGTCGTGATAATCACGGCATTGCACGGCAATTCGTAATGCCGGAGCCCGTCCAGAACGTTCAGCGTACCGGTGACATTGCTTTCGAACGTGTCAACCGGATCACGATAAGAGCGTCGCACCAACGACTGCGCGCCCATGTGGATCAGATAGTCTGGACGCGCCTGGCGGATGGCGTGGCGAAGCTTCTCGCGGTCGCGGAGGTCGCCGATGACGGAGTGGCAGAGATCGTCGCCGCCGATCTTCTCGTAATGCGACGGCGTCGTCTCCGGCGCCAGTGCGTAGCCGGTGGTCTTAGCGCCGAGCATGTCGAGCATCACCACCAGCCACGATCCCTTGAAACCGGTGTGGCCGGTGAGGAAGACCCGCTTGCCGCGGAAGGCGTTGTGAAGAATGCCGACCATGATCAGATCACCAGCTTCCTGGCGACAAACGCCTCTGCGTACCGCGCGTTGCTCTCAAGGCCCCTCAGCCTCGCGAGCGAACGGAAGGTCTCGTCGTCAAACCAGTGCTTGCCGCGCTGGGATTGAAAATGGTGCAACAGCAACTCGATCTTGCTATCCACAACGTCGGGTTCGAGCGTCACATAAACATTTGGCCGCTGAAGGTCGCCGTCCCATTTGGGGATCTCGTATTCGAGGATCTGGTGCGAGCGGAATGTGTTCCACGTCAACTCGTTGATCAGGCGATGATCCTGGTGGCGGTCATCCTGCGAGTGGGTGAGGATCAGATCGGGCTTCAATTCTTTGAGCGTCTCGAACGCCTCTTTAATCTGCGGCAACTGCGTTTGAAAAAACGCATCGCGAAAGCCATGAATGCGGAAATCGGCCTGGCCACCCGTGAACGCCGCGGCGCTGCTTCGCGCCTCCGCCTCACGCGCGGTGCCCGAAGCGCTGAAACAAACCCAGGTGACCTGCATAAACTTCTGTTCCGCCAGCGCGCGCAGGATCGCCCCGCCGGCGCCGATCTCGATGTCATCGGAGTGTGCGCCGAGGCACAGCAGTCTGCGGACGGAATTGAGTCCTGTGAATGGCGTCATCATCAGGCCGAGCGCTTCGTGGGTTTTGTCTTGGGTACGCGCCACACCTGCCAGGGGGCTTTGTCATGCGCGTGAAGATCGTCGAGCGTCATCTTCTCTTTGAACGTATCCATGCACGCCCAGAATCCGTTGTGGCGATGGCTCATCAGCTTCTGCTCGGCCGCGAGCTTGCGGAAGACGGTGGGGACTATGTCGTCACCGGCTTCAAAATAATCCAGCGCCTCACGGCGGAAGATCAGGTAGCCGCCGTTGATCCAGACACTGGTCTTGTCGGCGTCGATCAAATCAATCACCGTGCCGTCTTCGGCGACATTGACCGCGTGCCAGCTATAGCCCGGACGCACTGAAAGGAACGAGGCGAGTTTCCCCGATTTCTCAAACGTATCGATCATCGCCGGCAATGGCGCGTCGGTGAGGCAGTCGGCGTAGTTGGCCATGAACATTTCGTCATCGCCGAGGTAATCGCGAACCGCCATGAGGCGCTCGCCGATCTTGGACTCGGTGCCGGTATCGACGAAAGTGATTTTCCAGTCTTCAATGTCCGTCCCGAGCATCTTCAGATTCCGGCCGCCGCCGCTGAGGACGAAATCATTGGTGACGCATTCGTTATAGTTCAGGAAGTAATCCTTGATCGCGTCGGCGCGATAACCCAGGCACAGGATGAACTCCTTGTGGCCGTAGTGCGCGTAATACTTCATCAGGTGCCAGATGATCGGGCGATAGCCGACCGGCACCATGGGCTTGGGCGTATTCTCCGAGTAATCGCGAAGCCGAAGACCTTGCCCGCCGCAGAAGATAACTACTTTCATGATGCTTCCGTCCTGTTTTCAAAACAGTGCTAAACAAATTCAAGCCGTACTAAAGGACCTCTAGTTCGGGCAGCGGCACGACAAACTGACCGCCCCACTCACGAATAAAGCCCATCTGCTTCATCACTTCGTCTTTCAGATTCCAGATCAGGATGAACAGATAATCCGGCCTGGTGCGCATCACCTCGTCCGGCGAGAGAATTGGGATGCGCGTGCCGGGGAGAAAATTGCCTTGCTTGTGCGGGCTGCGATCGACCGTGTAGTCGATGAAGTCCGTGCGCACGCCGCAGTAGTTCAGTAACGTGTTGCCCTTACCCGGCGCGCCGTAGGCGGCGATCGTCTTGCCGTTTCGTTTGGCCTCGATCAGAAATTCAAGGACCTTTCGCTTCGTCTCGCGCACCTTCTCGCCGAATGATGCGTAGTAATCGAGATCAAAATGCCCCAGCGCCCGCT
Source organism: Phycisphaerae bacterium (assembly GCA_014379105.1). Lineage (GTDB taxonomy): Bacteria > Planctomycetota > Phycisphaerae > Tepidisphaerales > Tepidisphaeraceae > JACMML01. Next base: position 7,078 of record JACMML010000022.1, read on the forward strand.
CTTCGGCCTTGATGGCGGTGACGTTGTCGCTGACGGGCTTTGACTGGTCTTCCTGATGTCGCGCGTATATGCGGATCGAGCCGCCGTGCGTGGTGAGGCGATCGACATCGAACAGCGTCATGCCGTGCTGCGCGAAGATGCGTTCGACCGTCGTGAACGACAGATAGCTGAAGTGCTCGTGGTAGATCGTGTCGAAATAGTTGTTGGCGATCAGCTTTGATAGAACCGGGAACTCCATCGTGACCACGCCGCGATCGCTGAGCAGGATCTTTAATCCTGCGACGAAATCGTTGATATCGGGCACGTGCGCAAGCACGTTGTTGCCAAGCAAAAGATCGGCCGGCCCGTAGATTTGCCGCACGTCGTGCGCGGTCTCACGGCCGAAGAAGCGGACGAGCGATTTCACGCCCTTCTTCTCCGCCGCCTCGGCGGTGTTGGCGGTGGGTTCGATGCCCAGGCACGGAATGCCTTGCTGCACAAAATATTGCAGCAGATAGCCGTCATTGCTGGCGACCTCCACCACACGGCTCTTCGCGCCCAGGCCGAAGCGCGCGATCATTTGCTCGGTGTAGTCTTTGGCGTGTTTCAGCCATGTATCCGAAAAGCTGCTGAAATAGCCGTAGTCGCCATCAAAAATTTCTTCCCTGGCGACGTACTGCGGCAGCTGGACGAGAAAGCATTCGTGACAGACATACACGTGCAGCGGGTAGAAGGATTCGGAGTGATTGAAGCGCGCCTGCGTCACGTGCCGCTGACAGAGCGGGCTCGTACCGAGATCGACGAACGTGTGTGCCAGCGTTGTGCCGCAGAATCGGCAGGTCGGCGCATGAAAAGGCGCGGCTTCGCGCGGCGTCGCCAGGCGCGCAAGAATATGGTCTGATATGCTCGTCGGAGCGGCACTGGACATCGGCAATTCCCTTTTCAACAGCTCGGTCGCGGGTTTCGACACATCCTCTGCATCGGTTTATTGCGATGACGACTCAACCACGTTCAAATAGCGGAATGGAAAGAACCGCGGATGACGTGATCGAATCCTTCGAATCGGCCAAGGAAGAAAACGCGCTGGACTGTTATCGGACAGGTCAGGTCGTCAACCTGCCGGCAGACCACGAAGTCTGGATGACCGGGGACATCCATGATCACCGCACCAATTTCCGCAAGCTCGTCGCGGCCGCCAAGCTGGGGGAAAACCCGAATCGGCATCTCGTCCTGCACGAGCTCATCCACGGCGATCACTCCGGTCCTGACGGCGCCGAAGACAGCTGGCGGATGCTCATGCAGGCGGCTGATTTGAAGATCGATTTTCCGAGCCAGGTGCATTTCCTCTTTGCAAACCACGACCTGGCGCAGATCCACGGCGAAGGGATTATGAAGTCCGGCCTGAGCGTGTGCGAGGCGTTCAACAAAGGCATCAAGCGCGATTTCCCCGGCCACGACATGGCGGTGCAATTAACGATCACCGAGTTCCTGCTGTCGCTCCCCCTTGCGATCCGCTGCCCCAATGGCCTGTGGTTCAGCCATAGCATCCCCACCGACGACCAAGTGGAGAAATTTGACTACAGCGTCTTCGAGCGCACGCCGCTGACCAGCGCCGATTACAAGAAGCGCGTCAGCCCCGTCTACCAGTTGATCTGGGGCCGCAAATACACCGAGGCCGGCGTGAAAGCATTTGCCGAGAAGGTGGGCGCGAAACTCCTCGTGACCGGCCATCAGGCGCAAGAAACCGGATGGACCATGGTCGGGGATCAGATGCTCATTATCGATTCATCGCACAATCAAGGCGTATTCCTGCCGCTCAGCACGAGTCAGGATTACACGATTGATGATCTGGCCGAGCGCGCAACGAAGTTTGTGGCGGTGGATCTCGATGCTTGATGAACGCGGAAGCCCAATAGGCCGCAGCCCATTCAATCCGCAAGCCAGCACGCGGCGACGTGATCACCATCACCCTTTACGGGCGCAAGTGGCGGGGTTTCATGGCAGCACTTGCTGAGCACGCGTAGCCGTACGCCGGCAGTGGTGATTTCCACAGTGTCTTTCTCGTCCGCTTGCCGAGCGGCTTGGCGCGTCAGCGGGCAGCGCGGGTGGAACGGGCAGCCGGTCGGCGGGTTGCTGGGGCTCGGTACTTCACCGGTCAGCACAATTCGCCGATTTGTTGGGCGCGGATTGGGCTCGGGGACGGCGCTGAGCAACGCGACGGTATACGGGTGCTTCGGATTCTTATACAGCTCATCCGCCGGCGCGCGCTCCACGATTCGGCCGAGGTACATCACCGCAACCTCGTCCGAAAAATGCTCCACAACCGCAAGATTGTGCGCGATAAACAGATACGCAATCCCGAATTCCTGCTGCAGGTCATTGAGCAGATTGAGAATCTGCGATTGGATCGATACGTCCAGCGCACTGACTGGCTCGTCACACACGATAAACTCCGGCGATAGCGCCAGCGCCCGTGCGATGCCGATCCGCTGACGCTGACCGCCGGAGAATTCGTGCGGATAGCGCAGCGCATCGTGCGGGTGTAGGCCGACGCGCTCGAGGAGCGAGCCGACCAATGCGTCGCGATCTTTCCCACGGGCGATACCGTGCACCTGGATGGGTTCGCCGATGATGTTGCCGATCGTCATGCGCGGATTGAGGCTGCTGACCGGGTCCTGGAAGATGATCTGCATATGCCGTCGCAGCTTGCGCAACTCGGCGCCCTGGTAGCTGAAAAAATCGACATCCTTATATCGCACCATGCCGCTGGTGACCGGCACCAGACGCAGGATCGTGCGGCCGACGGTAGTCTTGCCGCAGCCGCTCTCGCCGACAAGGCCGAGCGTTTTGCCCGGCGCGATTGAGAAGCTGACCCCGTCCACCGCCTTGACGTGCCCGACGGTGCGGGAGAAGACGCCTTTTCGGATCGGGAAGTGCGTCTTTAAATCGTGAACTTCAATCAGCGGGTTGCTCACAGCGTCACCTCCCGCGTCGTCTCGACATGCACCGGACGACGGCCCTCGATAGTCGGCATCGTGAGCGGCGATTGTTCGTAGCCCGGCACGTGATGGCACGCCGCCCAGTGCCCGGGCAGGACTTCCCGCAGGTCGGGCTCCACGTCACGGCATTTCGTATCACCTTGCATGGCCGGGCAACGCGGATGGAATTTGCAGCCACTTGGAAACCGCGCCGGACTGGGCACGGTGCCGGCAATGGTCTCCAGCCGGCCGACCTTTTGTCCGAGCTTGGGGACGCTGCGCAGCAAACCTTGCGTGTATGGATGCTGCGGGCGATCAAACAGCGGCTCGACGCTGGCGACCTCCACGATCCGGCTCGCGTACATCACCGCGACCGTGTCGGCGTTCTCGGCCACCACGCCCAGATCGTGCGTGATCAGCAGGATCGCCATGCCGGCTTCGTTTTGCAGCTTGCGAAGCAGCTCGAGAATCTGCGCCTGGATCGTCACATCCAGTGCGGTTGTCGGCTCGTCCGCGATGAGCAGTTTGGGCTTGCAAGACAGCGCCATCGCGATCATAACCCGCTGCCGCATGCCGCCGGAAAGTTGATGCGGGTATTCGCCAAGCCGCCGGGCCGGGTCATTGATGCCGACGTCGCCGAGCGCGGTCTCGGCGATGTTGTACGCCTCACGCCGGCCAACGTGCTGGTGCAGCGTGACGGCTTCGACGATCTGATCGCCGATGGTGTAGACGGGGTTCAGCGAGGTCATCGGCTCCTGAAAGATCATCGCAATATCCCGGCCGCGCACCTGGCGCATCTCCGATTCTTTCAGCGCCAGCAGATCGCGCCCCTCAAACACAATCCGCCCCCCCAGGTATTTCGCCGGCGGCGTCGGCAGCAATCGCAACACCGACATCGCGGTCACGGATTTTCCGCACCCGCTTTCGCCCACCAGCGCCAATGTCTGCCCGGGGAAAACCGAGAACGACGAATTATTCACCGCGCGGA
>JACMML010000215.1 GCA_014379105.1 Phycisphaerae bacterium
GAATCGAAATCGATCGTCTCGGTCGATGGATCGAGCTCATAAAATCCCGGCTTCCAGAAAATGGCCGAAGTATTCAGCTTCATCCCGTGCGACAGATGCCCGCCGGAGGAAAGATTGAGCGCGATGAACTGATCGCCCGGCTTCATCATTGCCATGAACGCCGCGAGGTTCGCATTCGCCCCCGAATGCGGCTGAACGTTGGCGAACTTGCAGCCAAACATCTGCTTCGCCCGGTCAATCGCCAGGTTTTCGATCTGATCGTAAAACCCGCACCCGCCGTAATAGCGAGCGCCGGGATAACCCTCGGCGTACTTGTTCGTCAGACACGAACCGGCCGCTTCCATGACGGCTTTGGAGACGTGGTTTTCGGAAGCGATCAATTCGAGCGTCGTCTCCTGCCGACGAGATTCGAGTTGGATAAGTTCGGCGACCTGTGCATCGGCCTGTTCGAGATTCATTTTCAAACACTCCGTTAACGAGAATCCGCCCAGTTTCAACGTCGACGAGACCCTGTCAAACGCCGGGGTGAATGCAGTGCCCGAGTGTCGAACGAGAACCGCACGACGGGCCGTTTTTCGTGCGAGGAATGTTCCTCAAGAGCCGGCGCGTGCCGCTGACACGTGGTTAATATGGCCGGTGGGCCATAGAAAGATAGTTCGGCGGCTTGTACAGGGTACTTATGGACAATCCATTCACGCAATCGATCCTCGACACGCTGCCTGCTCACATCGCCTTGGTGGACGAGAACGGGAAGATCGTTGTCGTGAACAAGGCGTGGAAGGCGTTCGCAGTTGCCAATGGCAATCCCAAGGGGGCGACGGTCGGCGTTGGGGCCAACTACCTGGACGCGGCGAGGCTCGCCAACGGGCCGTACTCCGAGGAAGGCGCGGCGGCCCACGCGGGAGTCAAGGCCGTGTTGGATGGTTCCCTTCCGCAGTTCACGCTGGAGTACCCCTGCCATTCGCTCACGGAGCGGCGGTGGTTCAGGCTGACAGTCTCGCCCCTCGAAAAGACCCCGAGGATGGCAGTCGTGTCGCACCTCGACATCACGCCGCGCATCCGCCTGGAGAAGCGCCTGGAGGAAAGCGCCGAGCGGTTTTATGAACTGGTCGATCACCTCCACCAGGTCTTCTGGATTTACGACCCCAAGACCGGTGGCTTTCCGTTCATCAGTCCTGCGTACGAGACGATCTGGGGCCGTTCCTGCCAAAGCCTCTACGAGAACCCGCAAGGCTGGACCGAGGTCATCCATCCCGAAGACCGAGCTCGCGTGATTCGGCTGTTCGCGCAGGCGATGCAGGCAGGACACTATGACGCGGAGTACCGCATCGTGCGACCCGACGGCGCCTACCGCTGGATCTGGGCCAGAGGTTATCCGGTTCGCGACGCATCGGGTGTCCTGACGCGCCAGGTTGGGCTTGCGGAGGACATCACGGAAAGAAAAACGGCCGAGGAGGAGAACGCGAAGATGGCGGCGATCATCGAGTATGCCGACGACGCCATCGTCAGCATGACGCTCGATGGCATTGTGATTAGTTGGAATCTTGGTGCCGAAAGGCTCTACGGGTATACAGCCGAGGAGATCATCGGGCACTCCATCCTGATGCTCAATCCGCCCGACAAATCCGACGAGTACGCCAAGCTCATGGCCCGCGTGAGGAAAGGCGAGCGAGTGGGCGCGATCGAAACGCTCCGGCTGCGCAAAGACGGCACGCCCGTCCCGGTGTCGCTGACCGCGTCACCGATCGAGATTCGAGCGGGCAAGGTCACGGTGGCGAGCAAGATTTCCCACGACATCACCCGAATCAAGCATCTTGAGGAACAGTTCCGTCAGGCTCAGAAGATGGAAGCAGTCGGCACGCTCGCCGCCGGCGTGGCGCACGACTTTAACAACCTGTTGACCATCATTAACGGCTACAGCGAACTGATTATCGACGAACTGCCGAACGAAGACCCCAATCGGGCCTACCTGATGGGAATCCATGAAGCTGGGGAGCGGGCCGGTATTCTCACCCGACAGCTGTTGGCATTTAGCCGCAAGCAGATGCTCGAGTCGAAGGTGCTGAACTTCAACGCCATCGTCACGGACACGGAGAAGATGCTTCGCCGTTTGATTGGCGAGGACATTGTGTTAACGACCATCTTGGACCCGGCGGTGCGGCCGGTCATCGGCGACCCCGGCCAGATCCAACAAGTCCTGATGAACCTTTCGGTGAACGCCCGGGATGCCATGCCTCAGGGCGGGCAACTCACCATCGAAACACACCATGTGACGCTCGATGAAAGCTATCACCGGACGCATCCCGAGATAAAACCCGGGCAATACGCGATGATCGCCGTCTCAGATACCGGAACCGGCATGGACGCGGCAACGCAAGCCCGCATCTTCGAGCCGTTCTTCACGACCAAAGGCGTGGGAAAGGGAACGGGCCTCGGGATGGCCGTCGTCCACGGCGTGGTCAGGCAGAGCGGCGGGATGATCGAAGTTTATAGCGAGTTGGAAAAAGGAACCGTCTTCAAACTCTACTTTCCAGCCGTGGAAGCGCCGCTGTCCGCGGCGGCACCGTCCCGCGGCTCCCGGAAAATGCCCGCCGGCACCGAGACCATTCTCTTGGTAGAAGACGAAGACGGCGTGCGCGCGCTCGCCCGAAAAATCCTGCACTCCTGCGGGTATCACCTGCTCGAAGCGAGGGACGGGAAAGAAGCTGTCACGCTTGCAGAGGGTTATGAAAAGCGCATTCATCTGCTTTTGACCGATGTCGTCATGCCCCTGTTGGGCGGGCGTCAGCTGGCCGAACAGCTGGAGATAACCCGGCCCGGCATAAGGGTTCTGTTCCTGTCGGGATACACCGACGACGCCGTGGTCCGGCACGGCATCCTTCAGGCGGAGGTTGCCTTCCTGCAAAAGCCCTTCTCGCCGATCGCCCTTGCTCAGAAGGTGCGGGACGTTTTGGATGGCCCGGCTGCTCAGCTTGGTCGTTAGCCGCTGCGGAACTCTTTCGACGCTCCGCATCTTCGGATCGCATTCGTGATCATTCGTAACTATTCGTGGACGATCGGTTTCCTTGCGGCGGGATCAGCAGCCGAAATCACTGGACTAGCCACCCAACAGCTTCTCGCTCTCAATCACCTTCTTCGCGATCTCGCCAATGCTCACTCTGCGCTTCTGGCTTTCGGACTGAAGGCGTTTATGAGCGGCGGGTTCGTCTAAACTTAGCCGTTTCATCAAGATGCCTTTGGCGCGGTCGACCAGCTTTCTCGTCTCCAGGCTTTGCGTGGCGGTGTCGCGCTCATCGCGCAGAGTTTCCGTGTCGGTGAATCTGCGAAGCACCACCGCTATCTGGGCGGCCAAGGCTTCTCTCGTGACGGGTTTGACGAGATATCCGAAGACACCCGCGGCGGCGGCTCTCGCGTGCAAAGCGTCCTCGCTGTAGGCACTGATGATGACGATGGGAACGCGACGGATCGCGAGAAGTTTTGTGGAGAGGTCGATCCCGTCGTCGCCCTTCTGGTCGCCGCTGGCGCCGTTGTCCAGGCGGATGTCCATCAGCACCAGGTCCGGCGAATGCTGCGTGAACATCGCCAGTGCCTGCGCCGCGTCATCGGCCTGGCCGACGACGTTGTGGCCGAGCTTTTCCAAGTGCGCTTTCAGGCCGATGCCGACGAGGGTTTCGTCTTCGACGATCAGGACTTTTCTCGCCGGCGCGGGGCGTGCGCCCGCAGGCGGACCGCCCGGTTGTTCCGGTTGCGTCATGACTCACTCGCGATCTTCCCGACATTCGGCTTCCCCCTGTCGGGCTGCGCGTTGCGATTCAGCGGAAACGTTACGGTCGCGGTGGTGCCGCCCTGGTCGTTGGCGCGGATGTCGAACTGGCCGCGCAGCTCGCGCGCGACAAGTCCGCGAACGAGGCTCAACCCGACGCCGCCGCCCCGATGCAACGCGGTGGCCCAGCGAGACTGCGTCGCGCCACGCGGACGCGATTCCATATCGACGGTCGCGACCGCTCTCGCCGCGATCACCGGCGCTGCTTCATCGGCGCCGCCGCTGTCGATGATTTCGACCGAGATCTGCGCTTCGGAATTTTTCCGCACGCGCACGCTCAGCTTGCCCGCTTCGCCTACGCCGTGGACGATCGCGTTATACGCCAGCTCATACACGACCATGGCCGCGGGCACGGCGTTGATCGCGGGAAGCACGGCGTCGTTGTCGTTGCCGATGTCGACCGAGACGTGTACGTCATCCGGTTTGATCGCGGCGATCGAATCCAGCGTCGTGTGGATCAGCTCGGCCAGCCGGACTTCGCGCCCGGTGCTGAACAACTCGTGCGCGCGGGCCAGCGCGCCGATGCGTTCGATCACGCGCTCCAGCCAGCGCTGCGCCTCGGGCGCGAGCGGCGGCGTGCCCATCGACAGCAGTCCGATCAGGCCGGAGAGATTGTTCTTCACGCGGTGGTTCAGCTCGTGAAGCAGCGTGGCCTTGGTTTGCGCATCGCGAAGCGCCTGATCGTTCAGGCGCGCGTTTTCGATCGCGGTGGCGGCGCGGGCGCTGAACATTTCCGCCAGCCGAACCATTTCTTCGGGGAACGATCCGGTCGCGCGGCGGAGCAACAACAGCACGCCGATCGCCACCGATCCGCCGATCACCAGCGGCATGTACAGCACGCTGCCCACGCCCGTGGCCGAGCCGATACCACGCTGGCGGAGCGCGGGATCTTTGTCGGCCAGCTCGATGGTCATTGGCTTGCATCGCTGGACGACGCGCGAAAAGTTCTCGCACGAATCGAGCATCCCGGCGCTGATCGGAAACGGATACGGCGTCGGCGTGACCGCGGCGACGCGAAACCCAGTGCCCACCGGCGGGCGCGCGATCCCGCGATTCAGCGTTGATGGTTCGCTTGCCGATGTTGGCGACGGCATCTCGCTGGCAAGGCAAACGATGCACACGTCGATCTCCAACGCCGACGGCGCCAGCTCGACGATCCTGGCAAGCGATTCCTCCACGGTTCGCGCGCGCTGCACGGCGGTGCTCATCGTGTACAGCGTGTCGCGCTGCGCCTGCACTCGCCGAAGCGATTTGATCGCGTCCTCCATTCGGCTGTACAACCGCGCGTTGGCGATGCTGACCGCCACATGCGCCGCCAGAAGATCGGCGAGCTGTCGCTGCGTGCTCGTGTAACGGCGCGGGATGGAATCGGTCAGCGCCAACACGCCGATGATCTCGCCCGCTGCAATCAGCGGCATCAGCAACAACGATCCGACGCCGAGCTGTTTGGCGATCGTCGGGCTGCTCGCGCCCGGATCTTGCGCGACGTTTTCAACGATGACCGGTTTGCCGGTGCGCAAGCATGCTTGTGCACCCGACGCCTGGGCGATCGGAAACTCATAATTGCCGGCCATCAACGTGTGGCCGAAGCAATGGACTTGGCGAAAGATCTGGTGATCTTCACTCAGCAGCATGATGCGCGAGGTGGGCATGTTGAGCAGATCGCGCGCGACGGCGGCCAGCCGATCGAGCAGCGGCTCGAGCTCACCCGGCGATGATGCGATCGCCAGTGCCGCTTCGTTGAGCTTTTCCAGCGCGACGACGTACGCGCGGCGCTGACGATCACGGAATCGCAGCATGACCGCCGCCAGCAGTGCGACGGCGGCGGCGGCGTCTAAGGTGAGGGTAATTTCCCAGCCGGTCCAACGCCCGAAAACGCGCGCCAGGCTTGCCGCAGTCAGCAACAATAACCCGATGCCGATCGCGCACTCGGCCAGCCACCGCGTCGGGCGCGGCATCGTGACGCGTCGCTGTTGGGTTTTGGCTGCGGTGGGCGTCAATTCAGTACCCGGCTGTGAATGGCTGTCCGTGCGGTTCCGTGTTCAACATCATACTTCGCGCGGTAGAAAGATGTGAAACCTTTGTGCCCTTCGATGATGACTATTACAACGCGGCCCGCACCGGCCGGCGGAAGGGAATCTTGGTTGGGAATCGCGCAGGTTTTCCCAAACGACGCGGGAAATCTGTGTTAGCCGGGTGCGTTAGATGGCCCAATCGATGGGCGTCATTGCGTTGGATGTAATGGATGGCCGAACAATCGCGTTCGGCACGAACAGATAAATCTGCGCGCCGGTCGAATACGACGGATGTGGCCCAGCGTCGAACGGCGCGAGACAAGACGCAGCGAAAACGGCGGAGTTTCAGTGCGAGTGGTCGCACGGCTCCGCCGTCTTTCATGTTTGCCTTTGTCTTGCCTCCTCGCCCAGTACTCTGGGAGTGGATCGAGGTGCGGTTCTGCGCGTACTAGCGTCTCTTAAGAGCCTTCGCTCGCGCGAAGGCCCCTCACCCCAACCCTCTCCCGGAGTACCAGGCGAGGGGGAATGCGGGGGGAATGCGCCGATTGTTTCAACACTCCCACGCCAGTATCCTTTTCGCCAGGCGAATTCCTTTTCCTGGGGTACACATGTCGCAGGCACAGTCGAACTCGATCACGTGTCCGTTTTGCAATCGGCAATATAACTGGAAGCCGGACCTGGCCGGGCGGCGCGTGAAGTGCAAATGCGGGAACGTCATCGCGGTGCCGGATGTTGCGCCGATGTACGAGCAGCCCGCCGAGGACACGTACGACGTGGGCGAGGTCGATCTGGCCGATCTGCCGCCGCCACCGGTGGCCAGCGGGTATCGGTGTCCGTCGTGCCGGAATCCGATGGAGCCGGGCACGCGGCAATGTCTGAACTGTGGCTTTGATGTGAAGGCCGGCAAGAAAGGCGCCGTCGCCAGCAAGGTCACCGGCGCAGCCGCTGCAGCGGCGGCCGCGCCGCGGGCGATCGGTTACGCCACTGCCAAGCGCGGTGATGCCGCCAAAGCGATGGAGCAGAAGAATCTGATCAAGCAGGCGACCCTGTTCGTCGGCGCGATCGTGCTGGTCGGCGGTGCGATCTTCGCGATGCGATTCCTCTCCGGCGGAAAATCCGCCACGCCGGGCCTCGGTGAAGACGACACCGTGATCGCGATGATCAAGGATGAAAACGGCACCGAAGCCAAAAAGTGGTTGTCAGATCATCCCGGCCGAATGCTCGCCGGCACGACGCGCAGCCAGGCGGAGTATCGCGTCGACCAGTGGTACAAAATGGGCGCGACCAAAGTGGTCGCATTCGGCGGCTTGATGTCGATGACCGTCGCACTGGAACTTCCGGCGGATCCGGCAAAACGTAAAGAACTCTTCGACTGGGAAAAAAAGTGGCACACCGAGATGGACATCAAGCCGTCGGTTGATGTGGGACAGAAGTATCTGCTGATCCGAATGCGACTCTAGCTGCCGAAGAAAATCGCCCGCGCTGCATCCGTCGACATTCCGCGACTGGCGGCGAAGAGCAGCATGAGCTGGAGCAGCAACACGATCACCACGGTGACCAGCGCTTCGCTCAGCTCGAGCGAGAACAGCACGCGGAACAAGACGAAGTACAGAATCAACACCAGATGCCACGCCAACAGCGCACCGCGCACGCTGTAGCGGTCCGTGTCGATGCTGGCGATCAGATAACCAGCGGCTGCGACGAACAGCGCCATTGCGGCGAGCTTGATCGCGACGTGCTTGGGCTTGCCGAAGCTGGTGCCGAGGATTTGGGCGGCCGCGAGCACGCCGGCGATCATCGCGGCGCCGCAGATCACGAGTTCGCAAAACAGCAAACCGATCGCGTGGCCGACGCTGAGCGAGTGCGTCGACGTGAAGTGGATCATCTGCATGAGCCGTCCAACGGCGCCGAGCGCGAGCAGGATCATCGGCAGATAGAAATCGCGGAACGGGCTGGCGTCGTCATCGTCGGCGGCCATGTCGTGCGCGGCGCGGCGCATGCGCGGGAACGCATAGCCGGCCGGCATTTGAACCGACCGCCCACCCGATCGCGTCGTTGCAGGCGCCGGCAGATCGTCCGTGCAAATCTCGTCGGCGTCGGTCATGGGCACGGGTTGATCGATCAGCTCGGTGCCGCCTAGCGCGGCGATGAATGTCGCCCCGCACTTGCACGTGACCTTTCGACCGGCGAACGCTTCCTGCCACTGAAACCGCTTCCCACACGCCGGACATGAGAATCGCAGCGAGGTTGCGGCGGGTGATTGCGAATGATTGGGATGATCGCCCATGGGTCCTGCGAATTGATCGCACAAGTCTAACTTCCGCGGTCGCGGATGACGATGACGAACGTAAAGCATTTCTCCAACAGGCTGGATTGATTCGACACGCGATTGATCGATGCTACACTACCCGCCGCGCATCGGTGGAACTCGTGCGCGAGGCTACAGGAGGCCGGATTTGGATATGAAACTCACACTCGTCTCCATCGAGAAAGAGGGAATCATCCGCGCGGCGACGGACGGGAACATCACCGCCGGCGATTTCAGCGCGGACGGCAAAAATCCTCTGGAGACGCTGCTGGGCCTGACCTGGTCGAGCACGCGCGTGCTGCTGGATTTTTCCAAGACGGCATACATCGATTCCTCCGCGATCGGCTGGCTGATCGGCACCAGCCGCGCCTTCCGCGACGCGGGCGGGACGTTCGTGATCCATTCGATTCAGCCTGCGGTCCGACAGATTCTCGAAGTCCTGCGTGTCGGACAGGTTGTTCCGACCGCAAGTGACGAGGCCGCCGCCCGCAAGATTGCCATGGGAGCACCAGCATGAATCGCATCCCACCTCTATCAAAATCCAAAACAGAAGCTGCCGTCAAGACTACAACCGCGACGGCAACGGACGACGCGTCCGCGGCCAGCGCACACGCGCAGCAGATGATCGATGTGTCGAAGCTTCCCGCCGAGGCCGCGGTCGAGCAGTTGATCGATCACGCCGTGTCGATGGAGGCGAGCGATCTGTTCTTCGTCAGCAACGAACAGCACGTCGCCGTCCTAGTGCGACACCTGGGCGTCGTGCGCCCGATCAGCGTGCTCTCGACCGAACAGGGCCGACGATGTCTCTCGCACATTAAGGCGAACAGCGGCATGGACCTGACCGAGAAGCGCCGCCCGATCGACGGCCGGTGGATCTTCAACCGCCGGAGCGACGGCGAAGGCGATGATGGGGGCCCGGTCGACCTGCGCATCAACGTTATTCCGACGATGTACGGCGAAGATTTCGCCATGCGACTGCTGGCGCGGGGGAACAAGCTGTATGACGTCGAACAACTCGGCATGACGCGCGATCAACTGGTCGCGTATCAGCAGATGATCGCCGCCCCCAGCGGTTTGATTCTCATCACGGGCCCGACCGGCAGCGGCAAAACCGCGACGCTTTATGCCTCGCTCATCAAGCTGAATGACGGCAAGCGGAAGATCAACACGATCGAAGACCCGATCGAATACGCAATCGACGGACTTCGGCAGAGCCAGGTGAATCCGCAAATCGAACTGGGCTTCAGCGAGCTGCTGCGCAGCGTTTTGCGACAGAGTCCGGACGTGATCATGGTGGGCGAGATCCGCGACGAAGAAACCGCGCGAATCGCCGTGCGCGCCGCCAACAGTGGGATGCTGGTGTTCGCGACGCTGCATTCGGCATCGGCGCCGGGCGCGGTTCAATCAATGCTGAGCCTCGGTGCGCATCCGCACTTCCTGGCGCAGAGCATGCGAGGCGTTGTCGCGCAGCGGCTGGTTCGCACGCTGTGTCCGGATTGCCGCATGAGCTTCGACGTCTCAGACGCGCCGCACACGTTTGATGCCGTTCGCCCGTGGCTGGCGGACGATGAAGGCAAAACGCTCTACGCCCCGCGCGGCTGTGACAATTGCACGCAAACCGGCTACTCAGGTCGCACCGGCGTGTTCGAAGTCATGCCGATCACCAAATCGCTGCGAACGCTGATCTCCGACGGCAAACCGATGCGCGAAATCCGCGACAAGGCGATCGACGAGAAGATGCTGGAATTCCGTTCCAGTGCCCTGCTCAAGGTTGCGCGCGGGCAGACCAGCACGGAAGAAGTCTTCCGTGTGATCCCCAGCGAACACATGCTGATGGATGAGTGAGTGCGGTTACATTTGCCCGGCTACGTCTGCCCAGCTACGTTTGGCCCGGGAATGTTCGCCATCCGTCGAAGGATCAGCTTCGCAACGTCTTCCTCGATCTCCTTCGGGTAGCGACCAAGGATGGCCGCCTGGATGAGTTCTGGCTGAGAAGTGAACCAATCGACCAGCCGCGACATAACCGATACCTGCGTCATGCCATTGTGGTCGCTAAGCTCGGTAAGTTTTCCTTTGGCGGACTGAGTCAGCTCAATCCTGATAACGAAACGCCGGGCCATCTTCCTCCGATCGGTCTATCTGGTTGTAGACAAATATGGACCTAGGTTGGTCTATCTGTCTCGCCGGTATGACCGCTTTCCTCAACTTGGTGCATGCTCAACGGTTGCAATCCTGCTTACTGCAATTCGGGCCGCTACATTATTCGAGAATCGATCCACAAACTACTGTGGAATTCCTTACTGAGCGTAATAAGGCTCTCGGAGGGGCCAAGCAATGTATATAAACCCGACAATTGGCGTACGCGGTACAGTTCAGCAGCTTCCTCGTGATGGATTAGGTCCGATAACCAATAGGATCAAGCGATGGCGAATCTTCGACACGTGCTGATCGACACGGACACCGCCTCCGACGACGCCGTCGCGC
>JACMML010000216.1 GCA_014379105.1 Phycisphaerae bacterium
GTTCTTAAAGCCCGCGAGCCGGAGCTTCATTTCCCGGCCGACCTGTATCTGGAAGGCTCGGACCAGCACCGCGGCTGGTTCCAGTTATCGCTATTGCCGGCCATGGCGTCGGTGGGTGTGCCGCCGTTCAAGCAGGTGCTCACGCACGGGTTTATCGTCGGCCCGGACGGCAAGAAGATCAGCAAGAGTGATAAGAATTATGTGACCGCCGTTCAGGAAGTGAACCGCCACGGCGCTGATTTGCTCCGCCTTTTCGTCTGCCAGCTCGATTATGAAGGCGACATGGCCGCCAGCCCCAAGCTGATCCAGGAGTTTGGCGACAAATACCGCAAGCTTCGCAATACGATCCGATACCTGCTCTCCAATCTCTACGATTACGACGGCCAACCCGTCGAAGTGCCGGCCGCGTCACTCGACGCGTGGATGCTCAGTGAGCTGGACACGCTGATCGTCGACGTCACCGAAGCCTACGAGAGCTTTGCGCTGCACAAGGTGTTTCGACTGCTTCACGAATTCTGTGCGGTGCAGATCAGTTCCATCTATGGCAATGCGATGAAGGATCGGCTCTATTGCGAGATTCCGTCGTCGCCGCTGCGTCGGCGCAGCCAGTTTGTCATGCACCAGATGCTGCTGGCGATCACCAAGCTGCTGGCGCCGATGCTGGTCTTCACTGCCGACGAGACGTGGGAGCATATCCCGCATAAGCCCGGTGCCGAGCGGGAATTGGCAAGCGTACATGTCGCCACTTTGCCCAAGCCGTCGGCGCGACAAGTGTCGGATGCGGATCGCTCGTTGTGGAAAACTCTGCTGGATCTTCGCGAGCAGGCGCTGGCGCAGCTGGACAAGCTGAAAAAGGAGCACGGCGTGAACAAAGCCGGCGAGGCCGAGGTGGTTTATCCCGGCAAGCTCCGATCGCAGTTGTCAGGATTTGGCGTCGATCTGGAAGACGTCGTCGGCTGCGGCTTTCACAGCTTCGACGATTCCGCCGATGCGGTTGTGCTAGCTGATCGCCGCGAAAAATATCAAGCCTGCGCCCGAAGTTGGAAACGCCGCCCGGACGTCGGGAGCGACGCGCAATACCCCGATCTCAGCGCCCGCGACGCCGCGGCGATGCGGGCAATGCAATAGGAACCGCAGATAAACGCGGTTGAACGCAGATCCAAATTTCTGCATCTGTGTTTATCAGCGTTCATCCGCGGTTTCGTATGAATGATTCACCGATCAACCTCGCAGTCCTTATCAGCGGCGGCGGCACGACGCTGCAGAATCTGATCGACCAGATTGCCGCTGGCGCGCTCAAGGCCCGCATCGTCACCGTCATCGTATCGCGTTCCGGGATCGGCGGGATCGAGCGGGCCAAGCTTGCGGGATTGCCGGTCCATGTCGTGTCGCGGAAAGAATTTCTAACCATCGATGCGTTTAGCGACCAAATTTTTTCAATCTGTCGCGACGCAGGCGTTGATCTGATCTGCCTCGGCGGGTGGCTGCAATTGCTGCGGATTCCCGATGAATGGCTGGGGCGGGTCATTAATATCCATCCGTCGCTGTTGCCCCAGTTCGGCGGGAAAGGGATGTTCGGGCATCACGTGCACGAGGCCGTCTTGAAGGCCGGCTGCGCGATCAGCGGGTGCACGGTTCATTTTGTGAATAACGAATACGACGCCGGGCCGGTCATCCTGCAGCGCGAATGCGGCGTTTATGTCGGCGACACGCCCGAAACGCTCGCCGCACGCGTATTCGAGGAAGAAAAGGCCGCCTATCCGGCCGCGATCGAACTGTGGCGTCTTGGGCAGATCCGGCTTGTCGGCAATCGTGTCGAGACAAGATAATCGGCGGAATCTATTTCTTCTTCCCGCCTCCACTTTCGCCGCCGGCGAAATAGAGCGGATCCAGTGCGAGTCTTCCCGAGCCGAGGACCATCAGGACCAATGCGAGCGTGGCGAAAATCACCGAGGGATGAATTGGTCCCGGCGCGCCGCCGGCGAGGCCTTTTTCAGAGATTACCGCGATCGCAATGCTGATCAGCAGCAGCGTGATGATGCCCGCGGAGATGCGCGTGAACAGGCCGAGCGCCAGCCCGAGGCCGGTCACCAGTTCGAGGAACGGGAGTGCGTAACCGTATGGCCGGGCGAAGGAATCGGGCAGCCACTCGGGCTTGAGCTTCATAAAGCTCCCGTCGACGAACGTGCCGACGCCGCCGGCCATCTTGATCCAACCGGCGATCAACATGTAAATGCCCAGCGCGAGCCGCGCGAGGAGAAGGCTGATGTCGATCCATGCGGGGTGGTTGAATAGGTTCTTCATGCTTTGAGCGTGGATCGTAAGTGAGGGAGTTGGAAGATGACAGGGTGACCCGGTCACCTCCTCACCGCGACTGCTTCCCGAGTTCAATCGATCGCGCGCACGCCGCGCCGATCGCCTGACGCATGTTCTTGCCGACCGCGGCGGTTTCCATGAACTCGATCGCGGCCTGCGTCGTTCCGCCGGGACTGGTGACCTTGCGGCGAAGTTCCTGCGGCGTATCCGCGGATTGAACCGCCATCGCGGCTGAACCGTAGACGGTTTGCTTCGCCAGCAGTTCCGATTGCTCCGGCGTCAATCCCAGTTCCAGCCCCGCGGCGATCATCTGCTCGATCAGATAAAAAACGTACGCCGGCCCGGACCCGGAAAGCGCGGTAACGGCGTCAATCTTGTCTTCGGTCACCTCCGTTACTCGAGCGGCCGGTGCGAAGAACCGGCTCGCCGCGGCGACGTCAGCGGATGAAGCGTGTTGCCCAGGCGCCAGCGCAACTGCGCCCAGGCCGACCAGCATCGGCGTGTTGGGCATCGTCCGCACGACCCGCCATGATTGGGCATTGCCAAGGTTCATTTCGATAAATTTGGTGCTGATCCCCGCGGCGATCGAGATCACCAGCGTCGCTTCTGACATCACCCGGCCGATCCCGCGCAGCGCTTCTGCCATCTGCTGCGGCTTGACCGCAAGGATGATCGCACCGGCGTCGGCGGCGCCGGCGAGATTGTCGGAGACCGCGCGGATTTTTAACTGCTCTTCAAACAGCGCTCGACGCGCGTCAGAAATATCGGCCGCGATCAGGCGTGCCGGTGCGATCGATCCGGATGTAAGGATTCCGCGCGCGATCGCCTCGGCCATGTTTCCCGCGCCGATGAACGCCAGATCGTAGGTCATAACCGCCGAAATCTACCACGCGGCGTGGTATCTGAATACTGATACAAACTGTTTAGCGCCGCATCTCGATGCGGGCTTTATACGCCGCAACGAGCGAAGAATGTCACCGCGCGGCACAACATTCATCGCAATACTGGCCGCGATTATTCCGGTGCATACAATGTCTTTAATGCGCGATTTTCAAGTTGTCTCTCCGTTTAAACCCGATGGCGACCAACCGCAGGCGATCGAGAAGCTCGTCGCCGGGCTGGCCGAGGGGAAAAAGTATCAGACGCTGCTGGGCGTCACCGGCTCGGGTAAGACCTTCACGATGGCGCACACCATCGCCCGGCATCGCAAGCCGACGCTCGTCATCAGCCATAACAAAACGCTCGCCGCCCAGTTGTACGAGGAGATGAAGGATCTGTTTCCGCATAACGCCGTCGGGTACTTCGTCAGCTATTACGATTATTACCAGCCCGAGGCGTACATTCCGCAGCGCGACATCTACATCGAGAAAGATGCATCGCGCAACGACGACCTTGACCGCCTGCGCCTCGCCGCCACAAGCAACCTTGTCAGCCGTGACGACGTAATCATCGTCGCTTCGGTCTCCTGCATCTTCGGCCTGGGTTCGCCGGAGCAGTACCGCAACAGTGTCGTGCCGATCCGCCGCGATTTGCCGACGGAGCGTGATGATCTGATCAAGCGCCTGCTTGATCTGCAATACCAGCGGAACGATTTCGATTTCAAGCGCGGCACCATCCGCGTGCGCGGCGACGTGCTGGAACTGCACCCGTCTTATGAGGAATTCGCATACCGCATCGAATTCTTCGGCGACGAGATCACCAGCATCGACATGATAAACCCGCTCACGGGTGAGATCATTCAAAGCCACGATCAGGTCTTCATCTATCCCGCGGTCCACTACGTGATGCCCGAAGAAGGCGTGGCCGGTGCGGTGGCGTCTATCCGGGCGGAGTTGGATACGCAGGTCATGCACCTGCGCGGCAAGGGAAAGCTGCTTGAGGCGCAGCGACTGCTGGCGCGAACGAAATATGACCTGGAGATGATCCAGGAAGTGGGATATTGCAGCGGCATCGAGAACTATTCCCGCCACCTTGATGGCCGACCCCCCGGGGCCAAGCCGTATACGCTGATCGACTATTTTCCGAAGGATTTTCTGCTGGTCATCGACGAATCGCACGTGACGCTGCCGCAGATCAACGCGATGTACACCGGCGACCGCATGCGCAAGGAAGTGCTGGTGGACCACGGATTCCGGCTGCCCAGCGCGATGGACAATCGCCCGATGAAGTACGAGGAATTTGAGGCGATGTGGCACAATGTCGTCTTCGTCTCGGCCACGCCGGGGAAGGTGGAACTGGAAAAGACCGGTGGCGAGATCGTCGAGCAGGTCATCCGTCCGACCGGATTGATTGATCCGATCATTGAGGTGCACGGCGCACGCGGACAGGTGCCGCACATGCTCGAGCAGATCAAGGCGGTTGTGGAGCGCGGCGAGCGCGTGCTGGTGACGGCGCTGACAAAGCGCCTGGCCGAAGACCTTTCCGCGTACGTGCAGGAGGCGGGGATCAAGTGCCGCTATTTGCATAGTGAAATCCAGACGATCGAGCGTGTGGAGATTCTTGCAGACTTGCGCCGCGGCGAATTCGACGTGCTGATCGGCATCAATCTTCTGCGCGAAGGACTCGATTTGCCCGAAGTCTCGCTGGTTTGCATTCTCGATGCGGACAAAGCCGGCTTCCTGCGCAGCGAGACATCGCTCATCCAAACCATCGGCCGGGCCGCGCGGAATGTGAATTCCAAGGTCATCCTGTATGCCGACAACATCACGCCCGCGATGCAGAGCGCGATGGACGAGACCGAGCGCCGCCGGGCGCTGCAGGAGGCATACAACGCCAGCCGCGGCATCACGCCGACGACGGTGAAAAAAGCGATCCGCCAATCGATCGAATCGGAAGTAAAGGCCCGCAAAACCGCCCGCGAGGCACTGGGCGGCGGACAGGACGTGAACAATGTGGAACTGATCGAGCTGCTCGAAGAAGAAATGCTCTCGGCCGCCCAGAACCTGGAATTTGAGCGGGCCGCACAGCTGCGCGATCGCGTCAATGAACTCAAAGGCGTCCCCACGATCCACAGCAAGTCTGGTGTTCTGGAAGACGAGAAGCCCAAGGTCTGGCAACCAAAAAGCAAAGGGCCACGAGCGAAGCGCCAGCCGAATAGCCGATCATAACCCGGACTAATCGCCGTCTTTGCCTGCTTTGAACTGATCAACCAACTACATAGCGGGCCCGTAAAGATGAATGCTTGTACTCGCTTAGCGGTGCGTACAATACCGTCATGCACCCGATGCCCGATCCGGCACAGTTTCGCCCACTGATCGAACTCGCACGCCGAGAAGACCTCGGCCCCGCTTCGGATGATGTCACGTCGCGGCTGACGATTGATGAAAACCTGATCGGCGTCGGCACATTGCTGCAGAAGCAAGTGGGAATCGTCTGCGGCCTGCCGATGGTGCAGGAGATTTGCCGAGCGTATGACGAGCGGCTGCGCGTGGAGATGATCCCCGGGTTCCATATGGAGATCATCGAGGCGCGGTACAGCGACCAGAAGGTCACGCCGCTGCTGCGCGTTCGCGGGCCGATGCGCTCGCTGCTGGCCGCGGAGCGGGTGATCCTGAATTTTCTCCAGCATCTTTCGGGCGTCGCGGCACTGACGCAGCGATTCGTTAAGCGCGTCGAAGGCAGCGGGGCGTTGATCGTAGACACGCGCAAGACGCTGCCGGGATTTCGAGCGCTCGACAAATACGCCGTTCTCTGCGGCGGCGGGGCGAATCACCGCGCCGGACTGTATGATCACGTTCTGATCAAAGACAACCACCTGGCCGCGTACCCGCTGAAGGAAATGGCCGCCGCGGTGCAGAAAGTCGTGCAGCAATCGCGCGCGGAAAATCCGCAGCGCCAGATCGAGGTGGAAGTGGACAACCTCGATCAGCTGCGCGAAGTGTTGCGTGTTGAAGGGGTCGATTTCATCCTCCTGGACAACATGGATTGCCCGACGATGCTCGAGGCCGTCGCGATGCGCGACCGATCCGGTCGCAAGGGACGGCTTCAACTCGAAGCGTCCGGCGGCGTGACGCTCGAGACGGTGCGCTCCATCGCATTGACCGGCGTGGAACGCATCAGCGTCGGCTTGATCACCCACTCCGCGCCGGCGCTGGATATCGGGCTGGATATCGAGCTGCAATAGCCGTCTGATGGCGTCGCTTGATCGGCACGCGGGGATGCTCACGGCATAAACGCCAGCGCCGCGAAGCGATCCTGATCGCGGGCGAAGTCGATCGGCGGAGCCGGTAATTCCACCCAGCGTGGCACTCGCCCGATTCCTTTTACGATCTCGCGCTCTAGCCGGCCTGCGCGACACAGGTCCTGCGTGTTGGTGGATGCGAATATGACGCCGCGCGGTTTGAGTAATCCAGATGCCTCACTGACCAGACGCGCGTAATCGCTGGCCGCGCTCCACGGGCGAATCTTCTTTTTCTTGTTCCCGGAAGCGAAGCTTGGCGGATCGAGGATGATCAGATCGTAACGCAGCCCTTTGCGACCGGCGTAAGCGAAAAACTCAAACGTATCCATCCGCGCAAATCGGTGCGCAGCGATATCGATGCCATTGTGCGCAAAACTGCGTTTACCCCAATCAAGATATCGCCCGGATACGTCGACGCTGGTTGTCCCCACACCGCCGACCACCCCGTTTCTGGTACCGCCCACCGCGGCGGCGATGGAGAACGCGCACGTATACGCAAACGTATTCAGCACCGCCGTTTCAGAGGTATTGCCCCGACAACGATCGGCCACCCACCGCGAAACCCACGCGCGGTTGGCGCGCTGGTCGAGAAACAGGCCGGTTGAGAGCCCGTCATAGAGACGAATCTCCAGTTGCCACTGATTCTCCCGGATCAAAATCGCCTCGGGCAGCGCCTCGCCCGCCGCCGGTTGCGGATTTGTAACGCCCGGCGGCAATTCCCCGCCGAGGCGAGATCGATCTTTTGCGAATATCTTCAGATACACCGCGCGGGCCCCCAGCGGCGCGAGCAATGCGAGCACCGTCCCGGCCTCAACTTCGGCGTTGAATCCGCGCGGCGCGGTCCCTTCATAGATGATCAGAACGGCGCCTTGGCCGTAGAGGTCAACAAATACGCCGGGCACGCCGTCTGCCTCGCCGGAAAAGACCCGGTACGCCTGCGTCTCGCCGATCAGCGGCCGGCGTAGGTCCAGCGCGTTGGAGAGAAGCGTGCGAAAATTGTGTGTATCGAGGTTCGAACGATCCTGCGGCATCGTTTCTCCTTCTTCGCCGAGACGCGCAGCGGAGTATCGGCAATCCCGCATCAATATCCCATCAGCCGCCGGTGTGTCTATCGCACGTTCACCAAGGGGAGCACAAAATGAATCTCCTTATCGACGATCCAACCCAAATGACCAATTGTCCGTTCACGCTGCATGACCTGCGATCGCTCACGCCTCACCTCCGCAAATCGGCCAAAAAACCAGCGATTTCTCGTTCCGTCACTTTTCATTTTCGCGTTTCGGCGCAACCTCATGCCCGGCCATTGTTTGGCCAGAAAATCAACGCGCGCCAAGTACGCGCAGACCGCCTTTCTTAACGCGCACAAATTCCCCATCGCTTCGCGCATGTTGGACCGGGGGTTTGGGTTCGTTTTTTGTGATCGGGTCATCAGGCTTCCTTTCTCTCCAATGAACATCCAGCGAGGTATTCGACGTGGTAACCCTCACAGAAGTCGGCGCGCATTTCGTCCCCTCCATAAACACCGGCCGCGATGCGCTGGCGCGCGCAAAAGAGCGCGAACCTTTCCGAAAGACCGCAAAGACTGAGGGGATATTTTCGATTTAGATTGTCGCAGCGCTGCGCAGGCGCTGACGCAGCCGCCAGTTTCGTTACCTACGGTTCCACCAGTGTTCTATCTTTCGCCGTCATGAGGCATGAAAGGAGGAACCCATGATTGGGTCGTAAATGAAGCTACATCCCCTTTGATCGAGATCGGCTCGCTCACCAAGCAATACGGCCACCGTAATTTACGGTGGCCGAAGTGGTTATCGAAATCGAGGCGACAGGACACCAGTTGAACTTTTTCTTGTTTCTGTACTGAAATCGAGGTTTCGCTGATCCATGCAACGTGATTGTGTGCGTCGAAGTCCGTAGGATGGCCCACCGCTACCATCAGGTCGTCCAAGGAGATCGGGCGCGTGGTCCTCGACTTGACCGAATTGAGGCAAAACCGCTCGCCGATCACCTGCGTCAGCCGCGACCGCAACTCCACCGTCTTGATCCACAGCAGGATCAACTCGGCTTTACGGCTGAAGAGGGCAAGCATATCTTCACTATCGGCAGTCAATCACGGATGCTTTTGGACGGTCGATCGGCTTCGGATCGCTTCTCGGAACAATCGTCCTATGTCAGCACCATGTATCAATTTTGGTGATCGTTTCGTCTTATTGTCGAGCTACCTCATCGCCTTTTCGAGAGCCTCCAAATCGAATGAAAACGGAACGAATCTTCCCAATTCTCGCTGAAATTCTTCCAGGAACGCCGCAGTTAGATCGTCAACAATATACGATGATCCATTGTCATCTGGGCCGATGTAACCGCTTCGCCAGTTCTGTATTAACACGGATACCAACTTTGCTATTTCATTTGCGCAATTCGTCCATATGGCTTTCGCATGCTCTTGTGCGGCTGGTGGCAACTCCTTACCCCAGCACTTCATGATATGATTGACCATGCTAATCTGATTTGCCGGCGCAAGCGATCGTGGAAAGCGATCCAACAGCTTGAGCAACAGGTCAGAAAACTCCTTGTCGTGTGTCGCCAGACCATAGTGGACAACATGGATAGTAAGCAGCTTAATCTCGTCAGGCACCGATTTGTGGAATTCCAGATAAGACGTTAGTCCCTCTCGTAATGCAAGCTCGTAAAACGGGGTCGAACCATTCAGAGTGTCAAGAAGGACCGCCAAATTGTACACCGGCTCATCTATCCAGGGACCGGCTTGCGGCACCTTAACGCCATTCACCTCCGCATAATCGCTTACAATATTGATCGAACAATAACCCCAGCCGGTCGATTTATCCGATGCAAGACCACCAGGACCTTCAGGCACAATTGCTCGTGTACCCTTGAAGTCATCCGCAATACCGAACTCATGATTGAAATGACATCGACGAGCCATGCGGCGGGCAATATCAAGAACATCAAATCGCCGCGCGTCTGTGCCGTAGTTATTCTCATCGATGGTCAACGCTAATAGATGGTCGCGGGGAGTTGGCGTAAGGGTCCTCAACATACCTAAGAAACGATTTGCGGCGGTCTTGTCGTTGATTGCGATTAACGCCTTGAGTCCGTCCACCGGCTCTTTAAGGGCGAGTGACTCGGCTGCATCTAAAACTCGCTGCCTTGTATCGGGCCGCACGAGGTGCGACTCCTTGAGTACGCGGGCAGACATTTCAACACTGCGGCCGAGACAGCCCTCGATGAACGTATTTTGCGATTTTCGCATCGTGGATAACGCAAATGGGATCACTTCGCGCCATTTGGGATCGCCAACCATCTCCAGCAACGCATCGGCTTCCAATCGGTTTCCAAGATATTGACCAGCGATATACTCCATAAACAGTTCGTGGGTCCATTCGAAATGTCCGACTTGGCCTTCTACGAATACCCCTCCCCTGTCTCGCATGCTCTTCAAGATTACGTCCGCTTCGCCGGCATCCCGGTTCAACGCCGGCAATAGCTTAGCAAACATTCTGAGCACCTGCTTCTTTTCAATAACGCGAAGACCTTTGCTCTTCATGCGGAACGCTACGGGTTCGAGAAGCAGTCTCTGGTTATCAGCGGCGAGTGCTCCCGCTAGTTCCTTCTTTATTTTTCCAGGTTCCGCGTTAAGAGTTGCGTTTCGAAACTCATAGAGCAGAGCATCCACGCACTTCGACAGTACACCTGCAAGCCGATCGCCCGTTGTCAGATCACCCTTTGCCTGAAGAAGGCACAGGGCTGAGAGAGTGATTGGAGTTTGGGCTAGAGCCTTCAGGATCGGGCTCTTTCGAATCTGCAAACTTAGTTTGGCGGCAATTCCTTCTGCTGAACCGCCTTCATTTCCTAAGGTCTTTCGCTCAAATGCTGCCAGAGCAGTGCACCAATTGGTAACGTACTTGGATTGCTGGTCTGGACTTAGGAGCTTGATGTTGTAGGGAATGAACATCGCCATCCCTTTCATCAGCCCCCTTCTATTGTATCCAACGGGTCTTGATGTGGCGATGATCCGCAAATTTGGATAAATGTCTGAAAGCTCCTTAAGCCAGCCGAGGAGCAGATGCCATTCTGTTGGGTTGGTGCTTTCAATAGACTCCGTCCCACCATCGCCGGTAGGCAATTCGCATTCATCCAACCCGTCCACGAGCAATACAGCCCGTCCTGTTACAAACATATCTATCGCCTGAGGTTGACTAATTAGGCCTCTGTACGCTCGCACATTCATTTCGAGAAGTTCGGGAATTGATGGGAGCTTTGTAAAATCCTCGATTTTGCGAACTGTTAGAACAACTGGTAAATGATATTCAGTCAAGTCATGTGATAGTTCGGCACCACGGCCATGTGCGAGGATGAGGCTTATGTAGGACGTGATGGTTGTTTTTCCGGAACCCGGTACTCCAACGACGATCGATAAACGCGACCGCTCCAGGACGTCGCGAATAGTTAGAATCGTTCTTTCTTTGTCTTGTTTTTCTGTTTTCTGCTCTACTTGGCTCGACTCTTCGATGGCTCGCGGCGTATCGCTTTGCCTAGAGTCTTTAATTTGGCTACCGATCTCGTCTCGAAGCTGAAGCAAAGGCTGAACGAACACACTTTCCAGCGGTAATTGCGACATGTCCTGCTGACCAGGAATCCCAATAAGCCTCGTCTTGCTACGTTCGTTGATGACTGATTTACGCAAAGCAGACTCAAAAGCTGCGTTGCGCTCATCGAGCCTAACTAGAAGTTGATGAGCCACATTATTCGTGTCTTCACCCGTTTGTTTGATGTCCTTGAGGAAGTCGAGCAGTTCTCGGTACTGCTTTCTTTGCGAATCATCAAGCTTTGCGACAATGTCGTCTCGTACCGCTTCGAAACCGCGTTGCAAGTGTCCGATCACTTCGAGTTGCTTATTAGACTTGGCGTCCAGCGTGCGAACGGACAAAGCCATCTCGTGCATTATGTCGAGATGCAGCCCGATGAAGACGCGACCTCCTGTGCCGACGGATGGATCGAGATCGGCCTTGACGAGTTCGCGCACGGCGATGGCGAAACGCGGGGCGATGTAGTCAGCAAGTGCGTGACGCGTGGGTTTGTCGAGATGAACGGTGTGGCCGAGCCGGGTCTTGGCGTAGAGGTCGAGATCGGCAAGGTACTGGTACCAATCTTCCTTCGGCACGTAAGGGGTGGGATCGGCGCGATCGTGCTCGGTGAAGGCGCCGACGATGTTGTGGTCTTCGAGCTTGTCGCCTTCGGTCGTAATGTCTTTCTCGAGATCAATCCAGTGTTTGCGGGCCACCCGCGCGAGAGCAGAGAGTTCAGGCTGGGGAAGACGAAAGCTGGCGAGAAATCGCTTGATACGACTGGGATCGATCGCGGCGTTTTTCTCCTTCTCGAACATCTCAATCAAGACCGCCAGCGAATTGCCGACGAGCTTGGAGAGATCGTGATTGGCAAGGCCGTTGAGTTTGCCGGTAGTGAAAGCAGCGTGGATGTCGCTGGCAAGCGTGTTGCCGAAGAGAGAAGCGACGGCAGTACCGACAGCGACGATACCCGCCCCGAGCCCAATCGCCGGGCAGGCGATAACCGAGCCTGCGGCGAACAGCGTGGTGTAGAGGGCGATTCGCCTGACGGGTGAGCCCATGCGGTCAAGATTGTCTGAATGCTGTGCGATTAAATCAAGCAGTTGGTAGCTTTGGCATCAAGCCCTAACTGACTGCGCGATCGCACTTTGCGTTGCGGGAAGCATCCTATCAACACCCCAAGAATATTCACTCGGCGTCTTTCGATCCGTCGAGTAGGTTCAAATCCTGCCATCTGTCGCGTCTGCAAAGATTGATAGGCAATAGGCTTATGACGTCAAATCGGGGTGACAGGACACCAGTCGAACTCTTTGAGCGTTCTGCGCAGAAATCGACGTTTCCTTAAACTGGTTCCACAGTCAGGCGCAGCCCTACGGCTTTGGCGACTGCCGAAAGCGTTGAAAATCTGGGGTTGCCTCGTCCGGATAAAGCCCGATATAGACTTTCGCGTTCGATGCCCGCGTTACGGGCGACTTGGGCAAGCCCGCCGTGTGCCTCGGCGATACGACGCAGCGCGATCAGAAGAACCTGCGGCTCTTCATCGTCCTCGATCGCGGCCTTGAGATATTCCGCTGCGAATCGTGAATCTTTACGCAGACGATTGATGACGGCTTCATCGTGTGAAGCACGTGCCGCCGCTTTTTTCAGTTTCATGATGACTTTGTCCTTGCACGATAATCTTCCCAATATTCGATCGCCCGTTTGATATCTGAGGATTGCTTTCGCTTGTCACCGCCGCAGAGCAAAAGGACCATTCTCTTGCCAGCCATTGCGTAGTAAATCCGGTAACCCGGTCCATAATCAATCCGGAGTTCCCATACGCCCGATCCCACCGACTTATGGTCTCCCAAATTCCCTGCCTGCATGCGATCGATCCTAATCGCCAGCTTCGCCACGGCCGTCGGGTCAGAGAGGCTGTCCAGCCAACTCTCAAATACATCTTCACCTGCTGAAGTCAGGTAATGGAAGATTTCATACACGAATTGATTGTGACTTATAAATCACATGCCGTCAAATATAAGTTGCCAAAGGAACCGCTCAGCTATTGGCAGGATTCGGACTCTGGAAATGGTGAATATGCCTAGAAAGTGAATGTTTCTACGGCGGGGGGTTTATCAACGCCCTTCTTCTGAGAACTCTGAAAGTTCACGATGAATTGACGCGATGTTACCCAACAGAAAGCCCTTCGGCATGTTTGCCAAAGGGCTTGTAATCCATCAAATCGGGGTGACAGGATTCGAACCTGCGACCTCAACACCCCCAGCGTTGCGCTCTAACCAAACTGAGCTACACCCCGGTCGTGCAAATCATCATAGGGCATCGCGCGCGGGTGTCAAAATGGTGCGGTGAAACGGATTTAGGTGGCCGGGCGGGCGATTTCGGTCCGATAAGGATAATCCTGGAGGTTTTGCCGTGTCGTCTAACAGCATGCAGGCCGCGGAGCGGCTCGTGGTCGCGGGTGATTTTGTGCAGGCGGTGCGCGCCGGGGAATGGGACCGCGCCGACCACCTGTGGCCGGAGCTCGGCGGGCTGCTGTCCGACGATTGCCTGCAAGCCGCCGCGACGCTCCACATGCATCGCGAGCGCTGGCAGGAGGCCGGCGACGCGCTGCTGCGCATCAAGACCGCCGACCAGACGCGCGGGCTCCATATCAACCTTTGCCGCAATCTCGCGGCGCTTCGCGCCCACCGGCCGGAGATTTATCGAACGATCGCTGATGCCGATGTCGCTGATGTCTATCGCGTCGAAGTGACGCGCAGCGGATTGCCCACTATCGCCCGGACACGCCCGGACGGCGGACGCGCGTTCCTTGCCGGCGGCGATGACCCGCGCCAAGCCGCGATTGCGGTGCGGGATCAGCTTGCCGCGGCTTGCGAACGCGGCGAGGCACTCGGGCTGCTCAGCATCGGCGACGGATACGTGCTGGATCAATTAGCCCGGCAATCACCGACGCTTTTCCTCGGTCGCCAGCAGGCGATCTTCCTCTTCGAGCCCGACCCGCGCCTCGTGCTGGCGTGCATGTTGATTCATGATTTCACCGGCGCCGATGGCCCGATCGAACGGCCAAGTGTGCTGTGGTTTGTCGGGCCGCGCTGGGCGGAGCAGTTTCGGCTCGAGACGATGACCGAGCGCTTCCTGCCATTCCCGCAGATCACCATCAAGCTTGGGCTCGATCCCAAGCCGCTCGAGCAGGCGCTGCAGGCGATCCTCGTCGAGATCGGCCAGCGCGATATAGCGGCCGCGAGCGAGGTCGCCAAATATTACGCGTCGCTTCCGTCCAATCACTTTGCGCAAATCCTCTCGATCTCGCCTGCGCGTGCCCCGCGCGTGCTGCTGATCACCACGCGCTTCAGCACCGTGCTACAATACTCCAGTCGCGACGCGGCCGATGCGTTTCGTCAGATCGGCTGTGAAGCTCAGGTGCTGATCGAGCCGACCGCGCACCACGGGCTGACCCGCAACGGAATGCGGCGGATGCTCGCCGATTTTAAGCCGGATCTGATTTTCCAGATTGATCACAACCGCTTCGAGCATGCCGATCTGTTTCCGCCGCAGATTCCGTTCGTCAATTGGATTCAGGACCTGCTGCCGCACCTGATGACCCAGCAGACGGGCCAGCGCATCGGATCGCGCGATTTCGTGCTCACGCCGTCACTACAGCGATGGACGGATGATTTTGCATATCCCGCGTCGCAGTGCCTGGAGTTTCGCAAATTGACGCGCATCCCGAGCCGGCCGATCAGCTGGGCGAGTCGATCATCGCCGGTGGTCTATGTGTCCAACTGGTCGCAAACGCCGCAGCAGATGCGCGACGAATTGCTCCAGGGTATGATCGGGAAAACACGCGACGTGATCGATGCCGCCTGCGCGCGAATGATCGCGCTCTATGCAGCCGGGCAATCGCTTCCAACGCCCGGAGACGTGCGGCGGTTATTGGTGCAGGTGCTGCGCGACCTGGAAGTGGCCGGCGATGAGGCGCTGGTGCGCCAGACCACCACAAGGCTATTTGATCGGCTGAACAATCTGCTTTTCAGGCAGCAGGGGCTCGCTTGGGCGGCCGGTGCCTGCCGCGATCTGGATCTCAAACTCGAGATCTACGGCAACGGCTGGGAGAAAAATCCGGAATTTAAATCCTTCGCCGCCGGGCCCGTGGAATACGGCGCGGCGCTTGAAGAGCTGACGCGAAACGCGATGACGAACCTCGTGCTCGAGCCGTTTGTCTGCATTGCCCACCAGCGGTGTCTCGACGCGCTGGCCGCCGGCGGCTTCTGCCTGCAGCGCGAGCACCCGGCCGTCGGGAATATCAAGGGCATTATCGAACTGCTCAACACCGTTCCGCCAGGGGTCCAGACGACGGCCGCGCTTCGTTCGGCATTGCAGTCAGATGACCAGCGCGAAGCGCTGCAAAAGATTCTCGCCGCCTGTGACGAGGCCGATGTTTCGCCGGGCGCTGTGGACCACGTCGCGATCGTCCGGCGGCTTCAGCAAAGCGGTTTTCTGCCTGTTTCCGGCGAGCTTTTGCCGGTATTGGATCAGGTTACCTTCTCGTCATCCGAGCAACTGCGTCAGAAGCTCGCACGCTTCAGCGTGGATATTGATCTGTGCAGCGAGATCGCGCGGTCCCAGCGCCGCACGATCGAGAAACGCTACA
>JACMML010000217.1 GCA_014379105.1 Phycisphaerae bacterium
ACGGCGGGTCGCGCGGATTTGAGCTGCGACGACCCTACGTTGCCGGTTGACGAAAGTAACCTGATCGTTCGTGCCATTCGTGCGATGCAGGCCGAATCGAAACGATGCCGCGGAGGGGATCAACTCGGTTCGGCCCAACGGGGTATTACCGAGTGGGGTAGTACCGAGTGCGGTAATTACGGCGTGCGCGTGAAGCTGCAGAAACTCATCCCCACCGGCGGTGGATTGGGAGGCGGCAGTTCCGATGCCGCCGCGACAGTGCGGACGCTTAACGACCTGTGGAAACTTTCGCTCCCGGAACAACGTCTGTCCGAGCTCGCGGCCACGCTTGGCAGCGATGTGCCCTTTTTTCTGAAAGGACCCAGCGGCATCTGCACCGGACGCGGTGAGATCGTTCATCCGATCCCCCCGCCGGGCCCACGCTGGGCACTGCTGATGCTGCCAGGAACATCAATGCCCACGCCGGCCGTGTATCGGCAGTTCGATTTGATGACTGATCCGGGCTTAAGTAACTCAAAAGTGAGTTCCCCTACGGGTGACTGCCCGACGGGTGACTGGGAGCAGCGGGTGGATTGGACGCAGTGGCAACGCCTCTCGGCAAAAGGGTTGCTGCGTCATCTCCAGAATGATCTGGAGGCGCCTGCATTTGCCCTGAGTCCTTCCCTGGGACGTCTTCGATCGGACGCCGAAACGCTCGTCTCACGGCCCGTCCGTATGTCCGGCAGCGGCTCGACGCTTTTTACGCTCTTTGATGAGCGCAACGAAGCGGAAGAGGCCGCGGAGAAGGTCCAGCATCGATGGAGTTCAGATTGGAGTCCAGATGGTTTGGACCCGGAAAGTATTGGTTTGAAAACGATCGTTGCGCACGTCGCGCCTGATGAAGTGAACGGCTGACTTCACGTCAATCCAGCCGTTGGTAAAAACTCGCCGCTTGCCTTTCTCGGGGCTCATCCCCGGGGCAGATGGCGTTGTCGGAACGACAAGGGAGTGTCCGATGCACCTGACCGAGATCAAGATCCACCTCTGCCCCTCCGATTCCGGCCGCCTCAAGGCGTTCTGCTCGATCACACTCGATGGTGAAATGGTCGTCCGCGACCTGAAAATCATCGACGGCGACGCCGGCCCGTTTGTCGCCATGCCGTCGCGCAAGCTGTGCGACCATTGTCCGCGCTGCCATGAGAAGAATCACCTCCGGGCGCGCTTCTGTAATCAGTGCGGCTCGCGGCTGAACGAGAACCGTCACCAGCGCTATCGCATGGGCCCCGATCGGCTGAAGCTGCATGCGGATATAGCGCATCCGGTGAATGCCCGGACGCGGGCGCGAATTGAGCAGGAATTGCTCGCCGCGTTCGCGATGGAGATCGAGCGAAGTCATCAGCCGGGGTACGTGCCGACGCCGATGGATACCGACGTTCCGGAGCTGTCTGTGATGTTCAAAACCGGCGCGGCGTGACCCCGTCGCCCATGTAGGCGCGGCCTATAAAATATGCCTGATTTTTGCGGGGCAACGGCAAAAATAGAATTTTTAGTTTTGCTGCTTGCCGAAAGCGATGCACATCATATACTGATCCTTGTCCCGGGTATCCCCGGTGAAGTCCCCCCCTCTTCACCACCCCGGGACATTTTTTTATACCTCTCCGAAACCACAAATGTAACCAATTGATTAACCCGCCAAGGTCGGGCATCCTACGTGAATAAACTTTCACAAGGATCGTCTTGAGCAGTTATCCACGCGCGGCGGCGGTATTGGCAGCGTTGATTGTTGGACTTGGGGGATGCGCAGCGAAAAAATCCGCTCCACAGACTTCAGAACCGTTCCCCTCAGCCACGCCGCAGCGCGTCACCGACGTGACCACCACCGTCTTCCCCGCCGTCGTGCGGCTGGACGTTGCGCAGGAGGTCTATAACGACGGCAAGCGGACATTAAACCGCGGCATCGGCTCGGGCGTGATTTTTGACGAGCAGGGTCACGTGCTGACGAATTTCCACGTGGCCGGCCGCGCCGCGGAAATCTATGTCACGCTTTTTAATAAGGAACGAATCTCCGCCAAACTGATCGGCGACGATCACTGGACGGATCTGGCAGTTGTGCAACTGGACATGGCCGAGGTGGCGAAGAAGAAGATCACCTTCTCTCATGCCAATCTCGGCTCCAGCTCAGACCTTAAAGTCGGCCAGGACGTCATCGCCGTCGGCACGCCGTTCGGGTTGGCGCGCACGATGACGCTCGGCGTGGTGAGCAATCTGGAGCGCACCTTCTACCCGCAGCAGGAGACGATCGACGATTACGAGACCGGCGAGTTCAGCAACTGGATCCAGATGGATACGCCGATTGCCCCGGGCAATTCCGGCGGTCCGCTGGTCGATCTGACCGGCAAAATCGTCGGCATCAATACGCGCGGAATTCGCGGGCAGGCGCTGAACTTCGCGATCCCGATCGATACCGCCAAGGAAGTGATCGCCGCGATCCTTAAAACCGCGACCGCCGACCGGAAGGGGCGCGTCGAGCGGTCGGACATCGGCATCGATCTGAAGCCCATGCAGGACCTGGAGGCCTACTACGAAATTGACATCAATAAAGGCGTGCTGGTCAACAGCGTCGATCGCAATTCTCCCGCCGCCAAGGCAGGCATCAAGCCTCAGGACATCATCCTCAGCGTTAACGGCCAACCCGCGAACATCCGCTTCCCTGAAGAGATCGCCCCGCTTCGGCACGTCATCTCCCAGATCCCGATCGGCCAGGAAGTGCCGGTCGAGGCGCTACGCGGCGGCAAACCGATGAGCTTTAAAGTCACCACCGTCAAGCTCGAAAGCGCCGTCGGTGAAGAACGCGAAGCCAAGGCATGGGGCATGAGCGCCCGCGACGTCACCCGCGCGTACGCCAACACCCAGCAGCTCGATGACGACCTCGGCGTCGTCGTCACCAGCCTCACCAAAGGCTACCCCGCCGACAAAGCCGAACTCGAGCCCGGCGACGTCATCCGATTCGTCAACACCAAGCCGATCGCCGACCTCGAGGCGTTCATGAAGCAGTTCGAGGAATCGACCAAAAAGAAGGAAGAAAAAGTCCTCCTCCAGGTCCTGCGCGGCCGCGGACAGCGGGATGTGTTGTTGAGGATTTCGTACTAAGCTGCAAGCACAGCGTCTTCGTGGCACGGGCTACCAGCCCGTGATTTTGTGCTGAATAAACATGGGCTGGTAGCCCATGCCACGTAATGGTCTGGCGGGCATCATCAATGTTGAACGATCTG
Source organism: Phycisphaerae bacterium (assembly GCA_014379105.1). Classification (GTDB taxonomy): domain Bacteria; phylum Planctomycetota; class Phycisphaerae; order Tepidisphaerales; family Tepidisphaeraceae; genus JACMML01. The sequence goes on from JACMML010000217.1 coordinate 3,252, forward strand.
CTCACGAGAGAACACAATATGAAATCGCTACTTACTTTTCTCAGCCTGCTGATGGCCGGGACAACCCTCGCCCAGACCATGCCCGCAGACCCCGCACCGCAGTCGGTCAAACCGGCCGACCTTGTCGCGGCGGCGAAGCCGTCGCTGGTGATTGTTCAGTTTACCTACGATGGCGAGCTCGGCCGGCGTGAGGTGGCGGGGATGGGTGTGGTCGTGCGCGACGACGGGTTGACGATGTTCAGCATCGATCTCACCCCCCGGCCGATCCCCGACGAGCAGTTGAAGGACTTTAAGATCGTCATCCCCGGTGATGAAGAAATCGAGCACGACGCAGAATTCCTTGGCCGCGACGAGCGGTACGGCGTCAGCTTCATCAAACCGACAAAAGCCGATCAAAAGTTTACGCCATTGAAGTTCGTGCAGAAGAATGTCGAGATCGGACAGCCGGTCCACTCGGTCGGCCTGCTGCCGAAAATGGCGGGCTACAGCACCTACTACGCCAGCGCGATCGTATCCGCGTCTTTGCGCGGGCCGATCCCGCAAATCCTCGTCGGCGGCGGCGGGCTGGCGGTGATCGGCTCCCCTGTTTTCGATTCCGCTGGGCAGGCGATCGGACTGGTGAATTCGCAGTCCGAGCGCACGCCGCTGCTGAATGAGCCGCGGGCGGCGTACATCACCGTCGATAATCCGCCGCTCTTCTACACGCCGGCAAGCGATTTTCTGCCCGGGATCACCTCGCCGCCGGAGTCTGGCAAGCCAATCCGCATGCCGTTTATGGGGATCAACCAGCTCACCGGATTGTCCAAAGACGTCGCGGAGTTCTACGGACTTAAAGGGCAGGTGGCGATCCAGATCGGCGACGTCGTCCCCGGCTTCCCCGCCGACAAAGGCGGCTTGAAGAAAGGGCACATCATCGTCAAAGCCGACGGCCAGCCGCTGGAGCGCGGTGACGAGCCGGAAGAAGCGCCGTTGATCTTCACACGCAAGCTCAGCCAGAAAAATATCGGCGACAAAGTGGTTCTCTCGGTCATCACCGAGACGGGCAAGCCGCCGCAGGACATGGAGATCACCCTCGAAGAGCGGCCGATGCCGTCCACCCGCGCCAAGCGCTACTATGCCGAAGACCTCGGCTTCACGACGCGCGACGTCGTCTTTGACGACACCTACCAGCGCAAAATCGCCAAGGACAGTAAAGGCGTCGTCATCACCTTCATCCGCCCGCAAAGCGCATCACAGGCGGCCCAGTTGCAAATGAACGATCTGGTCCAGCAATTGAACCAGACGCCGGTAACCAATGTCGAGCAGTTCAAAACCGACTACACGAAGTTCCGCACTGACCGATCGCACGAGGCCGTGGTCCTGGAAGTGCTGCGGCAGGGGAATACGCAGATCATTCGGATCGAGCCGCCGAAAGAATAGTCTTGGGAAATCCGAATGACGAAACCTGAAATCCGAAAAAATGACGAATGACGAAATTCGAGTGACGAATCAATTTTCAATTTTCGAATGACCGAATGTTCTTGCCGTTTTGTCATTCGGGCATTCGGATTTCGTCATTGATTCGGATTTCTGGTTTCGTCATTCGGATTTTAGCCCGCCTCACGCTTCCGCCGGTTCGACAAACGCCGACATACTTCCCTGGCACGTGGCGACGCGGTGGTCGGTTCCGTAGGCGTGGATCTGGTCGCACTTGAGTTCCGCCAGTTCTTTGTGGGTCGTAAAGACGATGACGCGGCCGCGGTTATCAACCTCTTTGGCGAGCGTGAAGGTCTTGGGCTCGTCGTAGCCGAAGATGCACTTGAGCATCTCCATCACGTACTCGTACGTATGGTCGTTGTCATCCAGTAGAACCACGTTCCACGGTGGCATCGTTTTACTCTTATGGCTGACTTCTTCTATTTGCTCGGTGACAGGTGGGGCATCCAAAACCATACAAAGTAGATTTTACCCAAATTGTCGGGTTTCC
>JACMML010000218.1 GCA_014379105.1 Phycisphaerae bacterium
ATGACACACGTCAACCAACCGCGACGGTCGACCATTACCTCAGTCCGGGAGAAATGCTTAATCCGCCTCCGCAGCGAATTGATACTCCCATGGAATTTAAACCAACTTTCTCCAGAGTCAAGGTTTTTCTGGACGCACAGCGATTGAATCTTGCACAGCGTTGTGAATAGGGGAACGCCTGAATCGGCAGTAGGTGCTGTAAATACACTGGAGTGAGGCAGATATAACAGATGCGATCGCCGAAAAGGGCAAAAATGGCGGCGCGTACGCCGGCCGTTCCCGCAAAAACTTGCATTGCAACAAGTCATTGGTTAAGGTAATTTCAAGGCAATTACCGAAGACCATGCTATTCCCGATCTTCCATTGACTAAAGGGCGCCAATGAACGAAGTGTCGCTTCAAAACGATCGCACGACCGGCGTTCCGGTACGCCAACTCACCAACTATTTCGCGCACAGCTACCACCTCTACTTTACCAATCCCGGTTGGTGGGACGGAGGCCGTCGGCTGGTGTTTGGATCGGATCGCGGGAACGCCAGCAATCTCTATTCGATCGAGATTGAATCCGGCGATATCACGCCGATCACTGAGCTTGGTTCATCCGACTCGCGCCAGGGGTGGCAAAATGGGTGCATTAATCCGACCCGCGATGAACTGTATAGCTGGCGCGGCAAGGAACTGTGGGCGATCGATCTGCGCACGCGCAAGCACCGCGTACTGATGACAACGCCCGAAGGTTTCGGCGGCGGCTGTGAAGGCATCTCGGCGGATGGGAAATATGTCACCTCGTCATTGATGAAGCGCCCGGATGTCGGGCCTGTCGATCTCGGCGCCGGCTACGTGGGCTTCAACGAGATCTGGGCGGCCAAGCCGTTGTGCAGGCTCGTGCGTGTGCCTTCGGACGGGAGCAATCACGAGCCGCAGGTGCTGCACGAAGAGCACGCATGGCTCGGGCACGTGAATCCGTCGTCAAAGTTGCCTCACATCCTCACGTACTGCTACGAAGGGCCGTGGACGAAGGTCGGGCAGCGCATGTGGGGATTGGACGTCAACACCGGCCGCACGTGGAAGATTCGTCCGCAGGTGCCCGGCGAGATGATGGGGCACGAATACTGGCTCACCGATGGCGAAACCGTCGGCTATCACGGCAAGCTCGCCGACGGCCAGCCCGTTTTCGGATTTGTGCGCTATGACGACACCAACGCGGTGGAAATACAGTTCAACTACGATTCCAACCACGTTCACTCGAACACCAAGGATCTCGTCGTCGCCGACGGGCCGGCCAAGGGATTGTCTCCGTATGTCGTGCTTTGCAAGTTCCACGACAACAAGATGATCGGCCCGCGCGTGCTGTGTACGCACCGCGGCAGCCGGCACACGCAGCACCTGCACATTCACCCGCGCATCTCGCCGGACAATAAATACGTCCTCTACACCGCCGACCCGCGCGGCTACGGCAATCTCTACACCGTGGCGCTCCCGGAATTTGATTCCTTGCCCCTGTTAAGCGATCTGGTGAAATCATGATTGACTCGCCTACCGCACCGATCGATCGTCAGAAGGTTGTTCAGCGTCACAATGTCGTCATGCGTGTGCTCGATCCGCGCTCGCCGCTGACGGTGGGGAATGGCGAGTTCGCGTTCGGCGTCGATCCGACGGGGCTGCAATCATTCCCCGAGCCGTACGTCACCGCTATGCCGCTGTGCACGATGTCCAACTGGGGCTGGCACAGCAAGCCGCTGCCCGCCGGGCTGGACCCCGCGACCATTCGCTACACTAATTTCGACACCTACGGCCGACCCGTCGGGCATGTCACCAGCAGTGAAGGGCAGAAGCCCTTGTTCGACTGGCTCCGCGAAAATCCGCACCGCTTTCATCTTGGCCGAATCGGGATCGAGATCACGCTGAATAACGGGCAACTCTGGACCATCGACGATCTGCGCGACGTCAAGCAGACGCTGGACGTCTGGACCGGGATCATCACCAGCCGGTTCGCGGTCGAAGGCACTACCGTCGAAGTCACGACCTGCTGCGCCGGCGAGCGCGACGCGCTGGGCATTCAGGTTCGATCTGATTTGCTCAAGCAGGGGCGATTGAAGATCGTCGTCCGCTTCCCGTACGGCTCGCAGGACATGTCCGCGGCCGAGTGGGGTAAGGACGATCTGCATTCGACCACGCTCTCGCACATCGATAATGGCGTGGTGTTGATCCGATCCATGGACGACATCTCATATGGCGTGATCCTCCAGGCGGATCAGCCGATCGATTGCATCGCGCGCACCCAGCACGAGTTGGCGATCAATCCCCGCGCCGCCGACCACCTCGCGTTCACCGCCGATTTTGCGATCAAGCCGAATCCGACGCCGATATTGTTCGAACAAGCGATTACCGCCAGCAAAACATTTTGGCATGACTTCTGGACCAGCGGCGGGGCGATTGATTTTGAAGGAAGCACCGATCCGCGCGCCCACGAGCTGGAGCGCCGCGTGGTGCTGTCGCAATACGTGATGCGCATCAACAGCGCCGGC
>JACMML010000023.1 GCA_014379105.1 Phycisphaerae bacterium
CACGCCGGCGCCGGCGCCGAGCACCGCGATGAACATCGTAGCGCCCAGGACGGCGCGGCTGTCGGTCCGGGCGACCAGCATACGCACCACCGCGACCAACGCCACAATCGCCGGCGGAATGCCGAAGGAAAGCAGACCGATCAACGAACCGATCACGCCCATCGCCAGCAGCGCGTGCGCCCAGGCAAACACGACGGGCTCGGGCGCGGTGGCGATGACGGATTCAATGGCGGCCGGTTCGTCGGCGATGATCGGGGTGGCGGGGCGCTGCTTTGGAACCAGCGCGTTCACCTGCGAGCAGCCGTACGCAGAGCAGCCTTTATTCTCGCGCCAGCAATCGAGATGAAACTCGATCCCGCAGGCGGGACAGGCGTGTTTGCGATCGGCTTTTTCCACAGGCCATTGGCAGACGCCGCAGACAACAGCATCGGGCTGGGTGTCGTCTGGCGCGACGGTGACGCCGGAGACGGTTCCGCCAAGGTCTTCTTCGAGGCTTTGGGTTTGTCCGGGGACTTCGATCGACTTATGACACCCGCCGCACGTGACGGCCATGCCGCAGGTGTCGGATGACGACCAGAGGCGCTGTCCGCAGTCGCACATGAAGACGATGCCGCGGTCGCGATTGGTGATCGATCGCGGCAGCTTGCTGGGCATGGTCGAAAAAAACCACGCCCGCACATGGCCGATGCGCATGCGGGCGCCGTCGATCAGCGGGTGCCCGCCACTGATCGCGCGTCCATTGACGCGTGTTCCGTTGCGGCTATTGAAATCGATGACGCGACACGTGCCGTCGACCACTTCGATGCGCGCGTGATGCCGCGACACGGTCGGGTGCGTGACGACGATGTCGTTCTTCGCGTCGCGTCCGATCGTCCGGGGGCCGTCTATCTCAAATGTTCTGACCTCGCCGAGGTCAATGAAGAGTATGCCTTGCAAATTTCTTTCCGCTTCCGCGCTGGATGATACCGACAATCAGGCCGGTTTTGTACGTTCTTGAAAGTGAAACTGGGTAGCGCCGACCTGAATGCGGTCGCCGTTCTTAAGTCGCTGACGTGTGACCGGCCGCCCGTTGACGTAGGTGCGCGTGCCCAGCGGCAGGTCTTCGAGCTCAAAGCCTTGTCCCACCCGATGGACGCACGCATGCCGCCGGCCGACGTGTGGATCGTTGAAGAGGTAGATATGCGACATCGGGTGCGAGCCAATGAAAGTGGGGTTGCGGTAGAGCACGAACTGCTTGCCGGTGATAAGCCCGGATTCGACCTTAACCCACCCGGATTTCACGACATTTTCAATGATGCCGCACGCCAATCCCGCGACCAGCCCGATGCAAACAATCGCGATCAGCCGGCTGATGTGCTCGTTCCCCACCGCCTCCTGCAGCGGCACGTACGCGAGCCCGCCGATCACGCCGCCGATCAATCCGCCGACCATGCCGATCATCAGCCGCTTGCCATTGCGCAGGATGATCCCCGGCGCCGCCGCGAGGAAGAGCCCGAGCATTCCCCAGCAGATCACCTGGGTGATGATGCGATTCGTCGTCGTGGTGATTTCCTGCTGGGGGATCATCTGGTCATGGATTCGGTTGATGAGCATCGCCACGACAACCCCGCCGGCGAGCCCGATGACGGCGCCGATCGAGCCGTAAATGACCACGCCATTGATATTGCGCTCGACCACCGAATCGGCGATCGCGAGCATCACCGCGATCATTACGCCGCTGACGCCGTAGAAGAGGAGGCTTGCGATAAAGCTCTTGGCCTGGTCGTGTTCGATCTGCTTCTCAGTAGCTTTGGTCTTGGCATCGTCGGAGAGAGCTGGATTGAGGTAAATCTTAAAGTACGAGTTGTCTTTTCCTTCGCGCAGGATGGAGCGCGTGGCGGTATCGGTTTCGCGCTGGGTTGCGCGGACTTTTTGCTGGCTTTCGAGGATTTCTTCGTAATCCTTGATCAGCCGGATTGCGGCCGCCTGCTCGTCGGGGCGATAGTTCAGAATCTCACCAAACCCCCAGCCGAGCAAGCCGCCGATCGCGCCAAAAACGCTCAGGTAAAACAGCGCGTTATAGACGAACTTAAATCGCCGGGTCTTTTCCGGCACCACCACGTTGCTCTGCTGGTAGTGCAACTGCGTGGACGTGACGGCCTGCTGCTCTTTGAGCTTTTTGTCGACCTTCTCATTGCTGAGGTCGTCCCACGAGATTTGCAGTTTGTCGGCCATCGGTTGGTCTCTTGCACTGGACTTCTTAAGAACGCTCGCCCGCCGTTATCTCTCAATCGGCCATCGCACCTTATAGCCGTGATCGGTAAGCCATCGAAGCCCGAACCACGCCACGAGGAAAAAAATCATGAAAACGATGACCGCCCGAACCACCCGCCGCAACGACGCCCCGCGCAGCCTGCGCAGCTCGGCCGACGTGAGGCTGCCATCGGGGTTCAGCGTTTTACGGAAATCATGCCCGCGCTCCCCGGCGTTTTCTTCGATCAGAAAATCGGCCTTTTCGCTCTTGCCGGCGCGCCAAACGAACGCGCCATCAGTTTCGGCGATCGGGTCATACACCCAGGCGACCTGCCACGGTAGATTAAAAAAATTGTCCTGGATGAACAGGTCCATTCCCGACAGAAACACGCCGAAGCCCGGGTGCGTGTGGTACCAGCCGACGATCTTCTGGTCGGGGTGTTTCTCCATCTCCTTCTGAATGCCTTCCCAGGTCTCGGCGGTGAAGGTGACCTGCGTTCCGCGGCTCGTGGCTTTTTCGCCGGGAACGTGCGCGTCGATCAGCAGGTACGGGCCTTGGCGGTCATGATGAAGATTACCGACCAGAACGCCGCAGATTTCGACGGTCGTATCTTCACGGCCGTGAGCGTGGATCGCTTCCAGCGCCGAACGCTGAATGACCACCTCAAAACCCTCACCGCGCGGCGAAGTGACCTTGCGCAGCACCCGCATCGGGCCGTTATCCCGCTCGACCCGCGAGATATCCAACTCCGGTCGTTCGGGCCGATCGGGCGCGGGCTGCACCTGCGCGGGTTGATCGGGCGCTGGCTCGTCCGGCTCCGGCGGTTGGTGCTCTGGGCGTGGTTCTTCGGCTACATCCATTCGAGGTCCTCGTCCGCCAGATTGCCGAGCACGTCGCCGGCGTCGCCGCGGAGTTCGAAGCCGATTGAAGCGTCGCGCGTCCGCGCGGTGATGATGTCAAACCGCGGTAGCCCGATATCGCGGAGCGTTCGATCGAGAAATGCTTCGTCGCCGCGCACCGTGTTGAATGTAACGACCTCGCGCGACTCCTGCGCGCACGCCGGGCAGCGCGCGTCGGCGGTGCTGAGCGATCCGAGCGAGCGGAAGACGTCCTGGCGATTTTGGCACGACCGGCACACCAGCGATTGCGCGATATCACGACCAAGGTCCAGCACCGCCGTCGCGCCGAGCAGGGCACGGGCGCGGGTGAGCAGTTCACCAACGCTGAGTTTGTCCGAACGATCCTCAAGTTCCACGATCCGGCCGAGCGTGTCGTGGGAGAGGCAATCGGCTTTCCGCTGATACTCAATCTGATAACTGTCGGCAGTATCGCCGGCGAAGACAAAGCCCTTGCCCGCCAGCGTGGGCATGCCATGAAGATACTTCAGCGTCTCCTGCACCTGCACACCGGCGATCACCGACGCGATCGTCGGCGTAGTCGGCACTCGGCCGGTCTCCATTTCCGCACGCGTCAGCAGGTTGCACGAGCGGCGGTGCTGGAGCAGCTTCCAGTCGCGCTCCGACATCGTGCACTCGTAGCACGGGTTTTCCTGTTTCTCATCGGGAACGAAGACGCGCGCGATGCCTTGAATGATCTCGATCGCGCCGTCCACCCACGGCCGCCCGACGCGCCAGCACTGGCGATTGATCGCGAGGCGCGCCTCACGATTATCAAGCCCGCCGATGATGATGTCCGCCCAGCGATACACGCCGGCGCCCAGGTCATGGATGATGTCGCAATTGATCGCGGCGACAGCGATATCGGGATAGATGTCCCTAGCCGCCGAAGCGGCGACGTCGGCTTTAAGTTTGCCCGTATCGCTGGCGCGGTAGAGGACCGAGCGCGAGAGATTGGAATTCTCAATGGTGTCTTTATCCGCGATGACCACCTTGCCGACTCCGAGCAGCGCCAGGTTCTTGATGATCTCATTTCCCAGCGCCCCGGCGCCGATGACCAGCACCTTGGCGGCCTTGAGGCGCGACTGGTCCCACCAGCCGATGAGCTTGAAGCGGTCAAACCGGTCCTCCGGCGACACTTCTTCGACGGAGATGGAAAGGGGGTCGGTCATGAAACAGCGTGTCCGCCGGCCGTGATTTCGGGGAGCAGTCGCAGCACATCGCCGCCGGCGACACCGGCGGCCGAGAGCGTCTGGGTTTCCAATAGCTGCTTGCCGGTCTGGCGGTGCTGGCACTTATAGCTAAGTAGCTGTCCATCCGGCCCGTACTGCGGAAAGCTCATTTTTTCGATGAGAACCGCCAATATACGCTGCAGCGGCGCGTCGTCGGGCATTTCGACTTCGCGTTTCTTATTGCCTGTGGCGTCCCAAACTTCGACCGTGATAAGTCCCATAACACGTAATCTCCACAGACTGCAACAAAACTGTGCATTTGACGACATTACTATCGGATCGGCGCTTAAGTTAGCAGCAGCCTATGGAACTGACAAAACTGGTTATCCGTCCCCCCAGACGTCATGCGCGGCAATGGCGGTTCATGTTGCGGAGTGTGACGGCGCAGAACAGACGATAAACTTTGTGCAGCGTAACGGCCGATAAAGATTGTGCGGTGACATTGTACCTTTATCTCATGAACCCCAAAGATCGGGCAGTATCATTGCCTTCCGACCGGGTCATGTCTTGGGAGCATAATTGTGACACACGAGACAAACACACCGGCGGCGCTCCCTTCGGGTTCAAGCGGTACGGGTTCATCAATGTCCGGTAAGAAAATCGAATCCATCATCGAGATCGCCTGGCGGCGCAAGGCGCTGTTCCTGGGCGTGCTTTTCCTCACGCTGATGGCGGCCGCGGTGGCGCTGATCATGATCCCCAAGCGCGTGGCGGCCGAGGGTCGCGTGCTGATCACGCGGACATCAAGCGTCAACAGCGGAACGCACGATCCAGACCTCAGCACGTTTCTGAACACCCAGGCCGCGCTGATTAAATCAGCAACCGTGCTTTCGCCGGCGCTGGAAGCGCCCGGCGTTGAAGACGCGAGCTTTTTCGCAGGTGTGCGTTCACCGACGACACTGCTTAAGGACGATCTGGTCGTCGAGCCCGCCGACAACGCCTCGATCATCAAGATCCGACTCGCGACACGCAATAAAGAAGAATCCCGATTGATCGTCGATGGCGTGATGAAGGCGTACGTCTCGCATGTTGCGTCGCAAAAGAGGAACGTGGCGCTGGACGTGTATGATCGCATCACCTCCGACCGCGCGGTGCTCGATAATCAGCGCATCGATGCGCGAAAAATGCTGCTGCACCTGCAAGGCGAGGCCCGCACGTATGCCTCCGGTGACAGCAAGGAAACGACCGACCTTGCGCTGCAGAAGATGCGGCACCTGCGCGACGTCGTAAACCAGGCCGAGGGTGAAAGCGGCAAGCTCAAAACGCAGTTCGATGAAGCGCTGCGCGTGCTGGGCTGGACGCCGGAAAAGTTCGACGAAAAGAAGCTCGCCAGCGCCACAGCCGTCTCGGCGGCGAGCCTGGGGATGCTGCAGAAAAATCTCTCGGCGCTGAATCAGCAGTTGATCGAGGCCAAGCGCCGCTTTGTTCCCAGTCACCCGGCGGTGCGGACAATCCAGGCGCAGATCAAGGACCTGCAACTCTCCCAGGCGGCCACGCTGCGGGTGATGTTCGAAACCGCTTCCACGCTGGAAAAACAGTCTCGCCAGAAGCTGGTGGAGCAGGAACAAACGGTCCGGAATCTGGACGACAAAGCCGGCGAACTCGACAGCCTCAGCGGCCGGGTCGCCAATCTGGATAATCAAATTGCAACCCTCGATCAGAAGCTCAAAGAGCTGACGATGTCGGAGAATGTCGGCTTCACCGCCTCGGAGATGGAGGCGGCGGCGGTAGACGAAACCTCTGCTTCACCCAACACATGGAAAACGCTGTCACTCGCCGCCGTCTTAGGTGCGACGCTCGGGCTGCTGGTCACGCTGCTTACCGAATGGGCAAACCCGTCCATCGGCTCGATGCACCGAATCGCCGATACGATCGGCGTCCCATTGCTGGGCACGTTGCCGCGTCTACCCGGCGCATCGGGCAAAGAGATCGCGATGTTCAGCCACGCGAAATTTGACGCGCCCCAGGCCGAGGCGTTTCGGTCGCTCCGCACATCGATGCTGTTCGGCGGCGGGCGGTGCGGGACGATCGCGGTCACTTCATCGTCTCCAAAGGACGGCAAGAGCACGCTGGCAAGCAATCTGGCGATCTCGCTGGCACAGTCTGGTAAGCGTGTCGTCCTCGTTGACGCGAACTTCCGCGATCCGATCCTGCACACACTGTTTGATCTCGATAACGCGATCGGCTTCACGGCCGTACTGTCGGGGGATGACCTGGAGACGAGCCTGCGCCGCACCGCGATCGAGCATCTGGACGTGCTCACCGCCGGCCCGCGAGCGACCGATATTTCCGAGCGGCTCAATAGCTCGCAATTTGGCGAGCTGATGAACGATCTGAGCGCCCGTTACGATCATGTCATCTTCGATAACTCAAGTGTCAACAGCAGCAACGACGCACGCGTCATCGCCGCCAGTTCGGACCAGACGATCCTCGTCGTTCGCGGCGAGCGTGCAAATCGGTTCGCGGTGGCCCAGGCGCGCGATGCGCTTTTAAGCGTCGGCGCGAACCTCATGGGTATTGTACTAAATGATTCAATGAGCACCGGCACAGCGTATCCGCCGGCCGGCGATCGCCGCGAGGGATCAGGCGATCATCCGGCCGAGACAATGGCGCGGTTTCGGCGGTGAGTAAGCGTTTGGCAAACGGGTCATCGCCACGAGCGGTGGCACGGTGTTTGTAGTGCAATGATTGTGATTGAGTTCCGGATGTCGGACCTGGGAGGGCTCTGACGTCTGGGAGGTCAGTGGGAAGAAAATGCCATGTCTCGGTCCTGTTGTTTCGGACCCGTCTTTCCCCTGCAGGGCAAGTTGAACGCCCGATAGTTCGACGAAAAGAAAGCTGAGACCGTTGCGCGCCGATGATCGGAGGACGGCGTAGCGCTGGCTGTGCTTTGTCGTATTTCGACGGGAGAAGATGCAATGACGATCGTACCGATGGACCGTACCCACGCGCCCGTGCCCAAAGCGCCGGCGACACCCGCACCGGCAGGGGAGCATCGTCGCCTGCACGAGATGTTTTTCCCCAAGCACCTGCTCGCCGTCATCCGCCGTGAGCGCGCTCGCGCTGATCGGCAGAAGGGGCAGTTCTCCCTGGTGATGTTCCGCCTCGTTCCCGCCCGTGGCCGCTGGGCGACGTTGCGTCTCGGCAAGCTGGTGATGGACGAAGTGCGGGCGACCGACGAAGTGGGGCAATTTGATCGGCACACCGTCTGTGCATTGCTCCCGGACACGGCGCCGGACGGCGCATGGAAATTGATCGATCGCGTCGATGAGACCTCCCGTGCGCGGAAGATGGCCGTCGAGCCGGTTGTGTATACGTATCCGTCGAGCTGGTTTGACAACCATCACAAGAACGGCAGTTCATCAAACGGCAATGGTTCTTCCGGCACCGGTGTTTCGGCGTCGTCGCGCGTATCGAATTCGTCGCGGAATACTTCGGAGGTCGCGCCGTGGGTGCAGGCCGCCGAGGATGTTGACGAGGATGAAGCTGTCAAAGAGCGTGAAGACACTTTGCCGCTGGAATCGCTGCTGATGCGTCCGCCCAGCGCTGCTAAGCGCTTTCTGGACGTATTTGTCGCGACGGTGGTGCTGCTGCTCGCCTCGCCGATCATGCTGGTCGTCGCTGCGCTGATTAAATACACCAGCGAAGGCCCGGTCATCTTCAAACAATGGCGCAGCGGCATCGGCGGCCAGCCGTTTGAAATCTACAAATTCCGCACCATGTGCGTGAACGCCGACGCGCTCAAAGCCAAGCTGCGTGCCCAGAGCGAACAGGATGGCCCGGCATTCAAGATGACGCGCGACCCACGCGTAACCGTGATCGGACAATTCCTGCGGAAGACCAGCCTGGACGAGCTTCCACAGTTGATCAACGTGTTGAAGGGGGACATGTCCCTCGTCGGACCGCGGCCGCTCCCGCTCGATGAACAAGCCCAGTGCGACCAGTGGCAAAAAGGCCGGCTCGATGTCGCGCCCGGGCTGACCTGCGTATGGCAGGTGCACGGGCGTTCGCGCGTTTCATTCGAGGAGTGGATGCGGATGGACCTCGGTTACATCAAGCGCTACCAGGTGTGGGAAGACCTGAAGCTGATCCTGCAGACCATTCCCGCCGTGCTGCTGCGGCGTGGCGCGAAGTAAAGAACGGTCCGCGGACGATTTTACCTACAGACTGTTAACACCCACCCACGGCTTTCCCTCTTCGGGGGAAAGCCGTGTTCCGCTGTTGTCGGGCGCAGTTTGGGGTTCGCAGTTGTGGTGATCTTGCGGCTTACTCCAAAAGCTTCAAGCTCCGAATTATCGACTCCCTCCACTCCATAAATTGACGTAACCGCCTGCGTGCGCGTATCTTTCGCGGTTTGCTTTTCGCAGGGACAGGACGCCGATGATTGACGCGATTAATAAAGCACAGGGACTCGTCGAGGCGCTGGGCTATATCCAGCGGTTTCACGACAAGACGGTCGTCGTGAAGATCGGCGGCTCGATCATGGATGACGATCAGGTGCTGACCAACATCCTCACCGATATCGTCTTCATGAACTACGTCGGCATGCAGCCGGTCCTGGTTCACGGCGGCGGCCGGGCGATCAATGAGGCGATGGAGAAAGCCGGGCTCACCCCGCAGATGGTCATGGGCCGCCGGTACACCGACGAGCGGACGCTGGCGATCGCGGAGCAAGTGCTTTGCAATCAGATCAATCGCACGATCGTCAACTTCATCAATAGCCAGGGCTGTGAAGCGATGGGGCTGCATTCCTTGTCGTCAGTCGTGCTATTCGCCGAGCGTACGTATATCGCTTCCCCCGACGGGCGGCGCATTGACCTGGGTTATGTGGGCGATGTGAACTGGGTGAACGCGCGGCTGCTGGAATTGCTCGTCAGGGCCGACGCGATTCCGTGCATCGCGACAATCGCCCGCGACCAGGCCGGCGGCAAGCTGAACGTCAACGCCGACACCGCCGCCGGCGCAGTCGCCGCCGCGATGAAGGCGGACAAGCTGGTCGTCGTCTCCGACACCGACGGCATCCGCGCCGACGTCAACGACCCCGATTCCCGCGTCAGCCATCTGACCATTTCGCAGATCGACGACATGGTCAAGACCGGCGCGATCGGCACCGGCATGCTGCCCAAGGTGGAGGCATGCGTCACAGCTCTCACAGGCGGCGTACAATAAGCGCATATTATCGACTGCCGCATGCCGCAATCGCTGCTGCTGGAGATATATACCGAAGCGGGGATCGGCACGGA
>JACMML010000219.1 GCA_014379105.1 Phycisphaerae bacterium
CGATGAGGCGTAAGTGCTTATTGCAACAATGACGCTCTTGACCGAATTGCGGGGCGTGGCGCTGCGCCGGCGCGCCCCACGATCCCCACGGCGCTAAGCCGCTAGTGGCTTGGCATTAGGGTGAAAGACACCTGTACCAGGCATGTCCAGGGGTAAATCCAAGACTTCTCCATTGAAAATAGCTTACCCGCGTGGCATACTTCTCTCCGTTGTCACATGGATGTGACGACGACAATTCGGGTTTGGATCTGGCACCTCGCCACTCGCTACCGCCATGGAGGGCTACGCGATGGACGCTCTAAAGCAACAATTACTGCGCATCGGACAGCAAATGTCCGGACTGACGGCGTCTCAAAAGATGCTGACGGCGTCGCTCGTGGTCATCATGATCATGACGATGTTTTACTGGTCGAACTACGCCGGTTCCCCTGACAAAGTCGTCCTGCTCGATCAGCCGATGAGCCCGGACGAGATCGCGCAGATCAAGACGTACGTGTCGTCCAAGAACGTCAGCTACGAAGTGCTCGGCGACCGCGTCATGGTGCCCAGCGACAAGAAATTCGAGCTGATCGCCGATCTGGGCTATGCCCAGCTGCTGCCGCGGAATACCGAGGACGGCTTCAAAGACATCATTGTCAAATACTCAAACCCGTTTGATTCGACCAGCAAAAGCGACCAGCTCTGGAACCATTCCAAGCAAATGACGCTCGGCGGGATCATCTCGCGATGGCCGGGGGTGAAAAGTGCGTCGGTGAATATTGACGGCACGCGCAAGCAGAGCCTCAGCCGCTCGACATTGCCAGTGGCTTCGATCTCGATCAATCTCAAAAGCGGCGAGTACCCGACGCGCAAGATCGCCGATGCCGCCGCCGACCTCCTCGTGGGCTCGCAGGCGGGGCTTGCCCGCAGCGGCGTGAAGGTGCTGGTCAACGGACGGGCCGTGGCGTTGTCGGAGCCCGGCGAGAACGGTTCGGGCGGTGACAACTCGGTCCTCGAACAGCGGGCCAATCACGAGAAATACTGGGCGGACAAGATCCTCAATCAGATCCCGTATATCGCCAATGCGTATGCGGTGGTCACGGTTGATCTGAACACTAAAAACAGCGTCATCAATGAGAAGAAGGTGGATCCGAAAAACAAGGTGGAACTGGTCCGTCGCTCAATGACCAGCAGCGAGGAAAACGGATCGGCCGAGAAATCCGGATCGCCCGGCGTCGGCGCAAATTTGCCGGCGACGATCGAGGGCGCCGGCCCGGCGACACCATCAGAAAACTCGTTGATCGAGAAGACCGAAGTGGAGAACAACACCGATCACGGCGTGACCAGCACCGTCACGCAGGCGCCGGGGGGCGATAGTCTGCCTGTCTCTGCCGCGGTGCATGTGCCCGAGGCGTACTTCATGGGTGTGTGGAAGACCCGAAACCCCGGCTCCTCGGCCAATCCCACGCAGGCGGACCTGGACGTGCTCGTCACCGAGTTCACGCCGCAGATTCGCGGCGCGGTGCGCAGCGCCACCAATATCCGCGACGACTCCGCCGTCAGCGTGGCGCGATACGTCGATGTCTCACAGCCGTTCAACGCCAGCGAATCCACCAATGCCACGCTCGCGTCGCTTCCGAGCGGGTTTGGGTTCGGCGCGAAGGAAATCGCCATCGGCGTGCTTGCGATCGTAAGCCTGTTCATGGTCTCGATGATGGTGCGCAAGAGCACGCCGCAACCGGTGCTGCAGATGTCTGACGACATGCGATTCAGCCATTCCGATGCAGCCATTCCCGATGCCGACACAACCCTCACCGCAGGTCCCGATATGGCCGGCGAGGTGGGGGAGAGTGGCGTGATGCTCGCCGGGCATGAGATGAGCGATGTGGAACTGCAGTCGCAGCAGGTGATCGAGCAGGTCGGCACGATGGTGAAGGAAAACCCCGATGCCGCGGCAAACCTGGTCAAACGCTGGCTCACCCGGGAATAAACGATGGCTGTGATCGAGAAAAAAGAACGTGAACTCACTGGCTCGCGAAAAGCCGCCATTCTGCTGCTGACATTGGACCAGGACATGGCCGCCACGGTCATGCAGAAGCTGTCGCGCGAGCAGATGGAGGAAGTCAGCCGCGAAATCGCCTCGCTCGGCGACATCACCAACGACTCGCGCAGCACCGTGTTCCAGGAATTTTACTCGCTGGCGCTGGCGAACAATTACATCAATGAAGGCGGGCTCGAGTACGCCAAGGCGCTGCTCCGCAAATCAATGCCTGAAGGCGACGCCGAGAAGATGATCAAGCAGGTCACGCAGCAGGTGCAGACCACGCCGTTCAGCTTTCTGCAAAAGGCCGAGAGCGAGAATTTGCTGACGTTTATCCAGGACGAGCACCCGCAGACGATCGCGCTGATTCTCGCCCATCTCCAGCCCGCCAAGGCCAGCGAAGTGCTCGTCGGCCTGCCGAGCCAGAAGCAGATCGAGGTAGTGAAGCGCATCGCCAACATGGAGCAGACGAATCCCGAGGTGATCAAGGAAGTGGAGCGCGGGTTGGAGCACCGCCTGTCCGACATCGTCTCCCAGACATTTGAAAAAGCCGGCGGCGTGGAATCAGTCGCCGAAATGCTCAATCTGGCCGACCGCTCGACGGAAAAGGGGATCATGGAAGGCCTCGAAGCCGAGGACCCGGAACTGGTCGAGAGCATCCGCCGGCTGATGTTCGTCTTCGAAGACATCCTGATGGTCAACGACAAAGGCATTCAGAGCGTGCTCAAGGAGATCGACAACAGCGTGCTCGGGCTCGGTCTCAAGACCGCCAGCGAAGAGCTCAAGCAGAAGATTTTCAAGAACATGTCCGAACGCGCCGCACAGCTTATTCAGGAAGACATGGCGTTCATGGGTCCGGTACGCGTCAGCGACGTGGAAGGGGCTCAGCAGAAGATCGTGGATGTCGTGCGGCGTCTGGAGGACGCCGGCGAGATCGTCATCGGAGGCAAAGGCGGCGGATCAGAAATGGTCGGTTGATCGGTTTAATTTTCACACTGCGAAAACGCCATGCCCGTCATCAAATCCACCAACGCCGCCGCCGACCGTGCGATTCCGTTCAGCATCGCGGATATCGAAGCCTACGCGCGCACAA
Organism: Phycisphaerae bacterium; assembly: GCA_014379105.1. Taxonomy (GTDB): domain Bacteria; phylum Planctomycetota; class Phycisphaerae; order Tepidisphaerales; family Tepidisphaeraceae; genus JACMML01. The sequence goes on from JACMML010000219.1 coordinate 3,114, forward strand.
TACTGCTCCGTGCCCGCCAGGAGGCGGACCAGCTGCTCGCCGCCGCACAGACCGCCGCCGAAGCGCTCAAGGCCGAGGGACGATCAGAGGGCCTGGCGCTGGGCAAGAAAGAAGGCCTCACGCAAGGCCGCGCCGAGGGATCGATCCAGGGGAAATCGCAGGCGTTCGAATCTGAAAAAACGCGGCTCACGGAACTGCTGACCACAATGCAATCGCTGATCGGTACGATCGAACAACAACGGCTCGACCTGATCGATCAAGCCGAGGCCGAGGTGCTGCCGCTGGCGCTGGCGATCGCGGCGAAGATCACGTGGCGGGTCGGGGCGTTTGATGCTGGCGTTGTTGAAGCAAACGTAGCGGAAGCCGTCCGCCTGGTGACTACCAAGCACGATCTGCGGATTTTCGTCCACCCGACGCAGAAACACACGCTCGAAGACATCATCCCGCGCCTGAAACAACAATGGCCGCAACTTCAGCACGTGGGAATTGAAGAGGACGCCGCAATCCTGGCCGGCGGTTGCCGGGTGGTGACCGCCGGCGGCGAAATCGACGCGCGGCTCGAGACGCAGCTTGACCAGATCGCACGCGAGCTTGTGCCGGAATTCGCAGGAACGGATCGCCTGAAGATGGACGCCGCTTAGCAGCGTGGCACGGGCTTCCAGCCCGTGTTTGATTTCAACTACGAATACACGGGCTGGAAGCCACAATCTGACCAATCCAATGTCCACACTTCACGCACAATTCGACGCGATCGATTCGGCGATCCCCTTCGGCGTCATTGGCCGCGTGGCGGCGATCTCGGGGTTGACGATCGAGGCGACAGACCTGCCGATGCCGGTCGGTTCGCTCTGCCGCATCTCCGTCGGCGGATCGGATTCGCACGCGGTGCTGGCGGAGGTGATCGGGTTCCAGGGGGATCGCACGCTGCTCATGTCGCTTTCCAATGTGTCGGGCGTGTCACGTGGGGACCGGATCGAAAATCAGAGCGGCGCACCGCGCATCTGGTGCTCGGACCGATTGCTTGGCCGCGTGATCAACGGGTTCGGCGATCCGATCGACGACGGCGGCCCGCTCCCGCGCGGCGTCGCGCGGCGAATTGACGGCTGCAGCACGGCACCGATGACGCGCGTCAATATCCGCACGCCTATCGCGACCAGTGTTCGGGCGATCGATGCGCTGCACACGTGCGGGCGCGGACAGCGAATGGGTATTTTCTCCGGCCCGGGCGTGGGCAAATCCACGCTGATGTCGCAGATCGCCAAGAACACCGATGCCGATGTCTCGGTGGTTGCATTGATCGGCGAGCGCGGCCGCGAGGTGCAGGAGTTTATTGAGAACGCGCTGGGGCCAGAAGGACTCAAGCGCTGCGTGATGATCGTCAGCACCTCGGAAGAAACGGCGCTGCTCAAGGTGCGCGCCGCCAAAGTCGCGTGCACCGTCTCGGAGTATTTCCGCGACCGCGGGCTCAATGTAATGCTGCTGATGGACTCGCTGACGCGCCTCGCGCAGGCTCAGCGCCAGATCGGCTTGGCGGCCCGTGAGCCACCGGCGACGAAGGGATTTCCGCCCAGCGTGTTCGCGCTTCTGCCGGAGATCATGGAACGCGCCGGCAACCTCGGTAGCGGCTCGATCACCGGATTTTATACGGTCCTGGTGGAAGGTGATGATTTCAACGAGCCGATCCCCGACGCGGTCAAAGGCATTTCCGACGGCCACATCTGGCTGAACCGCGCGCTGGCGGCGAAGGGGCAGTTTCCGGCGATCGATGTGATCCAATCCATCAGCCGCGTGCGCAGCGACGTCTGCGAGCCGCAGCACGTAAAGATGGCCCGGCGGGTGCTCGGCCTGCTGGCGATCTACGAGGAAATAGCCGATCTGGTGAGCATCGGCGCGTACGTGCCGGGCATCAATCTCGAGCAGGATCTGGCGGTTCAGTCGCGCTCAAAAATTATCGAATTCCTGAAGCAGGAGTCGTCCAGCGCGACCACGCTCGCACAGGCGCGCGAGCAATTGGGCCAGCTCATCATGTGGATCGAGCAACTTGAGAAAGTCATTAACACCAAAGCGGCCCCCAAGCGATAAGCACAAGCTAACGCGATAACACAAGGGCTGAGGAGAAACAGGAAACATGGCGCAATTCAAGTTTGATCTGGAAGGCGTGTTACGCCAGCGAAACAATGCCGAGCACATCGCCCAGCGCGAAGTCGCGCTGGCGATGCAGACGTTCACGCAGTTGCAGGACCAACTGCGTCGGCTGGACCAGAGCGTGCGCGGCGTGACCGATGACGTGCGCGCCAATCACCTGATCGGCCCCTTGGATGTCAGCTTTATGGTCGCGCACCGGCGCTACCTCCGCGGCATGGAGCGGGCGGTGATCGACTTGGCGCGGCAGATCGCCGACGCCAAGTCCAAAGTGGATAAGGCGCACGCGGGGCTCGTTGAGGCCGCCCGGCAGCGAAAAACGATCGAAAAGCTTCGCGATCGCGAGCTGGATCGCTGGAAAACCGGCCAGGCGCTGCGGGAAAGCGCGGACAATGACGAAGCTGGCATGCAAATCGCATTCGGGAACATCGTCGAGCACCGCGCCGGGTAGTTCACCGGTGCTGCGTATTGAGAGAAACGTCGCGTGATCAAGAAACTCATCAGCATCATCGTCATCGTCTTAGCGCTGAATTTCCTCGTGGCCGCGGGTGGATTGGCGTTTCTGGCGTCAACCGGCAAGCTAGACAGGGAAAAAATCACCGCCATCCGCGGCATCATCAGCGGTCCCACCGATGTGCCCGCTACGCAGCCGACGACCCAACCGGCGCAAGATCCGCCGCCCGAAACGCCGATGCTGCGCCTCGACAACGCAGTCGCCAAGGCGTCCGGCCGGCGCGCGGGGGAACAAATTGAGGTGATACAGACCGCGTACGATGCGCGGTCGGTGATGATCGAGCGCCGTCTGCGCGAGATCGAAGATCAGCGCCGCCAGCTCGATCAGGCCAAGGCGGATTTCGAGGCGCAGCGCAAAAAGCTGCTCGCCGATGAGGAAAAGGTGACCACCGCGCAGGCGGAGCAGGCGAAGCTGTCTGAGGACAAAGGGTTCCAGGACACGTTGGCGCTTTATCAATCGATGCCGCCTAAGAAGACTAAAGCGATCTTCATGCAGATGGATAATCAGATCGTGGTCCGCTATTTGCAGGCCATGGATTCAAGACAGGCGGGGAGCATCTTGAAGGAGTTCAAGACGCCGGACGAACTGAATCGCGCGCAGGCCATCTTGGAGAAGATGCGGCTGGCCGACACGAAGTGATGGAATGCAGCCGCGTTCATCCTAAAGGTCTGTGCATATGGGACATCACGTAGAACTCACACAATTATCACGCAAAGGCGTGATGCCGCCGAAGCGCCAGAACTCGCCGGAGAAGCCGTCGGCGTCGTTCGACCAGGTTCTGAATCGCCGCGCATCCCGGCGCGAGCGTGCGCCCGAGACGCGCCAGAATGAGCCCAGGACGAATGAGTCCCGGACGAATGAGCCGGATGCAAAGCAATCCGAGCCCGAGCGCAAGGTCGATAAAAAGTCCCGAGCCAGCGCAACCAAGCGTGGCGAAAAACAGCCGTCCGAGCCGACTGACGACGCGTCGAACACTGAATCGTCAGAACCCGCATCCGAACCGTCGGAGCTGGTTAAATCGTCCTCAACAGCCGACGAACTTACCGACAAAGCTGCTGCGCACGCCGTCGCCGATAGCGGTGAGATCGAGCCCGTCGCTACTCCGCTTGAGGCAACTTTAGATCCGATCCGCTCGGAGCAGCCGATTCAGCCAGAGATTGCGCAGGCAATCGCGGCCATTCCGCAGGCGGTTCCCGCCGACGCGGTGGCTGTTGAATCGTCTACCGAAGCGCCGACCGAAGCGCATGATTCGGCGAGTCAGATCGGGATTCCGGGTGCGAACGTGATTCAGCAACCCCCGGCCGGCACATCCGCAAGCATTGCCGTTAAGCCTGGCACCGAGATAGCGAGCGATGCAGATGCCGGGCCGATCGCGCTACCAGTTGAGGCCGCGCTAATGCCCGAAGGCGACGCTTCTGGCGAGGAATCGCCGCAGCAAAACCCAAACAGCAGCACGAGCATCGAAGCCCAGTTCGCCCCAAGTGCGGGGACGGCGAATTTACCGGCCGAAAGCGAGTCTGACGATTTTGCGGACCAACTCGCGGCCATGACAACGCCCGCAAAGCCGCCCGCGACCGCGCCAGTGACGGCTACCACTCACGCACAACCACCGGTCGCGCCCGAGCGGCATTTTGCGGAGAAGAATGTCGATCAAATCGTCACCGTCGTTAAAGGCGAGCTGAGCCCGACTGGCGGGTCGATGAAGATCCGGCTCGATCCGCCGCATCTTGGTGAGCTGAATGTGGACGTCTCAGTTGATCGGGACGGCATGATGAGCGCCACATTCCAGACCACCAACAGCGAGGCCACGCGCCTGCTCAGTCACAGCCTTCAGGATCTGCGCGGCGCGCTGGAATCCACGGGCGTCGTCATTGATCGCATCCAGGTCCGCCAGGCCAGTCCCAGCGAGCAGGCGTCGTCGCAGAATCGCGATGAGCGCGAAGGCAATCAACAACAAAATCCTCACGATCACCCGGCCCGCCAGGAACAACAGCGGCGGGAGATTCTCGAGCGCATGTGGCGCAAACTATCGCTCGGCGAAGAGCCGCTTGACTTGGTCGCTTAACCCATCGGAGCCCGTATGAACGTCACACAAGCCGCCAAAAGTCCGAGCGTCGGCGGAACGCAGATCAAAACCAGCAAGATGGCGCTGAAGTCGGAGGATTTCATCAAGATGATGATCACCCAGCTCCAGAACCAGGACCCGCTCGAACCGGCCAAGAATGACCAGTTGCTCGCGCAGATGAGCCAGATCTCGCAACTACAGTCGTCCACGCAACTGCAGGATTCGCTCAAGACGCTCGTGTCGCAGAACAATCTCAGCTCCGCCGGCGCGATGATCGGCAAGCTGGTTCAGGGCAAGGACGCGCAAGGTGTCGAGCTGAAGGGCATCGTCACATCGGTGAAAGTTGAAGACGGCAACCTGTCGCTTGAGCTGGATAACGGCAAGAAGATGTCGCTGAACGACGTGACCGGGATCACCTCCGCCGCCACCGTCGGGCAAGCGCCGGCCGTCGCGATCGCAGCGTAGCAATCCGGCTAATCACCACGATTTGCCAGTCAATTTCTCGTACGCTTCCACATAGCGCGCCCTCGTCCCCGCGACCACATCGTCCGGCAGCATCGGTGCCGGCGGCGATTTATCCCATGGCTGATGTTCGAGCCAGTTGCGGACGAATTGCTTGTCGTAGCTCGGCTGATCATGCCCCGGCTCGTATTCGTCCGCCGGCCAGAAGCGGGAACTGTCGGGCGTAAGAATCTCGTCGATCAGAATGATCCGCCCGTCGGGCATCTGGCCGAACTCGAACTTGGTGTCGGCGATAATCACGCCGCGATTGAGCGCGTGGTCGGCGCACCAGCGATAGATTGCGAGCGTGGTGTCGCGCAGGTGTGATGCAATCGTGTCGCCAACTTCCTTGGACATCTGTTCATAGTTGATGTTCTCATCGTGCCCGGTCTCGGCCTTGCTCGCGGGGGTGAAGATCGATTCCGGCAGCCGATCGCACTGCCGCAAGCCTGGCGGCAGCGTCACACCGCACACGGTTTGCGATTGCTGATATTCCTTCCACCCCGATCCCGCCAGATACCCGCGGGCCACGCATTCCACCGGGATCACGCGGGTCTTCTTCGCCAGAATCGAGCGGCCGATGAGCTGATCGCCAAAACTCCGCACCGCCTTTGGGAAGTCCGTCACGTCCGTGGCGACAATGTGGTTCTCAATGATTGGCGACGTCTGCTCAAACCAGAACAGGCTCAGCTTCGTGAGGATCTCGCCTTTCTGTGGAATGCCGTTGGGCATCACGCAGTCGAACGCGCTGATCCGATCCGTCGCGACGATTAGCACGTGCTCGCCGAGATCGTAGACATCGCGCACCTTTCCCCGGCGACGCGGGAAGGGGAGTGACGTTTCGAGGATGACGCGATCGGAGGTCATATCGTTCGATGGCGATTAGAAGACCGACGCCGCGATGCCGATCGCCAGGCAGACTCCGACGGCGAGATAGCTCTTGGCGTCTTTGAGCGCGAAGACGACCGGGTCGTCGTGCAGCACGCCGCGGTGGGCGAGGAACCAAAGGCGCGTCAGCCAGTAGCCGAGGACCGGGCAGATCAGCCAGAGAATCTCTGGACGGGCGTAGAGCGTCTTGACGGCGGGGCTGCTGATGTACAGCGCGATGACCATCACCGCGAGATAGCCGTTGACCGGGCCGACGACGCGGAGGATATCGAGGTCCGCGGTCTGGTAGCCGCGGCCGGGCAGCGGGGTCTGCGGCAACTCGGAGACCTGCATTCGCAGCTCCGTATAACGCTTTGCGAACGCGATGCACGCGAAGAAGAACATGCAGAACGCCAGCAGCCAGGTGGACAGCACGATCGGCAGCTCGGCGAATGCGGTTGCCGCTCCGCCGGCGATCGGGCGGAGCGTGTACATGCCGGCCAGTGCGATTACATCCACCAGCAAGCGGCGCTTGAGCTGAAACGAATAGAGATTCGCCAGCAGCAGGTAGCTGAGCATCACCCACAGCAGCGGCAGCGTGACCAGCGCCGCGCCGATCAACCCAGCGGCCATCAGCACCGCCGATAGCAGGATCGCGCGCGGGATTGTGACCGCGCCCGACGCGATCGGCCGATCGCGCTTGGCGGGGTGGCGGCGATCGGTCTCGCAGTCAAACAGGTCATTCAGGATATAATTGGCTGACGAGATCAGCGAGAAGATGATGAATGTCGCGATCGTCGCCAGCACCAACCGCGCTTCATCGAGCCGGTGTGACGCAAAAAGCGGCAGGAAGACCAGCACGTTTTTCACCCATTGGTGCGGACGCAGCAGGCGGATGAGATCGGGCAAGCGGTTGTTGTGCAAGTGCCCGAGTTGATGAACGCTCACCTTGGCGTTGGTGAGCGGCTGGAATCGTCGTCCGCCGACCATGCCGGCGGTGTGGCTCGCCTCGAAGATGACGATGTCCGCGCCGGAATCGCCTAAATACTCAAACCCATCTTCGCCGCAGTCGGCGCGAATCTGCTCCAGCTTGTGCGGGCCGATGAGGTTGATCTCTTTTTCGGTCGCCATCACGGCGTCGAAGATGCCGACGTGGGCGGCGACCGCGTCGGCGTATCGTTTGTGCGATCCGGTCGCGAGGATCACGCGGCGGCCTTGGGCTTTGGCGTCGCGGACGTAATCGAGCACCGCGGTGCGATACGGGAAATGCGCCGCATCGAGCGTCACGTGAGCCGCCACGATATCCTTGGCCGCGTGTCGGCCGTGCCGCATCGCGAGCAACGCGCGGATCGCCTGCCACGGATGATCGCGCAGCAGCAGCAGCGACGCCTGCTGCATCGTGTCGGCCCGGATCAATGTGCCGTCGAGATCGACGTAGAGCGGCGGTTTCATCGCGTGTCGTTGACCATACCCGATTCGCCGTCACCGGCAACGTCCGATACAACCGGCTGCCAGTCCGGCAAACTGCGTCTCGACTTCGGGCGTTGGTGACGCGGCGTCTGCCTGCTAAGATCGGTCGGCGACATTGCACGCTCCGGCCGCACGATCGACAACCTATGACACTCAAGTTTGAGATTTATCGAAACGGCGAGCGGCTGAAGCAGTTCAGCCCCGTTAACGCGATGGCGGTCGGCCCCGAGAGCATGCCGTGGAGCGGGTCGGTCGGCTTTCGCGACGAGCACCTGGTGGTGTCGCGCAACGACGAAAATGCCTCGGCCGTCGCGCTGCTGTGGGACATGGGCGCGCGCGGGGCGTACCAACTGGAGACCACCCGTCTGCCGCCGCGGGCAAAGGCGTATGTGCTCAACGTGGAGCTGGCGCGGTTTCGGCTGATGAAGATCGTGCAGAAGCAGGAAGACTGGAACCTGTTTGACTTTCCGCGCACCGAGAAGTTTCAACAGCAGTTCCGGGAGGCCCAAGGGCTCTTCGCCGAGGCGCTGGCGCACCTGGATCGTCCGTCGGCGGCGTCGAAACTGGCGGACCGGTCGCTGGGTGTGGCGCTGGATCTGTCCGAAGACCTGGCGCGATTTCACGCCGAGCTCTTGCTGGTTCGCCGCAAGGCCAACGGGGCTTTGCCCAAGCACCTGTTCGGGTGTCGCGTGGATTGGACGATCAAAAACCAGAAATACCGCGACACGATCTGCGAGATGTGCGACTTCGTCGTCCTGCCGATGCCGTGGAAATTGCTTCAGCCGACCGAAGACGCTTTTGTCACCGACGCCCTGGACGAATGGGTCGAGGCGCTGGCCAAGAAGCGCATGCTCGTCATCGCCGGCCCGCTGGTGGACCTGAGCGACGGGCAGGTCCCCGAGTGGCTGTACATCTGGGAGCATGATTTTGAGACGCTGCGCGACCTGGCTTATGACTACGTACGCAAAGTCGTCTCGCGATATCGCCGGGCCGTCACCGCGTGGAATGTCGTGGCGGGATTGCACGCGACGACCGCCTTCACGCTGTCGTTCGAGCAGATGATCGAGTTGACGCGCGTGCTCGTGCAACAGGTGCGGACCATCGCCAGCAGCGCACGGACGATCATCACCGTGAAGCACCCGTTCGGCGAGTATCACGCGTCATCTCATCCCACCGTCCCGCCGATGCTGTATGCGGAGATGGTCGCCCAGGCGGGCATGCACTTCGATGCGTTTGCGCTGGAATGGGAGATGGGCGTGCCGACGCGATCGCAATTTACACGCGACATGTTCCAGCTCTCCAGCATGCTCGACCGCTTCAGCACGCTGGGGAAACCGGTGTTTCTCACCAGCCTCGGCGTGCCGGATCGTGCGACGCCTGATTCCACCGACCAGTCCGGCGGGGCGCTCGATCCCGCGACGGCGGGGCGGTGGCACGAGGCATGGTCGCCGCAGCAGCAGGCGAAATGGCTGGATGAATTTGCGCGAATCGCGCTGAGCAAGCCGTATATCGAAAACCTCTGCTGGGCGAACTTCGCCGATCTATCGCCGTCCCTGCCCGGCGGAGGATTGCTGAACGACATGCTCCAGCCCAAGCCATCGATGGCGGCGGTGGTGGCGCTGCGCGAGTCGCTGGGCAAGGGACCGAAGAAGAGCGCGTGATCCATTGTGATGCAGGGGCTTACGCATCATCTGACGCTGACCGCCGCCCAGCGCCGAGCGGTTCTGGCTCTGCTGCTGATCCTGCTCGGTTGCCTCACTTTTCGCGCCGCCACTAGGCGGGCGTTTGTACCGGCGCTTCAGCCGGATGCCGCGCCGCGGGCGGCCGAACTGGCGGACCAGATCGATCCGAACGAAGCCGATTGGCCGACGCTGGCGGTGCTGCCGACGATCGGGCCGAAGCGGGCGCAGGATATTGTCGCCGCCCGAGAGCAGTTGCGTCGGCTGCATCCCGATCGGCCGCCGTTTATGAGCCTTGCCGACCTGGATCAGCACGTAAAAGGGATCGGGCAGGCGACGATCATCAAGCTTCAGCCGTACCTGCGATTCCCGACAACTCAACCGGGCGCGATGCGGCCGGGCGGCGATATCAATGTTCCTTCACGTTGAACTGCTCATGGCCGGCCTTTTCCGTATTGTGGATCGCTGTGAGCGTGTCGGCGATCTTCTTCTGATTTTTGTCCAGGATCGCGGTTTCAAGATCGACCAACTGCTGCAGCAGGATTCCCATCCTCTTGCGATAAGAGAGGACCGCTCCGATCGTCTGCTCGGGAGTGAAATTGTCAGGCGTGTGCGGGACGCCCAATTTCGCCGTCAGAACGTGCTGCTGCAACTCGGCGACGATCCGCAGCGACGATTCGGATTGCGATTCGTCCTTCGCCTGCCGCTCTAGTTGCTTGAGCGACCGCTCCATCGCCTTCATCGACCGCTCAAGATCCACCGCCGCGTGTGCAGCCGGCTTGGTTGCCGGCGCGGCCGTGTGC
>JACMML010000220.1 GCA_014379105.1 Phycisphaerae bacterium
GGTCCGTGAAGACCGGTGTTGAGGTTTTACACAGCCCGGCGACGCCGACGCAGGATGCCCATCGCGCCGAGTCCGAGCAGGCTCAGCATTGCGGGTTCCGGAAGCGGGCCGGTCTGGCTGCTGAATCCGGTGTCGATCAAGGCGTAGTCGCTGCCGTTGATGACGCCATCGTAGTTCACATCGCCGTAGAACCAGCCCGTGCCACCGCCGGAGAAGCCGGTGTCGGCTAGAGCGTAGTCGCTGCCGTTGACGACACCGTCGAGATTCGCATCACCACGCCAGGTGTATTTCACCAGGACGGAGGTCAGCGGATTCGCGACGGTGAAGCCCGACAGTGTGGTCACCTGTCCGCCCGCCGACGCACCATCCACAACACCCAGCATCGTGCCGTTCAGACCCACGCCGCCGGCGCCCTGTGCCTGAACCTCGGCCGACGCAATGCCCGTGCCATTGCCGCCGAATCCGAGCAGCGGAAGGCCGCTCTTTACCTGGTTAAGGACAGACGTGTAAGACGTCGATCCCCCGGTGTAATCGACGACCAGATCGTTGTCGTGCAGTTCAATAGTCCCATCAAACCCGCCGGTGACGGCGGCGTTGGTGATGGTCTTGACCGTGCTGACGCCGGTACCCGTGCCGTTGATTGCAATATCAACCTTGCCACCGGTGGCAAGCGCGATCGTCCCAACGCGGGCATTGGTGCGGACATTGAGTTTCGACGCCCCGACCGCCTCGATCGTGCCTGTGCCGCTGACGGACAGGACGGTGTTGATGCTGCCGTTAGACGTTTTCACCTTTCCGGTGGTCCCGGTCGCAATAGCGAGGCTGTTGCCCCCGGCGGTGAACGGATCGACCGTCCCGCTGGCTTCAAACGTGCCGTTCTGAATCGTCAGCAGCGTGCCATCGGTCGGAACAACCACCGTGCCGGCGTTAGCGCCCCAGTTGATGTTGAGCGAACCCGTCTTTGTGGTGGCCGACCAGGTGTGATCCACACGGCCAGTGGGATTGACGACCGCCGTGGTCTTCAAAGCCGCGTTCATCACGTCCATGTCTTCCTGTCCGATGGTCGTGTTCGTGTCTGACAGATTCGCGCGGGTCAGATCGACACCCTTGTCATATTGCGCTGCCAGCGTCTGATCGAAGTTGGCGAAGTTCATCGTATCAACCGAATCAATCGCCAAAGCGTCTTCGAGAAACTTATACTCCGCGCCAGCTCGAGTGGCGGCTCCGACAACGAACGCGGCCGATCCGCTGCGATTCACATCGCGAATTTCGAACTGGGCGTCCGCCTTTTGCTGATCCGTCAGTGTGGCGGCAAGGATCGTGGTGTTGAATGTTCCGACCGACGTATTCTTAACCAGCTTACCGGCACGAACGCCGATTTCGCGGCGATTCTGCGCGGTGTTACCCGCAGTGCGACCGTTCAGTTCAGTGGCGTTGCTATAGAGCGCGTTCAAACTCGCATCAGCGGTGGCATCCGTCTCGATGGTCGAGCCGAACAGGAAAAACTCAATGTCGTCACGGTCCACGGCTGTCCAGTCCGCACTGGCGACTGTGCCGGTAACGTTGCCGTCGCCGTTGATGTCGGTGAGGACAATGGTGTCGCCAAGCGTGAGCGTTTGCGAACCGCCCAGGCCGTCACCCACTGTGAACGAGCCGGTCGCCAGAGTCTGGCCGGTTGTTGCCGTGTTGGTCACGCCGGCTGCGATCGACTGAGCGTAGATATTGGCAAACGACACCGTGTCATGGCGATCGCGGACGCCGTTTCCGTCCGTATCGCCGGCCAACACAGTTCGGGAAGTCACAGTCAGGTTGCCGGTCGGGGTGTCGGTGCCTTGGGCGGACGTCTGGTCGGTTGTTGAAATCTCGTACTTGTAAGTGCCGCCCAGGTCACCGTTGTGGTCGCCGGCGCGAGTCCAATCCAAGGCTTTGCCGAGCGTTCCGGTTCCGGTGCCTTGAACGATGAATCCGTACAACTCCGATTCGCTGCGTGCGTCCGTCTGCACTTCTCCCCCGTCAATGACACCATTGCCGTTGGTGTCATCGGGATCAATGGTGCTTAGCGTGCGCGTGCCCTGGATTCCACCGTCAAACACCTTGCTTACTTTCATGAGCTGGTTAGGGAAGAATCCCGCGGCGATAATCCCGTCAGCGGGCGTAACATTGTTCGGGGCAGCCGAATAACCGGCGACCGAGTTCGTGATATTCTGCAGGAATTTACGGTGCGTGCCGTTGGAACCGGCGATATCGATCTGGTCGTTGTAGATCGACTTAGCGCCGGTATCTCCGCCGACAGTGCCATAGGCGTCAAACGTGCCGTTCGCATCCGAGTCAACTCCGATCACTGTCACCGCCTGGGCGGAGGACCACATCTGATATCGTCCTTCGGCAACGTCTTCGGCCTTGGGCTGGAAGTAACCAGCCGCCGCGCCGGCTTCACTCACTTGGAAATCAAAGTCGATGGCGAGAACACGCATTGGGTCTTTGTTGCCGTCCGAATTCCCGGCCTTGCCGCGATCTTTCACGTCGCCGGCGGAGATAATTCCGATCGCCATGCGATTGTTGGCAACGATCGGTCGAACACCCGAACCCCCCGACCGCTTGTCGGCAAAGCGGACGCCCGGGCCGATGCGGTTTTCGGTGAATTGCCCCGCAGACGCTCCACCATCCAGCGCCTTGTTCGGGTCGGCTTCGTCGCCGATCGCAACATTGACATTAGGACCCGTTCCCGTGGGATTCGCCGACGAATATGCGGCGGTGGCCCGGCGGTCGCGCTCGCCCCAGGCGAAAGCTGGATCGAGGTTTAGATTGTTGGCACCTTGATTGCGGGTTCCGGAACCAATTTCTCGGGTGGTCGAATTAAAATTCGCGCCATTGGCAAGCCGGCCGTGCGTCTGGAGCCAACGACCTTCGGTTTCGGTCACGCGATCCAGACCCGTGCCGGGATTCGCCGAGAGAGTGAACGGAACCACCGCGACGTCTTCATTGCGAAGGCGAGAGAGGTTCGGCGTGGGAAGCCCGTTCACGTCGGTTTCCCCGTTGACACTCGTGGCAGCAGTTAGACGCTGGAAGTTAGCGCCCTTGACGCTCCGCCCAATGCCGTAGCCGTCCGCCTGCGGCTGAAGTGCCGCACCAGCGTTCGAAGCGCTGCCGTAGGCGAATGCCTGGAAGCTTTTCACGTCCGACCAGGCGATACGCGGCGTTGGCTGAGCGACTGCGCTGTAACCGCCGGATGTATTAACGTTACCGCCTGAGCTATAGAACTGAGTCGCGCTGATCTGTTTATGACCCATAATCCAGAGCGGCGCCGAGACGCTCGGGACCGAAGGCGTCGCCGAACCCGAAGCCAGTCCGTTCCCGCGAATCAACTCGTTGATGCCGCCGACCGAACCCACCTCGTGATACATGTATTGGAAGCGGTCATTGCCGATCGCTTCACCGGTGATAGAGCTATTTTTATCATAGACTCCGAGGTAATCGATCGATGGTGTTTGCGTAAATACGCTGCGGCCGATCCGGACACCCGCTCCGCCTGGTCCGGTCCAGCCCAACGCGTAGATCCCGCGATTGGGAGATGATGGATTATTGCTCGTATCGGTATTGGCACCTTTGTTGATCGCGCCCAAGGCCGTAGCGCCTGTGGTCGAGATCACATATTCAACCGGAGTCGTGAAACCGGCATCGTTGGTGGCGGTCGCACTCGCGACCATCGGCAGTGCACCCATAATTGCTGCGGTGATCACAGCATTTCGCATTTTCTCGTTCAGCATCTCGGACCTCCTGAAAGGTAATTGACAAGGCTTCAAACAATGAATCTTTGCGTTCGCCAAGCGGACCCTCTGCCTTCAAACCAAGCATCGGCTTGCATTAAGTAGAAGTGCTCGCGGATTTGATTGGCTTTGGCTATCCCGCGATATTGTCTCCGCGCGGGATGGAGTAAATCTTCTTGCCCCATTGAAACATCGGGGCCAGCGTCTCTTCGATGAGCTTGGTTTCAACGTGCCCATCGCAGTACAGAAAGTTGGTTTTCGGGCGGCTGCTGACCGGCGTAACACCGGTCCGTTGCCGGCCGTGGTTTCGGCCCACCCACTCCAGTCGATTCTGCTGGCCGGACGGCGTCACCGGGTAGCGAACCGAACTGACGCGATCAGCGATCGCGAATGCGGGGCCCGATCGCCCAAGCAGATCGCCTTGCGCGTTGGAAAGGTTTAATGGGTCGCCATCTCCACCGGGATTGCGGAGTACAAATCCGTGTACCGGACGGTGACTTTTGACAATGGTCGATGAAGAGCCGTCCTCAGACGATCCGGACTGGGAGACGATGCGCCAGTCTTCCCAAAACTCGGTGGCAAGGATGGTTTCGGACGAACCCTTGACTTGGCCGCCTTTGACGTAGTTTTGCGGGGTCGGGCCGGTCCGGTCCACGGCGGCGTGAAACTTATTCCGGGGCATGATCGCGTCGTTGACAGTGTAGCTGATGCGCGAAACCTGCTGATCGAACACGCCGGCTGGCGTCGCAGGGTCATTAACCTGACCGGCGATTCGGTCAATATCTTTTGGATTGGTTGCAGGCAGTCCCTCGGAATGCGAAGGGCATCGGAACGACGCTTCGGACACGCCGCCTTTATTGCCAGTGCTGAAGATATACCACGACCAGTGATAATACCCGCGTCTAGGCGACGCCGCCGTCCCGCCACCCACGCTGGGCGCGCCATTCGCAGGATCAACGACATAGACGTACGCCGGCGGGTATGCTCCCTTGCTACCTGCCAAATATAAGCTGAATCCCTGACCGATCGCCCGAAGATTCGCGGCGCACTTGATCGTTCTCGCCGATTCACGCGCCTTATTCAGCGCCGGCAGCAAAATTCCGATCAATAAAGCTATAATTCCGATAACTACAAGAAGTTCGACGAGTGTGAAACCGAGATTGCGCGCGCGACGCATATGCGTTCCTTCGTAATGTGTCTGCTGACGGAGTTCTCCGTCGGGAATCGGGCGTCCCTGTGCCCGATGTAGAGCGGTGACACTAGCCCGCCATTGTTAGGCTTGCTTGTCGGCCGCTTTAATGATTCGGGAGCGATCCATCAACGAAGCGCTAGCAGTGCGCTAAAGTTGACACGGTCCGGAATCGACCTGCCGTCACCCGATTTGCCACGGGCAGGAGTGTCGCCGGGTCGCGCTAGCCGCGTGTGTGGGGTCGGATCAGTCTTGGTGGCAATTGCGCAAACCTTCTGTAGGCAGATGATTAAGGACGCGCAGCCATTCGGCTAAGGACGCGCTGGCGCAGCGTGCCGGAGCGTCAAACCCCTCAAAAAACCGCGGGGGCGACGTTCGGTCGCCCCCGCGGTGGGTAAAAGTCTTGGATTACTTCTGTCTATCAGGCCCGACGACGCCGACGCAGCATGCCCATCGCGCCGAGTCCGAGCAGACTCAGCATCGCCGGTTCCGGCAGTGGTCCGGTCTGCGAAGAGAAGCCCGTGTCGATCAGGGCGTAGTCGCTGCCGTTGATGACGCCGTCATAGTTGACATCACCATAGAACCAGCCCGTTCCGCCGCCGGAGAATCCGGTGTCAGCCAATGCGTAGTCGCTGCCGTTGACGACGCCGTCGAGGTTGGTGTCGCCGCGCCAGGTGTACTTGACCAAGACCGACTGAGTCGGATTTGCCAAGGCGAATCCAGAGAGCGTCGTCACCTGCCCGCCGGACGTCCCGCCATCCACGACGCCGAGCATGGCGCCATTTAATCCAATCCCGCCGGCGCCTTGAGCAATCACTTCGGTTGAAGTGATGCCAGTTCCGTTACCGCCGAAACCGAGCAATGGCAGGCCGCTCTTGACCATGTTCAGGATATCCGTGTAGACGGTCGGATTACCGCCGTAGTTCACGACCAGATCGTTGTTATGCAGATCGAACGTGCCGAAGTAGTTGATGCCATTGGGCGTGATGGTCAGCGAACTGAGAGCGGTGACTCCCGAAGCCAGTCCGGACAGCGGGACCGGACCCGCATCGATTGTCGTTGGAACGTCAACAACACCGTCGGTCGCAGCGCCGGTACCCGTGATCACCAAAGCCCCGTTGTTCTGCAATGCATTAACGGTAACCAGCTTGCCGGCTGACACGGTGGTGGATCCGGTATAGGTATTCACTGCATTCAAGGTCAACGTGCCGGCGCCGGTCTTGACAATGCTGCTGGGGAACGCGGCATTGCTGATTACGCCATTGAGTGTGATGTTCCGAGCAACGTTCGCCGCGTCGGCGGCCTGGATGGTCATTACTCCGCCGGCGGCGGTGCCGCCCAGAGTTATGGGCACTGCGGAGGTCCAGTTGGTTTTGGCACCGAGTATGCCGGAGGTCAGCGCCAGCTTCGGCACGAATCCGCCGTTGCCGTTGACATCCATGTTGCTTCCAACATAAAGCGTACCGCCGTCCATATTTACGGTTCCGGACCCGCCGGTCACCGTGTTATCGAATCCGAACGTGAACTTATCGACGGTGCTGGTACCACCATTGAAATTGGCGACCGCGACGCTACCGGCCTGCGCGCCGTTGGTCTTGGAGAGAACAATCTCGCTGGCATTAAATACGCCTGTTCCACTGACTGTCAGGCTGCCTCCGCGGCCTGGGTTTCCACTCAGTGCGCCGATGGTCATCGTGGTGACATTCACGGTGCCGCCGGTCTGATTCATGGTGCCGGTGGAAATTTCGGTACCGAGCTGAATCGTGCCGGCGGTCAAACTTCCCCCAGTGACTTGGAGACCGCCGGGACTGGTGAAATTGGTGCCTGAGTTTCGAGCAACGTTAATGTCCGTTGCTGTGACCGTGCCGCCGGTGATTCTGAACGTGGCGAACACGCTGTTGCTAGTCGCGCCGATGTTGCTGATTCCCCACCCGCCATTCAAAGCCGCGGTTCCGCCATCAACCTGGAAGACGCCGTTGTTTGCATTGGTCGAAACTAAACCGTTAAAGGTGGCACTGCCGGTACTCACTAGCAATGTGCTGCCAATGCCGACTGTGGTGGTGCCCGTGACGCCGAGCGATCCGCCGTTCACTTTGAAGCCCGGCGACACGGTCGAAGTGACTGACAGGGATGATGTCCCACTGATTGAACCCGCATCCAGGCTGATCGTTCCACCATTTACTGCCGTCGCACCTGTGTAGTTGCTGGCACCGCTAAGCGTCAGCACACCGGCCCCGGTCTTGGTCAGCGAGCCACTGCCGGTGAGAGCACCGGAATAGCTGGAGCTTTGTCCATTTGAGCCGACCGTCAATGCGACAGGAGCAGGAGTGACATTGTCAAGTGCGATGTTGCCAGTTCCGGCCAAGGATCCGAGGGTTGAAGCACTGACGCTCGGACCGAACGTCAATCCCCCGTTTACGTTGACCGAAACAGCCGATGTCCCTGTCGCGGATGTGGTGTCGAGTTGCAGCGTCCCGGCACTAATTGTTGTCGCGCCGCTATAGGTGCTGTCGGTGCCGAGCACCCACGTACCCACGCCGGACTTTGCAACCGAGGTAGCGCCCCCAGCGCCGTTGACGATAATCGGCATCAATGTATTGAGTCCTGTGTTGCTGCCCGTCAGAGTCAAAGTGCGGGTGCCACTGCCGAGTGTGGCGATTGAATTAGCGCCATTCCCAGCAATGGTCAGCGGATTGGTGCCGGAGGCGTCAATTGCGCCGCCGTTTGAGGTGAGGGTGAAGAGGCGGTCAGTGCTAGTTGCGGCGCCGGCGCTGGCGTATTGCAGCGTTCCGCCATCAAGAACCAACTTGCTGGCAGCGTTGCTGGATTGACCAATGCTGCTCGGCGAGCCCCCATTGGCAAGTGTGCCGGCGGCACCGGTGCTGAGCACACCGCCGATGATTTGCGTTTCGCCGGAGTAGGTGTTGGTGGCCGGCAGCGTGAGCGTGCCCGCGCCGGTCTTGATTAGGTTGCCCGCCGATACGCCGTCGGCGACGGTGCCGGTTATTTCCACGTTAGTGGCGCCGCCATCGACTTGGATCGTGCTTGTTGCACTGCCCAGTTCAAAATTGCGGGCGGTGGTCATGCTTGCAATCGCTTGAAGCGTTCCAGAGTTGATCTTCGCGACCCCTCCAGACGCACCCAGGCTACTTGCGCTGTTGATCTTCACAACGCCGCCATTGATGGTCGTGCCGCCTCCATAAGAGTTGCTGCCCATCAGCGCAAGCGTGCCGCTACCGGATTTCGTCACGGCGCCTGAAGCGCCGCTGACCGAACCGTTCAGCGTCAGCGTGTCTGCGGAATTTGTGACTGTCACTGCGACGCCATTGGCGACCAGTGCAACGGGCACATTAACAGTATGACTTCCGTTGGCGACGCTGACCACCGGGGCGAACGCACCGTTATCGAGCGTCAACGTGCCGCCACTCCCAGGATCGATCGTGTAGGCGTTGGCGCTGTTGAAATTGAGCTGGCCAACGCTCTTGCTGCCATCCAGTGTGACCGTGGAGGGGGCAAGGATGGCATTTCCGAAATTGGCGGTATCTCCGGCGAACTGCGGAACGGCTGCTGGGTTCCAGTTGCCTGCGGTGCTCCAACTGCCGCCGCCGGTATTGATCCACGTGCTGTTGGCGGCGGCGATGCCAGTGATTGCCAGCGTGATGGCGGTGCCGGTCGAACCGAAAGTGTAGGTAAGCCCCGCAGTACCGCCGGCCACGACAGTGAAGTCACTTGGGTCGAAATTGACGATGCTGCCGGCCTGGAAGATGGTGTAGTTGTTGCCTGTCGTTGCTGCGCCGATTCCGGCCAGATTGACGTTAATCGTTCCCAGCGTCGGCAGTGTGAATACATTGCTAACAGTGGTGAGATCGCTCACACCGCTGGTCGCCTCCAGATCGAGGTTCAAGAGCGATCCGCCGTCGAGCGTAAGATTGCCGACGGTAAATGTGGTGGTGGTCCCACCGATCGATCCGGGCGTTAGATTCGATCCGGAAACGCCGGTCACTGAACCGGTTACGGTTCCATGACCGGCGAGCGTCTTGCCCGAGCCGATCGTGTGCCCGCTGGTCGTCGCGTCGAGCGTTGCGCCTGCGGCGATGATGACATTGTTGGAGCCGCTGAGGGTATTAGTCTGTAGAACCTTCAGCGTGCCCTGGCTGACGGTCGTCGAGCCCGAGTAGGTGTTGGTGCCTGAGAGCGTCCACGTGCCGGTTCCGGTTTTGGTGACCGTGCCGGTGCCGGTGCCGATGATGCTTGCGATGCTGCTCGCGGCATTCGTTCCGCCGAGGGTCAGGCCCAGACCCGGACCAGTGATGGTGCCAGGATTAGTGAGATTGATGTCGCCATTATTCGCGACAATGCTTGCGGCGCTTCCAAGCGTGACCAGCCCGCCAAAAGTGGCGCCCGTTGCCGAGCTGTTAGACAGGGCCCCGCCACCGGAAATGCCGGTACCATTAATCGTCAGCGCTTCGGCGGTACTCAGGTTTTGCCCGTTGAGGTCAAGCGTGGCACCGGAGTTGATGACCGTGCCCGCAGCGACCGTTCCGAGTGGCGAGTTCGTGCCATCACCAACGCCGGCGAGCTTCAAGGTGCCCGCTGTGACTGTGGTCAATCCGGTATAAGTGCTATTGCCTGCAAGACTCAACGTGCCGCCGCCGGACTTGGTCCATGCGTTGCTGCCACTCAACACGCCGGTCAATGAGATGTTACGCGCTGCATCCGCCTCATTGGCGGCTTTGATGATGGCAGCACCGCCGAAGCTCATGTTGGTGGAGCCGACGAAGTCTGCGTCGGCACCGAGGGTACCGCCGTTGAGGTTAACAATGAAGGTACCCGTTGCAGGAGTAATATTATCCGCATTAAGGTTGACGCTGATCCCACCGCCGCCGACGTAAAGACCGGTCGATGCGCCACTCAGCGTGACCGTGCCAATCTGTGTGCCGGCGGTGAACGTCGCCGTGCTTGTGCCAAAACTGAGTTTATTGACTGTCGTTATTCCACCACGCACGAGCATCAGCGCACGATTTGTAAAGCTGGCGCTACCCGTCGCAGCACCGACGACGACACCAGTGGTGGTATCGGTCGAGGTGAAGCGTCCGCCATTGATGTCAAAGATATTCCAACGCCCCGTGTTGGTATTGGCGCCAACCAGCACCTGACCGGTTGCAGACATCGTACCGGCATCCAGGCGGACGCTGGCGCCCGCATTGCTTGTGCCAATTCTCAAGCTACCAAGATTGACGACCGCGCCAGCTCCGTTGACGTAGAGGCCATTTGCGGTTTGACCAGAAGTTGGTGCCGCTGCGGTGCCGCCGTTAAAGGTGCGCAGAAGGTTAATGTCTGTCGCAGTAACGGTCCCGCCGGTGATATGAATAAAAGCACCGTCGCTGTTGTTGGTTGCGACGCCGCCATTGAACGTTGCAGAACCGGACTGAACGAGCAATTTTGCGCCGTTGTTGACAGTTGCCAGACCAGCGGCCACAACGGTCCCGCCTGAAACATCAATCGTACCCACACTGACAAGAGTTGTTCCTGCGTAGGTGTTCGTGCCTGTGAGCGTTAAAGTATTTGCGCCACTTTTAGAAAGCCCGGCACCGGTGGTGTCGGCGCCCAGGCTATAGCTGAAATTCCCGCTTGCCGTGTCGATGCCGAGAAACGAGCCCGCATTAAATGTCGCATTTGCACGGAGGGTATCAATATCCGCCCCCAACCATTCGCCGGCGATGCCGGCACTGACAGCCATTGTCGCGCCGCTTCCTACGGATATAGTTCCCAGCGTGTTGTACCCGGGCAATGCCGCCGTTTTGCTGGCAAGCAATGTACCCTGATTGACGACGACCGGACCGCTGAATGTGTTGCTGCCACTTAATGCCAAGGTTCCGATACCGGTCTTATTCAGTCCCGCCGTGCCGTTGAGGATTGCACTGATTGTGGCCCGCTTGCCCGCGCCCAATGCCCCAACGTTAACCGTCGCGGTCCCGTCTAAAGTGAGGACATTCGCGACGTTACCGTTATTATCCAAAGTCCAGCCGTTTGATGCGGTGGTTAGATCGCCGAAAATTAAATTCGATAACGTGCGGGAGCTGTCAAGACGAACGGTATTGTCAACGGTGATGTTGATAGTGCTAAAATCTGCAGTAAACCCGCTTCCGTCGGCAATGTTTCCGCCGAACCAGTTAGTGGTTACGCTCCAAAGCCCACCTGAAGTCGTCTGACTCCAAAAGCCGTCACCAGCAGATGCCGATCCGGCCATCAAGGTCGTCGCGACTACCGCTGCTGCTGAAATAAGCTGTTTCCGACGAAAATTAGACGTGCGCATTTTCCGACTCCTCTGACAATACGAACAAATTTGCCTTGCTAATCGATTACGTGATGCGAAATGAACGACAAAACGAGCCAGGCAAAACTCACATTACTTGAACATGAACCCGCTCGGCGCCGCCGGCTTTGCTCTCGCCCACTCCGCAAAGTTAATACTCACTACAAGCTAAATCGTTAATTGACTAAGTCAAGAAAATTTCATGCAAATCAACGGAACATAGCGGGCACGATGTTGCGGCGCGTCAATCATCAGCGATTGTTTATCAGGCTCATTAGTGCCTTCCAGGCCACTGAAAATGCACTTTTTCCAACGATTTACGCAACTCTACGCTCCTGGCCGGGAACAACCGCACGAGGCTTGCAATTTTCACGGAATCTCCTTCCGTCGCAAGGAACATTCGCACATACTCCGCAAAGTCTTCGCTAGGGTTCATTCTTGCGTAATGCGAGGGGCTCAATAGGTCGGCGGAGATCGCTTTCTCCCACGGAAGGTAGCAATCGGTCTTGTTCATCAGCAGGTGACCGATCTCGTGGGAGAATGTGTTGTCGATCATCTCAAACGGCGTGGCTTCCTTACGCCGCACCCAAATATTGTTGCCGCCGCCGTTAAATTCGTTGGCGGTGCCGTAGGGTTCCACGGTGACCGTCTCCAGCATGATCCGCAGTGTTTGCGGCAGCCCGGCGACGCCTTTGGCGACATTCTCGCGCTCCGGCGAGTCGGCGGCGGGTGTGTAGATCGTGTATTGCTTGCCTTCGATCGTCGCGATGTGCCGGAACCCCTGCCGCTTCGCGCCCGCCCAGCCGCGATATTCGGTGGCCTCTGCATCGCTCAGTGTATATTCGGCCCGCATCGTTACCGTCCCGCGGTCGGTGCTGCCGCTGTACCAGCCTCGCAGGTAGCCTGAGAGCACTTTTACCTGGTGCCAGTACGGCAATTTCTCGTAATTGGTCTGCTTAATGGTGTCGGCGAAGTCCTTGCGCGCGGCGGTTGAGTAATTTGTCGGTCCTTCCAGCAGTTCCACAAGCAGATCGCCTTCACTTTCCGGCAATTCAAAGAACCCCTGGGTGCGAAACACGGATCGATGCGCTAGCGCTGGATCGTCTGACGGCTCGGCCGACAGCTTGCGTTTCGCAACTTCGACGCGCGCGTCGGATACGCGGAAGTTCTCCGCCGGGATCGCCGCCCAGTCGCTCGCGCCCGGAGGCCGCCAGCGCAGGTCGAGTCGGAATCCGCCGTCACCTTGAAAGAAGCGGACTCGCACGGGTTGCCAGCCCTCTTTCAGCGTCACGGTCTTGATGCTCTGCGGCTTGGATCCGTTCACGTACAGATCGGTGATGACCACTTGCCCGTCGATCTGCGATTCCATACCGTCATCGGCGCTGGCGGTAAACGCGTATTCGCCGGCCGTTGGGATATTGATCTCGCCGGCGAACTCCGCTTGCACATTCCCGGTGTGGCCCGCCAAGTCGTCGGCGGCATCGATGATCGGCGTCGGGGCGACATGCACGTCCTTCGGCGGCAACCCCGGCAACATCTCCCGAATCCGCCGAGGCCGACGCGGGAGAGCGTAGACCTCGCAGACAAGCCCCGGCACATAGCTCGGCTGGCTCGCTGGCGGGGTACCCGGCAATGCCGCAGGCTGCTGCGCGTGGGCCGGTATTATCAATGCAAGGCACAGCGCTGAGGCGATCCAAGGCGTCAATTGAAGGACAACTTTCATCCGCACAGTCTACATCGGTGCGACGCGCGTGTTGATCCTGCGGCGCCCGGCAAACTCTCATCATGCTCTTGCGCGACGACAACGCACCAGACCGGCCAGCGCCCCGATCAAGATCATCGCGCTTCCCGGCTCCGGAAGCGGGCCGGCCGACAGCACGAACGGGGAGAAGCTGTTGGCGGACAGCGTAATCGTGTTGGCGGTCATGTTGAGGGTCTGCAACGGCGTGAACCATTGTCCGTTCTCGAAGTGCTGGATCAGCAACTCCGCCTCGGCCGAAGGCGTCAGGCCGTCGGGGTCATAGTGGAAGACCAGGTCCACATCGTTGGCAAAATCTCCCGAGAATTCGAGCGTCCAAACCTGCGAGCCGGCCGACTCGATGTCAAAATTGGCGGTGGCGGCCGCCTGTGCGCCGATGCGGATCGCCAGTTCTTCCGTATCGTCCGGACGGAAGAAATCGGCCGAGAAAACACCGGCGCTGGTGACATTGTCGAACGAAGCATTCAGCGCCCCCGCGCCCGCCACGCCCGGAACATCATCACCCACCAGCGCACTGCTGCCGGCGCCGCTGGCGACGACCTGCGATGTGCTCGGCGTCGCGACGGCGATCCCGGTCCGCCCGGTATTGAGGAGCGTGTAATTGAAAACGATCTGCCCGTGCGCGTTCACGCCATTGTGAAAGCCGACGGTGTCGACGAGATCGCCAAACAGACCGTCCAGCTCGCGGATGACTTTGTCGTTCTCGGCGTGGCCGCCGGTAAAGACGCCGCGCAGGCCTTCGCTTTCGGCGAAGAACGCAGTCACGCCGTTGTCGCTGAGTGCCGGCGCGCCGTAGATCTGGTTGAAGTTTCCGGGCTGATAGTCTGTGGTCCGCGCAACTTCCACCAGCGCAGTCCCGTTGTACGCGTACATGCGATTGCTGCCGTTGGTGAGGTTCGCGTGGAACATCACGTTGCCCGCTTCATTGATGCTGGGATGTACATCAAGGACGGAGAACGGCGGATTGGGTGCGTGATATGGCACACTCCGCGCGAATTTAGTGGATGAGCCGTTCGGTTCCACGCGCAGGATCGCCTGCTCCTGATTGGCGGGTGCTTCGGGCGGGTGGGTGAAGTGGGCGGTCAGGCTGAGTTGTCCGGCGTCATTGATGTCCGCGAAAGGCGCGCTGTTAGTGTATCGATGGGTTAATGCCCCGCCGGTGCCGGTGAAAACCCCGCCACCGCCGCCGCCTTCCTGCGGGCCGTTTTCGTCAAACAGCGTACCGCCGAACGCGACGACGCCGTTATCGTTGATCGAGGGGCTCAGCACGCCATTGAACGTGAACCCATTACTCGGTTGTGCCGGGAAATCGCCGCCGCGGACGATCAGCGTCGTTGCTCCGCCGCTGCCTTTGCGGATTTCGGACGCGAAACCAGCCTGTTTTGCAAAGACCACGGTTCCGACATTATTGATCACCGGTTCGGACATATACCCGCCGAACCCGGTCATCGTGTCGATGGTCGTCAGCCCCCCGCCGTTGTAATGCCGGGTGTAAACGCCTTTATCGTTGAATCCGTTCATCCCGATAAAAGCGACCTGTCCCTGGTCGTTGATCGTCGGACCGTAGCCGAACTGAGTGAATGTGCCTTGGTTTGTGTCGGCGACCGAAGTGAAGTTGTAAGTCGTCGCCAAAACCTGCGAAACGCCCGCGGAACTGCATGCCAGCGCCAGCGCGCATAGACGATAAGAATGTGTGTTTTTCATTGCCCGGACCTGAAATAAAGAAATGTGGAAGTGCGTGAGGCTTCCGCGCAATGACGTGTCGCCGTGACGTTACGTCGTGGCTTTTGCCCAAAAAGCCGGTGACCCGGGCGGACCCGAGGTCGTGCGCGATGCTCAAATGAGTTAGGAAGCCTGCCGTTTTAGCGGATAAATGAATGAAATGGATCCGCCAACTCTCTCCTGAATAGGAGCGTAACGATGGGTTTGGGCGTTTTCAACGGAAATCTTGGTGGGTTCCGATGATTTCAGGCGGGAATGCGATGCATTCGCCTATTTTCGGAGGGTTGTGAGTTCCGAGCTGATCACGGCGTAGAGTCCCGCACGCCAATTGGTGGAGAGTCCCTCCGGTAAGGCTCGCTGTCGGAGATCGACTGGGGCAATAATGATAGTCACATTCTCGATTCCGGTGTCGGCTGCGAGGACAAATAAGTCCTCCGCCGCAGGATCACCCATCGCCAGGCATCCAACCGAAGCCGCGCCGCCGTGGATCATGATGTCACCGCCAAGTTGGGAACGACCGTCTTGCTTCGCCATTTTTCGGTCAAAGTCATTCGGATATGCGATGCGCAGCGCCGCATGGAAACGACTGTTAGGGTTGAGGGATTCCAATGCGTAGATCCCTTCTGGCACCTGACGATCACCTTCACGCAGTTTGGGTCCCGCCCCGCCACTGGCGGCCAGGATCGGATAGTCGGCGACCAATCGAAGCGACTCGCGAGCGCTGCCCGCATACACCTCAAGCCGGCGCTCATCCTTGAGTCCAAGCAGCACGACATGCGCTGGCGGATATACAACGCCTGCTCGATCGAACTTCTCCTTCAAGCGAACATGCGCGGTCGAGAACTCTTGAAGCCGATCTTCCACCGTTCGGCGGCCTTGAAACCTAACAACCAGCGGATGGAACAGTCGCCGTACGGGAGGAATCGCCAGCGCAATCGTCGAAACAGCTATGACCCCGACGCCCAGGCAGAAGTTTCTCCGGGTGATTGCCATGCCGTAATTCAGTGTATCGCGTCAACGTCATCCGAGTGAAGCCCTCCATGTTGGATCGAGTATCGGGATGACGCTATCGGCATAAACCGGTTGCTTGTCGCCTTCGCGGTGATGGCGAGGGTGCGGTGAGCGCACTGACAAAAACAGTATTCAAGAAAATTTCGCTTCAATTCCTGTGGCTTTGCTCGTGGTGCATCCATGTTGAGCGCGCGCCCGCACAGCGCGGGGGGTGATACGGGAGGTCCCTATGAATCAGCTGTTGGCGGTGGAAACGCCCGTGTTGAATCGCCCATGTCGTGCGCGGTAACGACTTGCATGAACGAACCCACCGAGTGGCTTTGGAGGCGGCCAAGCCCCCTCACCCCAAGCCCTCTCCCGGAGGGAGA
>JACMML010000221.1 GCA_014379105.1 Phycisphaerae bacterium
GGACGGCGGCGGAGCGCTGATGAATCAAGGCGTCCACACGGTCGATCTCATGCAGTGGCTCGCCGGCCCGGTGGAAAGCCTGCACGCCCGCACCGCCACCGCCGGGCACGAGCGGATCGAGGTCGAAGACGTCGCGGTCGCGTCACTTAAATTTAAGAACGGCGCGATCGGCACCCTCACCGCAAGCACCGCCTGTTATGACGGCCAGCCCGCGCGGCTGGACATTTACGGCACGGAGGGCTCGATCATCATTGAAGGCGATCAGCTCAAGCTGTTCCGCCTGAAAGACGGCACCCAGGTCACCGCCGAGGGCGCGTCGCGCCATGCCGTCAGCGTCGCGAAAGGCGGCACCGCGAGCGTTAAGGACGAAACGGCGACGCGCCTGTCCGCGGGCGCGGAGAAAGATCCCGGTGCCGTATGGGGCGACGCCCATCGCGAGCAATTGAAGGATTTCATCCGCGCGATCCACACCAACACTCAGCCGCTCATCCACGGCGCCGAAGGCCGTCGTCCGCTTGAGATCATTCTCGCGGTGTACGAAAGCTCGAAAACCGGAAAGGAAGTTCGGTTGTGAGCAGGCCGGACAACCGAGCGCCACATCGGCCGCTGGGTTGTCTGGTGCGCGTCGCGATGACCGGGGCTGTTGCGGTCATCACCGTGATGATGTGGATGATCGATCGCGACAATGCCTATTGGATCTTACCAGTCGTTGCGATTGCATGGATCGTAATGATCGGCGTCTGGGTCTGGCTGGCGGGATTCTTTTCCAAAACCGGCGGTGAAGCGCGGGGATTTAGTGTGATGCAGGAAGAAACGCCGCGTGATCAAACAGGTTCTAAGTGACAAGTGATGTTACATTCAAGCAAATTAAATCTGCTCGGCGGCGCACTCGGCAGTCAGCATAATTAGCATTCGATTTATCGCGCTACTGCTGAATTTCCGCTGTAATCAAATCAGCCGAGCCAGATGCTGGCGTTTACCCCTTCCGCCATTTCGCAGCATCCTCAGTCGCCTGGCGTGCCAGCACCGTCGCCCTCAGTCCGTCCTTGGCCGTCGGCATGTCGCCGGCCTGGCCGGTGGTCAGGGCGTTCTTGAACGCGTGGTACATGCCATGGAAGTTCTTTTCTTCAGTCCAGTGAAAATGCTGCGTGCCGTGCTTGTTGACCAGTTCGAAATATCGGCTCTGGCGGTTGTAGCGAATGATGCCCTCGGTGCCGATCAATTCGTAATAAAACTCGCAGCGTGAATCGCGCGACGTGTGGGCGTAGCTGTAGCTGATCTCGACCATCGTGTGCGCGCCGTTCTCGTGATCCATGTGCAGGTAGACATGATCGGGCGCTTCGTAGCCGCCGGTGTCGACCCACGCGCCGTGGCCGGTGACGCGGGTGACTTCGCTGCCGGTCCACCAGCGGGCCAGATCGATCTGGTGCACGCCGCAGTCGACCATCGGGCCGCCTTCGATCATTCGGCCGTGCCGGCGATCGTAGATGCCCGAGGCCGGGTCGGCGCGATGCGCGTATTTTCCATGACAATCCCAAACGTACGCGAGTCGCAGACTTTTCACCTCACCGATCGCGCCCTCGCGCACCAGCCTGCGGATATCCATCGCGACTGGTGCGAAGCGATACGTGAAGCCGACATATAACGGCAAGTTGGCCGCATCCATCATCGCGATCATCTCGCTCGCCTGGGCCTCATCCATCGCCAGTGGTTTCTCGCACAGCGCCGGTTTCTTGTATTTGGCGGCCGCCTGCACGTGTGCGAAGTGGACCGGCGCGGGAGATGTGATGACCACCGCATCAATGCCCGACTGAAAGAACAGATCAATGTCGGTGAAAATATGCGGCACGCTGAAGCGGCTCTGCGCCTGGATGAGCTGGGCGGGATCGGTGTCGAGCAGCGCGTGCAGCTGCAGGCCGTCGGTATCGATTATCGCGGGGATATGTCCGAACGAAGCAACAGCGCCGCAACCGATCAATCCAATACGAATCATGACGTCATTATTGAGGGGAACAGATGGAATGGGAAGCTGGTCCGGTTAAACGATCTGTAAAACCTCGGCGGCTGATAAGAATGCCCCAACCGCGCGTAATGCGCCAAATCAATACCTAAAGCGCCCGTCAATCCGGTCGATGATTCTGGCAACGAGGAGATTCATGCAAGGTATACGGATTGGCGAAATTCTGATCGAACAAGGCATCCTGAGCGCGGAACAGGTAAGCCACATACTCAAAGTGCAACGCAGCGTCACGCGTCCGTTCGGCGATCTCGCCGAGCGCCTGTACGGGATCGACCCAAAAGCCGTGGAAGACGCGTGGGTGGAGCAGTACGTGCGCTGGGCGCCGCCGGTGGATCTCTCGGAGATCGAGGCCGACAAGCAGGTGCTGCGGCTGATTAATCGCCGTCAGGCGTGGCAGTTTCATATCGCCCCGCTCGGCCGCGACACGGAAAACATCAGCATCGCCACCACCGCCGAGCGATTGGTCCGCGCGGTGAACTTCGCCGCCGAGAAATTCTCACAGCCGGTATCGTTCGTGCTGGCTGACAAAAAGCAACTGCGCGAATTTCTGATGAAGCACTACCCGGTGCCGAATTTCATCGCGGAGTTTGCAGAAACGTTCTGACCGAGATCGCGCAACTATCTGACCAGCACGGCGGCCACATCGTCCTCATAGGCGACTTTCCAGCCCAGCTGATCGAGCGAGGCGCGGAACGCGCTGCGGTTCTTCGGAACAATCGCGAAGTCCGCATCGCACTTTTCGAGCAACGCACGCTGTGCGTCTGGGGAATCAAAGAACGCCTGCCGCCAGAACTCCGGCGCGTACAACTGCGTGCGGCCATCGAGCAGGACCTGCCATTGGTCGCCCAGGCGCCAGGCGAGATAGCCGCCCCAGTCGAACTCATTGATGATCCGGTGCGTCGATGGCGGCACGTTCGCCAGCGCCCAGTCGGCGGCGGCGGTGGGGTAGCCGGGGATTTCTGGCGCAAAGCGGTTTAGCCATTGGTTTAGCGTCAAGTCTGATCGCGGAAACCCGCGCGCGATGTTGACGCCGCCGATGATCAGCACAATCGCCATCGCGAAGCGCACGAGCCGCTTGCCCAGCACTCGGTCCGATAGCGCGGGCATTACCCGCGCGAGAATTGGCATCGAGATCAGCGCAAAAACCGGCGCGAAGCGCCCTAGCCGCGCGATGACCAGGACGCCGAACCCCAGCAAAAGCCAATCGGTGAGTCGCAATCGGTCTCGTTTGGCGATTGAGAAGCCCAGCGTCATCAGCACGATCGCGAGCGAAACTTTCCCGCCGGTTCCTTCATAAAATGGCCGCATCTCGCGGATGAAATTCGCGGCCACCATCGGGTCGACCGCGTTGTAGCGGACCGAAGTATCAATCATCCCCTTCAACATCGGCGTACCGCATGCCGCGACGGCGGTGAGCATCGCAAGTAGCGCAAGCCGGCGGAATCGCGGACGATTCTCAAAAAATGCCCCGATCGCGACCAGCATCACGACCGCCACGGAAAAGACGGAGTAGATGTGCAGATTCGTCTGGATCAGCACGAGCAGCGGGATAATCCACACAGCGCGCGTGCGCAGTCCCCGGGCCCGATCGCGGTAGAGCAGATAGACGATGATCGCCAGCAGCGCCAGCGCGAAGGTAACGGGGCGGAAGCTGAGGAACGGCAACGTGAAGTACGCGCCGATGGCAGTCGCGATGGCGGCGGAGAAGTAAGACGGCGATCGCCGTAGCTGCGGCACCTGATTAGCAGCGACTGTGGCGCACGTCATCGCCATCGCGACGATTATCAATCCAGAACAAGCCGCCGTCACAACATTGGTCGCGCGATATCCGCCTAAATCCCACACCCGCTTCATCACAAGTTCGGCGAGCCACGAGTACGGCGTCCAAGGCGTCTTATCGCTTGCGTAAGAGAGCGTATCGACCAGCGGACCGATCCCCTCGCGCACCAGTTGATCGGCCACGCGGAAGTGCCAGAAGGCATCGGGGTCCATCGTGTCGGCGAGCACCGCTTTGCCGATGCCAATCATCGCGATCAGCGCCACGAGCAGCGCGAAACCGAACTTCGTTGAATCGATCGATTTGCCTGGACGTCCTGCGATTTCAGCCACGCTATCCTTATCGGCCGTCGGGACTTGAATCGCACAGGCGGATTGACGCACGGGCCGTATCCATCGCGCAGCTTTGAGGCCGGGCATCTACACGTTATTGTCTTGCGGATGTCGCTCGCTCATATCGCTAAGGGAAAAATCTCTCGTCTGGACGGCCCGCAGGTGGTGTTTAATCCGCGGGACACCAATTACCAGCTGTATCTGGAGATCGCCGGCGTACCGCAAATCGTGCTCAATGAGCCTGTGGATGCCGTGTTGAACGCCAGCGCGCGCAAGGTGTATACCGTGCCATCCGGCGGATTGTTTGTCTCGCCGATCGTCGGTACGCCCAGAATTCTGCAAGGCCGGGTCAAGGAGATCACCGACGGCTGGCTTACGCTGAACTGCGGCGTGATCGTCAATGTGCAACTCCCCGACGACGCCGGGGCGGTTGAGCTGGCCAATGGTGAAATAGCGGCCGGGTCACTGGTGAACGTGGTGCTGCAGCCTGGGGCTTCGTTCACGACGAAAGTCTAATCGGCCGCTGATTACGCGGATGAAGCTGATTTGCGCGGATGAGTCCGATAATCAAACTGCGCCGCGTGCGTGAATTGCGCTAGCACGCGCCGACGAGATCGTTGCGGTTGTAGCACAGCCATGTCACGCCTGCGCCAAGCGCGGTGGAGAGGACGGCGTATCCTGATGCGGTTGGCCAATTGCGACCGACGGCGGCGAAGAAAGCGGAGTAGATCAGCATCACGGCGCATGCCGCCACCGCGAAAATCAACACGCTCAGCAGCAGCCGCCAGGCGATCTCGATGCTGCGATCATCGCTGCGGCCGAGGTTGCGGGCGCGTGGCGAGCTGTAATGCGTGACTAATGATGTCGTGTGCTGCATAAATCGTTGCGTCTCCCGTCCGTTATCGGCCATCCGAGGCTCGCGACTGTAGACAGGCTATTTCCGCGCCTCTATCGTTATTCCACCACCATGACGGCCGGTCAGTATTTCCGCGACATTTTCGACACCGTCCAAAGCGTCTTCATCGGCATGAAGATCACCGTGCGCTACATCTTCATGAAGCCGGTGACGGTGAACTACCCGGAGCAGCACCTCACATTCGCGCCCCGATACCGCGGAATTCATGAGTTTGAACTGAATAAGTGCATCGCGTGCGACCTGTGCGCCAAGGCGTGCCCGGTCGACTGCATCTACATCGAAAAGACCGGCCCGCGCCGGATCGACAAGGTTACCGGACTCGTTGAGGAATCCGACCCGAAGAACGGGCAGCTCACGCGGTTCGCGATCGACTACAGCAAATGCCTGTTCTGCGCGCTGTGCACCGAGCCGTGCCCGACCGACTGCATCCACATGGGCAAGCTGCACGATCTCAGCGGTTACAGCCGCGGCGAGGCCGTGGTCGAGTTCTCCGAACTGGACAAAAAAGGCCAGCGCACGCCGCTGCCGCTATGGATCGAGCGGAATCGGGCGACGATTCCCTGGGTGCAGGACGAGTTCGATCGCGTCAGAGCGGGAAAATTGGCGGATAACGGCGGAGACATACCAAAAATATAAGCCCGTGGACGGGAAATCCGAATGACGAAATCCGAAATCCGAATCAATGACGAATGACGAATGACGAAACTCGATTAAGCGGGCGGTTTCACTTAATTCGTCATTCGGTTTTCGGATTTGATTCGGATTTCTGGTTTCGTCATTCGAATTTCCCGCGAATAACGCGGTTTCCAGTTCCCATAACCCCGCAGATCAGAAAAAATCACCCTAAATAGTTGACCGGGCTCCAAACCAATCCGATGTGATTAGTGCAACTGTTACTTCTTATTTGAAGCTGACAGCGGATGCGGGCGATGTAGTCCGTGGCTGGCGTGAAAAGGCGCTTGCTCTCGAAATCGGGAGTACCGAGTCGGGAACGATTGTTCGCCTTATCGCAATAGGAGTCACCATGTCGAAGGCAAAAAATCTGCTGGTCAAGTTGATGAAGGACGAGCAGGGCGGCGAGGTTCTCGAGTACGCCCTGATCGCTGGTCTGATCGTTGTTGCTGCTATCGCCGTTGTCGGCGCTGTCGGTACCAAGGTTCTGGCCCGCTGGAGCTCGCTCAACAGCTCGATGTAATGTCGAGTACAGGGTGCGCCGGGTAAATCCCGGACCGTGTCCTGGAACCGTACAAAGCCGGGCCCGTGAACGGAAGCGCTCCGACACGGGCCCTGTTTTGATCCTGCTACGACAAGATCTTGCGGTGTCGAGCAATTACTGTTTTTCCGAAAACCGGAGTTTGATCATGAGCCAGAAGAAATCAAAAATCGCCACGCTGATTCGTGACGAAACCGGCGGTGAAGTGCTGGAATACGCCCTGATCGCCGGCCTGATCGTCGTCGCGGCGATTGCGGTCGTCGGTGCGGTCGGCACGAAGGTGCTGGCGCGATGGCGGTCGCTCAACAGCTCGATGTAATCGTGTGCGGTCGGACTGTTTTATTAAGTCCGGCCGCCCGCGGGTCGATGAGTTTCATGAGGAGACCCGCCACGGGTACTACGAAATGAACCGAATCAAATCACAATTTCGGAAACTTTGCCGCGACGAATCCGGCGGCGAAGTGATCGAATACGCGCTGATCCTCGGCCTGATCGCGGTCGCATGCATTGCGGTAATCGGCGCGCTGGGAACAAAGGTGCTCGCCCGCTGGCAGAGCGTCAACAGCTCGCTGTGAAGCCATGCCGTATCCATTCCTGGCCTACCTTCCGCTCATCCTGCTGCTCGCTGTCGGCGTCGTGATCGACTGGCGGGAGCGGCGGATCCCCAACTGGTTGAACCTGCTGACGATGCTCCTGGGCTTTGTGCTCAGCTGCGTCGGTGTCATCCCGATATCTCCCCTCTATAGCTTCCTTGGCGTGCTCGCCGGCCTCGTGCTGGTGATTCCGCGCGTGCTGCTGGGCGCAACCGGCGCGGGAGACCTGAAGCAGCACATGGCGGTCGGCGCCTGGGCGGGACCGCTGGGGATTTTGATCATCATGCTCGCTGCCACAGTCGCTGGCGGGGTGATGGCGATCGCGCAGGCGATACACACCGGAAAGTTTGCCAGCCTTTTACGAAATTCAGCGATTTTAGCGATCAATCTTGCTCATGTCCGAGAGCTCGGCGTCGATCATATACAACAGTCAGGTAAGCGGTTTCGCAGCATCGATCGGCCGCTGCCTTATGCGGTGCCGATGATGGTGGCTGTGCTCGGCTGGTGGATTGTGGTTATCCCGCACCGCTGAGCTCGCCACGCCCGCCGTGCTGTCGAACCTGATTGATCGAGGAATTCGCCATGAAGCAAAACAAGCTCAATCGCCGCCGTGGTTCGGCTGTCCTGGACGCGGCGCTGGTTTTCCCAATCCTGCTCTCGCTCACCTTCGGTTGTGTCGAGTACGGGCACTACTTCTTCGTCAAGCACTCGCTCCAGGGCGCGGCCCGCGAAGGTGCCCGGGCTGGCGCGAATCCTGGCAGCACCAATGCCGAGGTCACCACCGCGGTGACATTGTCGATGAATGCCGCCGGCATCGTGCCCGCAAACTACACCACCAAGATCCGCAACTCCGCGGATACCGCTGATATCGACGTCGCCGCCCAGACCGCCGGCACCGCCATCCTGGTGAAGGTGCAGTGCACCTGGGGCACGGTTGGGCTTCGCCCGCTGGGGCTGATCGGCGCGTCCAAACTCGCGATCGGCATGACGACGATGCGAAAAGAAGGCTGATTTCTTAGCAAAGTAAGCCGTCGTTTCAGGTCGGCTCCTGCAAAACCAATAGACCAGTAATTGTGCGACCCGCGGACTGCTCCGCGGGTCGCATTGCGTAATGGCCTGGGGAAATCGCGATATCAGGTGTTTTTCCGCACCGTCCGACAACACGCGCTCGCCAGAAATCTCAAGTTCCATCTAAACCGGACTATCCGCACAGTCGAAACAGAGGAGGAATCCGGAATGTCTCACGGAGATAAATATGAATTGGAAAGCATGGATACCTTTGGCCGTCGCGATTGTACTGGGTCTGCTGGCTGCGCGGATGGCGATGAATTTCGTCGGCGCTAAGTCATCGGAAGAAGCCAGTTCCACGACGATGACATCAATCTTAGTTGCCGCTCACGATATCGAGCCCGGCACGCCGCTGACGGATACAGACCTGAAGCTCGCTAAGGTCGATGCTGCGTCAGTGCCCGCCGGCTCGTTCTCTTCGGCGGCCGGTGTGACCAGCCGCGTGACGAAGATCGCGCTGACCACCAATCAGGCAATCCTGCCCACGCTGCTCGCCGATGACGGCGCGGGCTGGGGCGCCGGCGCCACGCTGCCCAAGGGCATGCGAGCGGTGACCGTTGCGATCGATGATGTCACCGGCGTTGCCGGCTTCATCCAGCCGACCTGCCGAGTAGACGTGGTTGCAACTATTCAGACCGACGGCAAAGCGATCTCCAAGACCGTGCTCGAAGGCATTATGGTCTTCGCGGTCGGCAGTCGCACCGGTCCGGCGGTCGCGCCGGTTCCTGGACAGCCGCCGGAACCGCCGGCGCGCACGCTGACCTTGTTGGCGACCCCGGAACAGGCGGAAAAGCTTGATCTGGCGACCACCAGCGGCCGCGTTCGCCTGGTGCTTCGTAATGGCAAGGACGGCACCAAGACCACCAGCGACGGTATGACCATCGCCGAACTCAAGGGTGCATCCGATACCGATATCTTCGCTCCCGCCGATGCGGTGCAGACCAGCCATACCATGGCGATCCCCACGACCAATGACGGCGCACCCGCCAACCCGCTGTGGACAATCGAAGTCATCCGTGGCGGCCAGAGCAGCACGCAGACGTTTGATCTGAATAAGAAGCAGGCCATTCCGCTGGCGCCGAATCCGCTGGCCCCTGGCGAGAACCCGCTTCAGACACCGGCGCCCAAGAGCCAGGTCGAGACGCAGATCGGCAGCACCACCGAAACGGGACAGCACTAATCGTTTGAGAATCAGTATCCGCACTTAGGCGCATAAGCGCCGCGAATTAACGCAAATGAGGCACTCGATGAGAATCGAAAGCAATAACAATCGTTCGGTCCTGAAACAGGCGATCCGCTGGACCGCAGCCGTGATCGCGGGCTCAAGCTCGATGGCGCTTGGCGCCGATCAGCCCGCCGCCGCCAACACGCCGTCGGCGATCTTCATCCCCGCGGCGCAGACCGCGGTGGCGTTGGTCGACTCCGGCGTTGACACCAACGGCCGGCTCGAACTGACCGCAAATAAGACCGCGGTGGTGACCACCAAGGATAAGTACAAGCGCTTCAGCGTTGGTCAGCCTGAGATCGCCGATGTGACGGCGGTCGGACCGACCACGCTGCTCGTCACCGGCAAGAAGATCGGCACCACGCAGATCATCGTCTGGAACGAGCAGGAGCAAAGCCAGGTGATCGACGTCACAGTGACGTTCGATGTCCAGGCGCTGCGCGACGAATTCAAACGGATGTTCCCCGATGCCCCGATCGACGTGGACGTGCATAACGGCCAAGTCTCCCTGAAAGGTCGCGTCGCCAGCCTTAAGACCGCCGAGCAGGCGCAGCGCGTTGCCGAAGCTTACTCCAAGGAAGTCATGAACTTCCTCGAAGTCGGTGGCGGACAGCAGATCTCGCTCGGTGTGCAGTTCCTTGAAGTGTCGCGCTCCGCCAGCAGCGAACTGGGCTTCCGCTCGTTCTTTAACGACGGCAAAAGCCTGTTCGGCACCGTAAATGGACCGGGTGGCAACCCGATTGGCGGCCTGATCAACGGTAGCGCGTCATTGCCCGACGGCGCCGCGATCTCGCTCTTCGGATCCGGCACCCTTGGCGGTACGGCGTTTGAAGTTTTCGTCTCCGCGCTCAAACAGAACAGTCTCGCCCGCACATTGGCCGAGCCGACACTGGTCGCGCTCAGTGGCGAAGACGCGGAGTTCACCGCCGGCGGCGAAATTCCGGTCCCGGTGCCCCAGAGCGGCGCCGGCGGCGGAACCTCAATTACCGTCGAATACAAAGAGTTCGGCGTCAAATTGAAGTACAACGCGGTGGTCCTTGGCGATGGTCGTATTCGCCTGAAAGTCGAGCCCGAAGTCTCGGATCTCGATTACAACAACACCGTCGATATCTCCGGCAGCGCGGTCCCGGGACTGACCAAGCGTCGCGCCAAAACCATGGTGGAAATGAACGAAGGCCAGACCCTCGCACTGGCCGGTCTGCTGCAGCGCCGCGTCAACGCCAAGACGTCGGGCACGCCGCTCTTGAGTGATATTCCAATCATCGGCGCCTTCTTCCGCTCCGCCAGCTACGAGCGGTCTGAGACCGAGCTTGTGATCCTGGTCACCCCGCACCTCGTGTCGGCGATGAACCCGGACCAGGTGCCCAACCAGGCCGCGCTCAACTGGCGCTACCCGAACGAGGCGCAGCTGTTCGGATTCGCCGACCTCGGCGGACCGCAGAAAGCCGCCGACGGCACCATTGTGGCCAATAATGCTCCGCCGCGTTTCGTCGGACCCAATGGATTTGATGAACCCCAGCCGACTGTTCAGGCAAGCGTCGCCACGACCGATACTAAGTGAGCGTAGGTTCCAGGGTTGTTAGAGGTAGTCCGCTGATCTGGGATTAAAGCCATGCATGTCCAATTGAACTGTGTAATCGTCGATCCGGATGACACGAACCGGCAGGAGATGGCGAATTTCCTGGGAACGTTCGGTCTGACCGTACTGGCGCAACTTTCGTCGGCGGATCAGCTCGACCAGCTCCTCAGCCGAGGCGACGCACCGCAGCTGGTGATCGTCAACCTCGACCCGGGCGCGATCGGCAATCTACAGAAGGTCGGGCATCTCCCGCGGCAGTACCACAACATCAGCTTCTTCGTGCTCAGCCAGATCCTGGACCCGAACCTGCTGATGGAAGCGATGCACCTGGGCGTGCGCGAGTTCGTGCCGCTGCCGATCAACGAGCAGAAGTTCACGGCAGCCCTCGAACGGCTTGCATCAGTTCACGGCATGAGCAAGCGCGCCAAGCTGATCAATATTATTCCGACCATCGGCGGCTGCGGCGCGACAACCGTCGCGTGCAATCTCGCTGCTTCCCTGGCGCAATCGCGCAAGACCGCGCTGATCGATCTGGACCTCGTCTGCGGCGGCGTCGGTGGATACTTTGATATGCGGCCGCGCTACACGATCGCGGATGTCATGCAGTCCGCCGAACGCGTCGATCGGCAATTGCTCGATAACGCGCTGGCGGTGCACAAGAAGACCAATGTCGCGATCCTGTCGCGCCCGGACCTGATGGAAGACACGCAGCGCGTGAACCAGCCCGGCCTTGTGCGGCTGTACAGCATCATCGGCCGCATGTTCGATTGCGTCGTCGTCGATTCGGCGATGAGCCTCGATCCGATGTATTCCACGACGATCCAGTCTGCGGACGTCAATCTGATCGTCATGCAGCTGAATGTCCCCTCGGCCAAGAATGCCGAGCGATTTGTGGCCGCGATGCGGCGCATGGGCATTGAGAGCAACAAGATGAAGATCGTTGTAAACCGCTTTGTGAAAAAGGGTTGGGACATCGATCCGGTCGAAGTCGAGCGGGCGCTGGGCCTGAAAATCTCGTGGCTCATCCCCAATGACTTCAAGACCGCGATCGCCGCGATCAACTACGGCGAGCCGTTCGTTGTCAGCAGCCCTAAGAGCGAAATAAGTCAATGCATCATGGATCTTGGCCAGAGCCTGATGGGGCGGCAGATCAGTCAGGCGGCGTAGTTGTTACGTGTTCTTGTCCGCAATGTTCGAAGTTGAAGTGGAGTAGTTGTCATGGGTCTTTTCAGTCGTAACACACCCGCACCCGCAGCGCCCGTCGTCGAGACACCCGAAACCGGCACGGCCGTCAAAGCGGTTGAGCCGCCGAAGCCGAGCGATCTCGCCGCGACGCGTCCACTTACGGCGCCGTCGCGTCCGAGCATCGTCGCGCCGCCGCCGCCGACCGATCGGCAGATCTATCTCTCGCAACTGAAACTGCGCATCCACCAGCAACTGGTCGAGCGTCTGGACGTGCAAGGCCTTAAATCCATGCCGCCGGACCTCATCCGCCAGGAAGTGCGCACGCTGATCAAGGAACTCTGCACCAGTGAAAAGGGTTTGCTCAGCTCCCGCGAGCAGGACAAGCTCATGGACGAGGTGATGGACGAGACCTTCGGTCTTGGCCCGCTCGAAGCGCTGCTGAAGGATTCGAGTGTCAGCGACATCATGATCAACCGCTGGGACCGCATCTATATTGAGCGTCGCGGCCGCATCGAGCTGTCGGAGATTCGCTTTCGTGACAACGCGCACCTGCGCCAGATCATCGATCGCATCGTCGGCGCGGTGGGGCGTCGAATCGACGAGACTCAGCCGATGTGCGATGCCCGTCTCAGTGACGGCAGCCGTGTGAACGCGATTATCCCGCCGCTGGCGCTGGACGGGCCGGCGATGTCAATTCGCCGCTTCGGCTCCAAGCCGCTGCAGTTGGAAGACCTGATCCGCCACGGGGCTTTTCCCGCGACAGTGATGGATTTCCTTGCCGCTGCGGTGCAGTCGCGGTGCAATATCATCATCTCCGGCGGTACCGGCTCGGGTAAAACAACGCTCTTAAACTGTCTTTCGCGCTATATCCCGTCCGACGAGCGTGTGATCACGATCGAAGACGCGGCCGAACTGCAACTTCAGCAGCCGCACGTCGTCCGCCTCGAAACCCGCCCGGCCAATACCGAAGGTCGCGGCGAAGTGAACGCGCGTGATCTGGTGAAGAACTGTCTGCGTATGCGTCCCGATCGTGTGATCATCGGCGAGTGTCGCGGCGCCGAAACCCTGGACATGCTCCAGGCGATGAACACCGGCCACGACGGATCGATGA
>JACMML010000222.1 GCA_014379105.1 Phycisphaerae bacterium
AAATACCAGCAGGATCTCCTGTTTGATCAGCACCGCAATCGTTCCGAGGCTGCCGCCAAGCGCGAGAGACCCGACGTCGCCCATAAAGATCTCGGCCGGATGCGCGTTGTACCAGAGAAAGCCGATCGACGCGCCGGTGAGCGCTCCGCAGAAGATCGTCAACTCGCTTGCGCCCGGGACGCGCGCCAGATCGAGATATTCCGCAAACTTCGCGTGGCCCGTCACATACGTGAGCATCGTCATCGCGCCGGCGGCGATGATCATCAGCCCGATCGCAAGCCCGTCCAGCCCGTCGGTCAAGTTCACCGCATTTGAGGCCCCCACCAGCACGAACGCGAGAAAAAAATAGAACCCGGCAAACGCCAGCGGATACGTCCAGAAATTGCCCAGCATGCCATCAATCAACAGGTCGGGCCTGAAGTTCTTCACAAACGGAACGTTGATGTTCGTCGAGTACGCGTTGCGCGCATGCAGTAGCAATAGGAAGAACCCGATCGTCAGCGACGCAATCAGTTGCAGTAAGATCTTCACCCGAGCGGTGAGGCCGAGGTTCCGCATCTTGCGGACCTTGGTGTAGTCGTCATAAAACCCGATCGCGCCAAAGCTGACCATCCCGAACAGCGCGATCCAGACGTAAGGATTGCGGAGATTCGCCCACAAAAGTGTCGAGATGAACACAGAGATGACGATCAGCACTCCGCCCATCGTCGGCGTGCCGGCCTTCTTCATATGGCTCTTCGGACCATCTTCGCGGATGTGCTGTCCAATCTGAAATTCGCGTAACTTACGGATCAGCCAAGGCCCGAAGACGATCAGCAGAAACATCGCGGTGAGCGAGGCGAACGCCGTTCGAAAGGTGTTGTACTGAAACACACGGAACGGCGTAAACGTGTGGAACAGCTTTTCGTAGAGCAGCCAGTAGAGCATAAGGTTCTAGTTCCAAAACCTCTGCAAGGCTTTCTCCACTTGTGTGCCGCGGGAGCCCTTGAACAGGATCGCGTCGCCTGCGCGTGCGATCGTCTTGAGGAAGGCGCCGGCTTCATTGGGATCATCGAAAAAAAACGCGGCGTCCTTAGAAAGGCCGCCCTCAATGGCTGCGTCCACCATATGACGGGCCACGCCGCGTATCCCAACGAGCACGGGGATCCCCAGTTTCGCTACATAGTTGCCTATGTCGCGATGCAAGGGCTCGGCCCAGCGGCCGAGTTCGAGCATTTCCCCCAGCACGGCGATGTGCCGTGAAGCGGGAAAATCCCGCAGTGCGCACAGCATGGCTCGCACTGCATCGGGATTAGCATTATAACAGTCGTCAATTACTGAAATCCCGTTTTTCTCGAGGACTGTGCCTCGCATCGTACCGGGAACAAAGGTCCGAACGGGCTCCTGTAGATCGGCTAGAGGAACGTCGTAAGCGCGAGCCACTGCGATGCCCGCGAGCAGATTCGACACCGCATGACGGCCCAGAGCGGCACTCTCAAACTTCACGCCGTCCACCTCAAAGCGGCTGCCCTCAACGTGAGCCCGCACATCGGCGTCATGGTCGATGCCATACGTGATCCTGCGTCCGGCGAAGCGAAAGTTCCGCACTTGCGGATCGTCCGCATTCAGCACCGCAACTCCATCGTCGGGGAGCGCTTCCACCAACTCACGCTTCGCCGCGGCCACTCCTTCAATCGACTCAAAGTTTTCGATGTGCGCAGTCCCCACGTTGGTTACTACACCCACCCGCGGCCGCGCGATCGCCGCCAGATCCCGAATCTCGCCGGCGTGATTCATCCCCAGTTCGATCACCGCGTGCGTCGCATCGTCCGGCAAGCGCAGCAGCGAGAGCGGCACTCCAACATGATTGTTGAAGTTGCCCGTCGTCTTGCCCACCCTGAAGCGAACCTCGAGCATGCGTGCGATTGCATCCTTGGTCGTCGTCTTCCCCGCCGATCCCGTTACGCCGATCACTTCCCTGCCCCAGCGCTCGCGTGCCCATCCGGCGCACCGCTGAAGCGCCGCAAGAGAATCGTCCACTCGCAGGCAAGCGCCGGGCATGTCGCGCTCTACCACTGCGGCCACCGCACCGCGATCGAACGCGCCCGGCACGTGATCGTGACCGTCATGCACCGGCCCGCGCAGGGCGAAGAACAGGTCGCCCGGCTCAACCGTCCGCGAGTCGACGGAGTAGCCGGTAGCCACGCCTTCGAGCGTCGCCCCTGAGCCCGGCGCTCGTGCACCCAGAGCTTGTGCAATCTCCGCCACTGCCAGTTTCATCCTCTCTACTTCCGATACCCAAATCCGCGCAGCACCTCGCGTGCTACTTCACGATCGTCAAAGTCTATCGTCCGCTCCCGCAGCGTCTGGTACGGCTCATGGCCCTTGCCCGCGATCAGCACCACGTCGCCGGGTCCGGCCTGCTCGATCGCCATTCGTATCGCCTTCTCGCGATCCAGTTCGATGATGTGCGGCGTGTCGAATCTCCGCAGTCCCACAAGGGCGTCGTTGATGATCGCCAGTGGATCCTCAGACCGCGGGTTGTC
>JACMML010000223.1 GCA_014379105.1 Phycisphaerae bacterium
AATTGTCGTCGAGCAATTCCAGTCGCTGCAGACGCGCATCGAGGACCTGATCAACGCCACCTTGCCCGGCGAGCAGATGCGCCAAGGCTGGACGCTTCCATCGGATGATGCCGGGGCGATTGTCGATACGGAGCTGGATCAATTGCGCTCGTGGCTCGAGACCCGCTGGAACGCCACGCCGCGCGACACCGCGATGCTCACGCGGCTATTGAAGGTAATCCCCGGAACTGAAAAGCTCGGCAAATATTCCGAGGCCGCGCCGTACCTGCTGGCGATCGCGTGCGTCACTCACAGCGCGATGCTCGGGCATCTGGATATCCTGGTCCTGGGCGGCTATTCCGCGTTCACGTGGCTCACCGAGCGTCTCAGCGACGAGGTTGCCAGTAAAACCCGCGCGACCAATCAAGCGATCAGCGACCGCTACGCCGACCTCGCGACCACGCAGGTCGAACGCGCGGCCGCGTGGCTCGACCAACTCGCGCCGGCGCGATCGACGCTCGATCAGATTGCCAGACACGTGGATGACGTGCGAATTAAAAGCTGACCTTATCGCGTTGAGTCGCGGATTTCATACGCTGGACTATTCCCGCCGAATCGGCACGCCCAGCGTCGGCAGTTCGGCCAGCGCCTTGCTCGATAGCCACACGCGTTTGTGATCGGAGCTGGCGCCGACCCAGTCGTTGCGGTCGAGGTAGCGGATCAGGTAATCAATGTCCTGCGTCGTCTCGTCCCCGTGCACCAGAGATTTCGCAGCCGTCGCCTGACCAACGGCGGCGAGGTCGCGGAGCATGCGGGCGCAGCGGACAAGCATGTGCTGGTTCCGCAGCGACTGCATGCCCTGTGTCTGTTCGATTCCCTCGATCAGAAGCCGCGGGCCGAACAGCAGCCATTCCAGCAGAACGCCCCATTCGAGCCGGAACATCCGCATCTCGTATTCGCCATAACTCGACGGCCGCTCGTTCATGCCTGGCTCGCTAAGCCCGGCATCGCCGCCGTAGACGACTTTGTCGCGTCGAATCTGCCTGATGATCCACGGAACGACACACGCGACGCCAATCGCGTAGCAGACCCAGAAATTGAGATACCCGCCGGTCACGAACGCCACGATCCCCGACGGCCAGATCAGTGCGAACAGCGTGATCGCCGCCCCACCAATGACGAACAGCAACCCGCCGCCGCCGGCTTGTTGGGCTTGTGTGCGGAGGCGCGCCAGAAGCGGATCGATATCCGATTCCGGCGTTACGGGATTGCGTTGATCGGTGGCCTGCATCTATGACATCCGATCAAAAGTACTCAAAAGAAAACCCCGCCGGTCCGTCGGCGAGTGCATCCAGCCACGCGATTGCTGGCGCCGCTCGCGCCGATACGAGCCCGCATTGCTGGGCGGCAGAGGCGCGGAGCGAGCCGCACATGATCGCGGCGAACAGCACGTCGGTGAGTTCAATGTCCGCGCTGCGCGCGCTCGGCTTGCATTCGATCACACCGTCACTGGCGGAGAGTTCATAGGTGTGCGCGTCGCCTTCTGATTCGCGCACGCCGACGATCGCCCCGCCGGTGACAGGACGCGATAGTTTCTGCCCGGTCAGGAATTTCACAGGATCAATGATCCGCGCCTGCATGCGCGAAATCACCTTGCACGCCGCGGCCGGGTGCTGAACGTTGCGGTGCGGGACCTGATGCTCGCGCAACAGCCAGTTCAACGGCACGTCCGTCGGCAGCACGATGCGAACCGCGGCATATTGATCGCGCAGCGATCCGATCATTGCCAATAGCGATAACAACGCCGCCGGCGAATCCCATGACGGCTGCAAGATGTGGGCGATCAGGCGATCCGATCCATCGGATAGATCCGATTCATCAACCGTCTTCACCCACGCGTAGGCGCCGATCTTATCGCCATCGGTTTGCACAAACAGTTGCGTGGAATCGGCAAGCGATTGGAACCATTCATCAATCCCCGCCGCGCTGGTTTCGACATCGCAATGCCCGGCCGTCGCCTGACGGGCGCGGCAGGCGACCATCGCCGGCTTGTCGGACGCGGCGCCGAACCGCCAGCCGTCAGTTGGAGCTTGCGGAAGCAGCTCGAGCGGGATAGTCCAGATATTCTGGTATTCGACCAGCCCGTAGCCAAAATGCTCGTAAAACGAGGTGCGAAAAGGCATTAGCGCACTGACCGATTGCCCGCGCTCCCGCCCCTTGGCGACGACTTTCTCCATAATCTGCGACGCGATGCCCCGCTCATTTTTAGATCCCTCGCTCCCCGCCCGGCG
Source organism: Phycisphaerae bacterium (assembly GCA_014379105.1). GTDB lineage: Bacteria > Planctomycetota > Phycisphaerae > Tepidisphaerales > Tepidisphaeraceae > JACMML01. The sequence goes on from JACMML010000223.1 coordinate 2,271, forward strand.
GCGATGGGATTTGGATGTCCCCACCCACGCAACGCCCTGGCACGGCACCCGTTTGCCACGGATGTGCATGTGCATCGACAGCGATGTGGCCGTCCCGACATCCTGGCCGTCGGCGGACGCGATCAGCACATCGCCATCCTCCATCCGGGCGGTCGTGACCTCTGCGCCGAAGCGCTCGCGCGTGCCGCCGCGCGATCCGTAGCACCGCCATCGAATCTCGGCGATTCGCTCCCGTTCGCTTCGTCCCCTCCAGTCAAATCCGAGCGTCATAACCGGCAATTCTGCCACAGATTGCGGCGATTGAAAAACCTTCGCCGCTTAGCCTCGGGCGCAGCGCACTTTTTATTGTTGACGCAACAATCGCGCGGTAGTAACTTCATGGCTTAAGGAGAGGTTCATTTCTCGATTGAGGTTCGCCTTGGCAGGCGGCCCTTACAACTCAAGTTTGGTAATCCATTCGGTCGGTGAGCACCCGCGTTGTTGTGCGCTGCGCGCCCCAGATGCCCGGAGAGCTTCCCGCGTTCCATAGATTTGCGGCTGATTTGGCGTTGGTCCGCAATTCAAGGTCTGTCCCATTTCCCAGCGTGTGAGAGAAACCGCAACAGCTGCGCGCCGGATCGTCCGGCCGCGCGCGTTCAGGAATCAACGAACACCGCTGCGCTCGCGCTTTGCGCGGATGCAAGGGAAATTGGAGAAAGACAATGCGTCAATATTCTCTCACCGCGCTGTGCACCGCGTCGACTCTGCTAATGACCGCCGGCATGTGCGTCAACGACGCCTCGGCCGCTTCGTTCGTCCCGCTCGGGTCTGGCGTGCAGCGGTATTTCGGATCGCAGAGCAACGCCTACACAGATTCGGTCCCCGCCGCCGCGTGGGGCGCTGTCCCGATCGGGCCGTACACCGCGGGCTCAACGATCACCGGCGTGCCGGCAGCGCCAGGCTCCACAATCTACCCGACGTATAACGGCCTGCCGTTTCAAACCACGCCGTCAAGCTGGCAATTCATCGACACCTTTGCGGGAACCGCCGCTTTCACTGCGTCACGGTCTACCATCGCGGGGAGTTTTAATCCCACCGGCACACTGACGTCTGATGCCGAGGTCAACATCTTCAACTGGCACATCGAGCAGGGACCGGCCGCGACGGGCTACGCCTACGAACAACTGAACTTCGGCTCCGGCTACGGCGTGACCGCCAACCCCACCGGGCTCGGCGGCGCGACGCCGGCGCTCCCGCTGCCGATTTCCGGCATCGTACAGGCGGGCGGTTATGCGCAATTTGACGCGGTGATCAATTACGCGTGGATCCCCACCACGCCCCTCTTCGTTCCCACCGGCCCGGCGGTTTCGCTCGGTAGCCTGTCTTACACGTTCCTCCAGCCGGGCGGCGGCACATTCAGCACCGGCACGCTGCTGGCATCGCCCATTGGCGACGGCATCCTCGAACTCAGCGGGCATATGTGGGTCGCCGGCGATCCGTTTGATATGACGGTCGGCCCGCTGCCGGAACCAACTTCTCTCGCGGTGCTCGCGATTGGCGCGATGGCGATGCTCCGGCGGCGAACAAAGGCATAACTCGGCGAGATTCAGACGACTTGAACTATTGACTAAAACCACCGGGGATTGCCCGGAGAAATCGAAGAAAATCATGACTCCAACAAAATCCAGCATCGTCGCAGCGGCCGTCACATTGGTCGGCGTATTAGGCAGCATCAACGCGAACGCGGCCACGGTCGTGCAATCGGGCTCGGGCGTGCAGGCGTATTTCGGCTCGCAGAGCAACGCGTACACCGCTTCCAACCCCGTGGTCGGCGGCTGGGGCGTGCCGGGCTTCGGCGTTTATCCCGCGGGAGCGGTTTTGCCCGGACTGCCGCCGGCACCGACCTCCATCACGTTCCCCACTTACACCGGCAATAATTTTCAAGGCGCCGGCAGTATCTCCAACTTTAACGATCTTGCGCCCGGCACAACATTCACGGTCGGCAATTCCACGATCGCCGACAGCTATCTCCCGGTCGCGTCGCAAGTAGAAG
>JACMML010000224.1 GCA_014379105.1 Phycisphaerae bacterium
CGCCGATGACCTTGCCGCGGGTGTCGAGAATGGGTGAGACGGTCAACGAGACATCAATGAGTGTTTTGTCTTTCCGCACCCGGACGGTTTCGTAGTGCTCGATCCGCTCGCCATTGCGCAGCCGCGAAAGAATGATGCGCTCTTCGTCTATCCTGTCCGGCGGGATCAGGATGGTGATTGATTTGCCGATCACCTCTTCGGCGACATATCCGAACATGCGCTGCGCGCCCTTGTTCCAGGTCTGGATGATGCCTTCCAGGGTCTTACTTATGATTGAATCGTCTGAGCATTCCACCACCGCCGCGAGGCGCGTGCGCATCTCCTCGGCATGGATGCGCTGGGTGATGTCGTGCACCGTTCCGATCAGCTTGGTGCACATCTGATGGTCGTCAAGGACGGGGCTGATCGTCACCTCGCCCACGCGGCGGCCGTCGGCGTGGGCGAGGTCTTCCTCCCATCGAACGGTGCGTTTCTCGCGACACGCCGTGGCGCAATTTTCCTGGACAAGCGTGCGCAATGGATCGGGGAACACCTCTTGAACGGTCTTGCCGATGACCTGCTCCTCGGCCAGCGAGCGCGTGTCGAGAAACGCCTTGTTCACCGACACAAACCTGTACACCCCGCCGGGATCGACAGAAAGGTAGAAAATGGCGTCAGAGACGCTGGCGTAAATCAGCGACAGCTCGCGCTCGCGCGCCTGTAGCTCCTCTTTTGCAGATACCAGCGCATCCTCTGCCCGCTGGCGCGCGGCGAGAATACTCTGCGCGTTTTGCATCGCGACAGATCGGATCTGCATCTCTTCACTGTCGTGGGACACCGCTACTTACCCCCTATGATCTCGGCGGCAAGCGCGGTTCCCAGAACACGCGCCTGGATCTTGGCGAACGCGGTCTCACGGGACGTCGTGGTGTCGTCGCAAAATGGGGAAAAGCCACAGTCATCACACGTGCCGAGTTGGTCCGGCGGGATATAGTCCGACGCCTCGAGCACGCGGTCGCGCACTTCCTGCGGCGTATCAATGTGCGGGTCAATTGGTGATACGACCCCCACGAACACGCGCTGATCCGGCTTAATGTGTTCCCGGATGATCCGCAACACGCGAACGCGGTCGCGCCCGCCGGCGAGCGCGACATAAAAATTGCCGGCCTTGAGCTGAAAGAGGCTGGGGAGCAGTTCGGCGTAATCGATGTCGGCGCTGTGGGTCGAGTCGCGGTCACCGCCGGGGCATGTATGTATGCCAATTCGTTGCCGATCCTCGGGGGAGAATCGTTCCAAGCCAAGGTTGTTCAGATCGATGAAGCTGTGCAGAAGCTTGCCAGTGGGATCGATCTTGATCGCCAATCGCCCTTCGGTGAAATCCACCTGCACTTTATGAGCACCTTTATCGAGGCAACTGCGGATCTCGGTCTCGTGCTCGTTTAGAAGCTCCTCAATGAACTTCTCGCGCGGGTAACCGGGAATTTCATCCTGCGGGTACATCAGGCTCAATGCCGATGGCGATATAACCGCCTGCTTGACTGGCACGGTTGCGAAGCGCTGAGCGATTTCCAGATATTCGTCTGCACGCCGCTTATAGCGAAACGGCCCGGCGGTTAATCGCGGCATGCGCCGGGTGTGCCCGGCGGCGAAGGGGATCTTAAACCCGTCCGGCGCCGTGTTCGCCAGGCCGTGGACGCAGTAGGTCCAGAAATTGTGATATTTGCGCTGCTCTCCATCGGTGATCACCGGGGAGCCGGTCGCCTCAAAGCGCGCGATGGTGTCGCGAATCGCGTCTTCATAAAGCGCATCAAGCGACGGGTCCGCGCCGTCGCCGGCGGCGGCAACCGCCTCGATCAGATGCAATGGACGGGGGATACTTCCGATAGGTTCGGTCGGGATCGTCAATGTCATGCTCACTCACTGTCGGCGCACGTAAAATGCGACGTGCAAGATACGGCACACATTCTAGGAAGGCCAGTGAGTTCGCGGCAAGGCGCTGCCCCGGCATCGCCTATTTGCGATACCGGGATGGCTTAACGTGGACGTTTTGAAGCGGCTCAATTTTTAGTCGCAGCGGTACGCGTATACAGCACGATCGTGGTACCCGCCGGCACCTTCAGCGATGCGCCCGACGAGACAGGCTCACGCGTCGCAAGGTTGACGACGTTTTTCGTGTCAGGCGCGCGGAACTGGAAATCCTTGTCTTTCGAGCAATTCATCGCAATGACGTACGGGCCATAACTACAGGTGTAGAAATCACCCTTCCCCGCGTAAACGTTCTCACGCCCCGGTGCGAACTTGACGTCGGCCGGCACCTTTGCGATGGGTAACTTTTCGCCGGCGTGCGCCGAGTGGACCTCGCCGGGGTATTTCAATCCCCCATTCGCAAAACCAAAGTTGATGTGATCCGGCCGGGTATAAGTCTGCCCGCTGGGCTGCAGCTGTGTCTCCTGACGCACAACGGCGATGCGGTCCATCGTCGGAGTCATGTAATGAACACGAGCCAGAAAGTTGACGGCGTTTCGAGCGCGCCAATAGAGCGATACATAAAGGATGTCGTCACCATTTTTAACCGCGACAACGCCGTCTTCTTCATCAGAGAATACAAAATCAGGCTGGCCCGGCGTCATTGGAAGGCGCACATTGGTCTTCGGCTGAGCCTTGATTGACTCGTATTGATCGGGAACGCCCAGCAGCCCGGCGGTGATGCGGAGCCCGCCGCCGCGGAGTTGATCGTCGACGCTTTTGAAAAACTGGTTGTCGTCAAACATCTGATGGACAAATGCGACGAGTTTCGGCTCCAGCGTGTCGGCCGCCACCTGGGCGGCGCTGGCGTCCCAACTGGAGCGCTGCGCGTAGACAACATTGCCTGGGTAATGCGCGTCGCGCCAGCCGACAATCGCCTCGATGCGCATCGCGCGGTTTCCGTCGGCGTCGAGCGTGGGATATCGAAACACCGCCCGGGCAAGCGCGATCTTCGCGAGCTGCGCCGCGATCCTTGAGTCGCCGGGTTTTCCGACCGCCGGACGGGTGACATCATAAATCTGGGCGACCCAGTCCAGCACTTCCCCGTAATAGCCGACGTAGCCGAGTTCACGGCTCAGCCCCTTTTTCGTCAGCTGATAATATTTATCCCCCACCGGTTTCTCCGGGCCGTTGTCGGTCTCGCTTCCGAGCCACGGCTCGAGTCCGATGGATTCGTGGAGATAGCGAAGCATTTCCTGATCCGATTTCGCCCGGCTCGGGTCCACCGCCGCCACGCCGCGGTGGGCCGCGAAGATGTACAGGTCATTGATCATCGACTGGTTCGTATAAAGCCGCCGATGACGCGTGTGCCAGTCACGACTCTCGACCAGCATGTCCGCGTAGGCGGTCTTGCGATCCGGGGACGCCTGATCGGCGGCGTCGATCTTCACATTCAGCAGCGGCTGGATCGGCTCGCGCAGCAGGTGCAGCACGTCGCCGCACGGGCCGAGACCGAACCATTCCGGGTTGTACGTGGCCGGGCCGGCGTGGGCGATCTCTTTGTTGGTGCGGTACGTGATCGCCAATGCGTCAAGTCCACGCACAGCGGTCTGAACCACCGCGGGATTCTGATACGCTGGCGTCCACTTCACGTGGTAAGCCCGGGCGAGCAGTTGGAGCTGCATCTGATTTAGCGGATTCTTTGCAGCCAGAAACTGATTGATCTCTTTGTTCAGCCGCTCTTTGACCCGATCCAGCACTTCCGCGCCGGGTTCGGCGCGGCGCGGCGCCG
>JACMML010000225.1 GCA_014379105.1 Phycisphaerae bacterium
AAAGATCAGCATCTTCGGCTCGGCCCGAACCCCGATCGCCCACGCCGACTATGTCGCGGCCGAGAAATTCGGGAAAATCATCGCCGATCTTGGGTGGATGGTCATCACCGGCGCCGGCGGCGGCATCATGGCGGCGGGGCACGGGGGGGCGGGCGCGAAGCCGTCTTTCGGGCTGGCGATTCGTCTGCCATTCGAGCAGCGCACCAACGAGTTTATTGAAGGCGATCCCAAGCTCATCAACTTCAAATACTTCTTCACCCGCAAGCTCATGTTCGTTCGCTCCAGCCACGCGATCGTGCTCTTCCCCGGCGGGTTTGGCACGATGGATGAAGGCTTCGAGGTGCTCACACTCATCCAGACCGGCAAGGCCGCGCCGATGCCGATCGTGCTGATCGATCACCCCGGCTCCACGTTCTGGGCCGGCTGGAAACACTACGTGGAAGAAAATCTTCTCGGCAGCGGATTGATCAGCGCCGACGACGTGAATCTGTACAAGATCACCCAGGATCTGGACGAAGCCGTGCGCGAAGTGACGCATTTCTATCGCACGTATCACTCCATCCGCTACGCCCGCGACACCGCCGTGATGCGGTTGCAGCGGCGTCCCAGCCCCCAGCAGCTTGATGAGATTCGCCGCCGATTTGGGCACATGTGCATGAAGGGGACGATGCAGGTCGTCGATGCGCTGCCGATCGAGCGGGACGAGCCGACGCTTGCTGAATTGCCGCGGCTGACGTTCGCGTTCAACAAGCGCGATCAAGGCGGCCTGCGGATGCTGATCAATTATCTCAACGACAACGTGTAGGTGAGCCGCATGGCACTGGCATATCACGGACAAGGCGCCCCGATCGCGCACCACATGGTCACGACCGCGTTCGAGCTCCCCGGGTTTCGCGTCGTGCGGAACGTGGGCCTGGTTCGCGGGGTTGTCGTTCGTTCGCGCAGCGTGGTGGGCAACTGGGTTTCGGGCCTGCAGACGATCGTCGGCGGAAATATCCCCGGCTGGGCGGCGATGTGTGAGCAGGCGCGCGAGGATTCGTATCAGACAATGCTGTCGCACGCGGTGGAACTGGGCGCCAATGCGCTCATCGGTGTCCGCTATGACGCCAACGACATTCGCGACGGCGTAACCGAAGTGCTCGCCTACGGCACGGCGGTGGTCGTGGAGCCGATTACATAAATCCGGGCATTTACGTCACAGGTTTGGCGGCATGCAGGCTCCATTTTAGGAATCTGCGGCTCTTTCCTTCATCACCTTCTGCCCGTGCGGACAGTCCGGCAAAAGCGGGCACACCTCGCATCGCGGCCTGAGCGCCTTGCAAATCGCCCGGCCGTGGTAGATGAGCAGGTGGGACCAGATGGTCCAGTCCTGCGGTGGAACGATGAGGATCAGGTCTTGTTCGATTTTTACCGCGTCGATCTGTTTGGTCAGCCCGAGCCGGTTTGACAGGCGCGTGACGTGCGTATCGACCGTCACACCGACGTTCTTTCCGAACGCGTTTCCGAGCACCACGTTCGCCGTCTTGCGGCCGACGCCGGCAAGCGCGACCAGCTCTTCCATCGTCTGCGGTACGATGCCGTTGTGTTTGTCGATCAGCGATTGCGCCATCGCGCGGATCGATTTGGCTTTATTGCGGAAGAAGCCTGTGGACTGGATGTCTTTCTCCAACTCTTCCTGCGGCACGCGCGCGTAGTCCGAAGGCGCTCGATATTTTTTGAATAAGGTCTTTGTGACGATATTGACCCGTTCGTCAGTGCATTGGGCCGACAGGATGGTCGCCACCAGCAGTTCAAGAGGGGATTTGTGAACAAGTGAGCAGCGCGCGTCGGGGTAGAGCGATTTAAGTACTGGGAGGATCCGGGCGACGCGCTCGCGGCGCTGGAGAATTAATTTACTCACTTGCTTGGCCATTGGAAATCACGTGGCGGTGAGGCGCTGGACGTATGGCGGGAGGGCAGCGCTGAAAAGCACCGCGCCCAGCAGGGAAAACAGCAGGTTTCGCACAACGGCGAAGAGCTCGATGCTGTAGCGATCGAACGAATCCAGCTCTGCATTGGCGACATCGGGATCGTCGGCGTTTTCGATATAACGCTCCCGGTGCCGGATGACCTTGGGATACACGACGCGCCAGCCGTACAGGACGAACGCCACCGAGATCAGATAAAGCGCCGTGACCATGAGCGGCATGATCACATTCGATCCGGCGACATCCACCATAAACCATTTGCCGACCAGCGCCGGAAGAAACACCAGTGCGCAGATCGCCTCGAGCCGAAAGAGCATTTTCAGAATCTCGCTGACCACGCCGCCGGCGAGAAGGATACTGTGCTGTTTGTCCAGATTGACCGACAACACCAGCGGGAGCGTCGGATCGGCGTCGTTGATCGTCTTGTGGATGATTGGCGGGATCATCGCGCTGACCAGCACCGCACCGAACCACGCGGATAGTGTGAGCCAGTACAGCGCGTCGATCAGCGGGTGAAGCATGATGCTCCAGACAGTAGACCGGGCACGGCGGATCGGCAAGTGCGCTTCGAGGCGCGGCTTAACGTGGTGAAACGGGCGTGCCGGGCACCCACGAGGTCTGGCCGTCGGTCCAGATTTCCTGCTTCCAGATGGCGGCGGATTTTTTCAGCTCATCGATCAGGAATCGGCACGCATCGAATGATTCGGCGCGGTGCGGCGTGCCGACCGCGATCAGCACGCTGGGCTCGCCGAGCGCCACCCGGCCGATGCGGTGCAGCAGCGTGCAGCGAATGATCGGCCATCGCGACCGGGCGGCCGCGACCAGCGCGTGGAGTTGACGCACCGCCATTTCTTCATACGCCTGATAATCCAGCGCGACCAGATCGCGGCCATCGCTCGATCGTTCGGCGCGCGTGCAGCCGAGGAAGATCGCGACGCCGCCTGTTGCCGATGTGCTGAAGTCTTTCAGCGCCTCGGCGGTGTCGATGGCTGCGGACGTGATGGCGATGTGGTCGTCGGTTGGCATCGCGTTATCCCCACGCCGGCCGGAGCGTGCCGGTCGCGTCCTGCCATTGCGGAACCCACGCGAGCGCGACCAGGCGCGTCTTGATATCAGTCTTTTTCGGCCGGACGATTAGTCGCGTCAGCTCGACGGTCGCCGCGTCACATTTGGACGTTGCGGCGGCGACCTCCTGTTCAAACTCCAGTTGCAGATCAGCGAGGCGCTGGGTGATTGTTGCCACGTCTTCCTCGGCCCGGTCGACGTCGCCGGACTGCTTCATCGTCTGCCCGACCTGCCGAGACGCTGTCGCGACCCGGCCGGCGTTGGTGGAACTGATCCTCTTTCGTCCCAGCAGCGCCCCCAGCAATGAAGCGCCCACCGACAGCGCGGCCGTCCACTTGCTCGTCGATGCCTCGGCCTGCTCCTTCTGTTTTTTCTGCTCGGCTTTGCGGAGCCGTTCCTGCAGCGTCGTCAGCTTCGGGGCGTAGCGGGCGCGCAGCTTTTCGGTGACCGCATCGCGCTGCTCGCGAAATACCTGCGCGAGCCGGGCTCGAAAATCGCGTTCACTCTCTCCCGGCTTGCTGACCATATCGGCGTCGTCGCTGACCATCACCTCAAGCTTATTCACACGATAGACCCCGTCGGCGAATGCGCTGGTCCAGGCGGCGTAATTCTTCGCCTGCGAGGCGGCGGTGGGAAGCGCGGCGAACGTGGCGCCGGGCGCGGGTCGATCGTCCAGGTCTGCTTCGGGAATCTGACACTCCGCGGCCCCGGACCATTCGACGGGCACCGGACCGTCGGTGATGTCCGCCAGCAGCGCGACTTGTCGGCTTTCATCAACGCCGTTTTTCTTGTCCAGGAAATAGACGTCCGCGGTGCCGAGCAGATACGGCTCGTAGACCAGTGTCGCGCCGGCGGGCGCGGCCGAGCGAACGGGGATGAAATACTGCTTCACCGTCGGCGGCAAGACCGGCTGCCCTGCATTTTTCGCCGCCGCGGGCTTTGATACCGGCCGCTGCGGGGTGGATGGATTCTGCTCAGTAGTTGTCGCCACCGTCGCCGCGGGTGCCTTCATCCCGGCCATCAGTTGCTTAATCTCCGCGCGCCCGAGCGGCCCGCGAAGATACGACAGCGTCCAGCGCGTCTGGAACGTGACCGGTTCGTCCTCATGAACATTGTTCATCAGAAACACACGATTCCCCAAGCCCGCCAGCGTCTGTTCCATACGTGACCGATCAAACTTCTGGCTCGCGCCGGCGGCGGCGCCTTCGAGTCCTTCGAGCACGCGCTGCTTGTCGCGCTCGGTCTGCAATCGCCCGATGAACCACGTGCCGCAATTGGCGAGGCCTTTGTAATCCAGGTCCACCGGGTTCTGCGTGGCCAGCAACACGCCGAGTCCGAAGGCGCGTCCCTGCTTCAAAAGCGTCAGCAGCGGCAGCTTGGACGGAGGATTCGCCACCGGCGGGAAATAGCCGAAGATTTCGTCCATATAGAGCAGGGCGCGCAGGCTGGTGGTGCCTTTTTGCGTGCGCATCCAGCCGAGCATCTGATTGAGCAGCAGCGACACAAAAAACATTCGCTCGCTGTCACCAAGATGGGCGATTGAGATCACCGCGACCCGCGGCTTGCCGGCGGGGGTGTAGAGCAGGGATTGGATGTCCAGCGGGTCACCCTGTGTCCAAAGTTTGAATGATGGGGAAGCGAGCAGGGAATTAATCTTCATCGCAAGCTTAAATCGCTGGTCTGCTGAATATACCGAATCCAAATCCATCACACCTAGCTTCGAGAATGGAGGGCTCTGGACAAGTGTCACTAAGCTTTCAAGCGTAAGCGAAGTGTCTTGATCGTTGAACCAAGCATGAGAAAACAGATTGGACAGAAATATGTGATGCGGACTTGATAGTGGATCGGAATCGAGCTCAAGCAGTCCAAGAAGCGAGCTTACTGTCGTTGCAATTCGTTGTTGAAAGTCTTCTGGGTCATGGGTGATTGCTTCGCCCGGATCGTCAAAAGAATGAAGTATTGATAATGGAATACCTGCATTACTTCCCGGCGTGTAAATCGCAAATTCCGCCGCGTCACGCAAGCGCTGGATTCGCGCGCCGTCCTCGTCCCACTTGGCGAGCCCGGTTTTCCACAGCTCGGCCTGTTGCGCGGCGTACTGGTCCACCTCCACACCCGCCTTGCGGGCGTCATCGGGGTTGACCCACGGCTTAAAATCCTCGGGGCGCAATTGCGGAAACGTCAGCAGCAGATTGGAGAGATCGCCTTTGGGATCGATGACGATTGAGGGGATTCCGTCGATGGCCGCCTCTTCGAGCAGGCCGATGCAGAGCCCGGTCTTGCCACTGCCGGTCATACCGACGCAGACGCCGTGGGTGACTAGATCTTTACTGTCGTAAAGGACCAGGTCGTCCCGCACCGTGCGCGCCTGCAGATCGTACTCGCGGCCGAGGTAGAAGACGCCCAGCTTTTCATAATCCTGCATGGGGGAATCTTATCGGCGAGTGGGTGAGTCGGCGAATCTTGGGGAGAATGGGCCGCAGATGACGCAGGTTGCGCGGATGGCGCAGATAAGAAATGATTCAATTGATTTCATCTGCGCAATCTGCGTCATCCGCGAAATCTGCGGCCTATTTCACCGTGGCACGGGCAGCGAAGGTTGATCGGACTTACAGCGGCTTGGTGGCGCGCATGATGCGGTCGCGTACTGCGCGCCATTCTTCTGTATCGGGGGGGAGTTCGATGTAGATCGCGCGCAACTGCTGGGCGTCGAGTAGTCGGAGCCTGGCGTAGAGTTGGCGGGCGTAGGTGTCGGCATCGAGCGTGATGGGGAGGATTGCGGCGTCGGTGCAGTCGAGTTGTGCCTGCTGCTGTGGATCGAACCGATACGCCGGCGTGCGCGGCGAATAGTGAACCGCATGCTGCCCCGGCGAAGTCGCGGCCTGATCGATCGCGGCGATCATGCCGTGTGGCTGGTGGACGGGCGTTTCGAGAACCTCTTCGATCATCTCCCGCGTGATCGAGCCGGGACGGAGAATCGTCGGCGCGTCGGCGGTGAGGTCGAGGATCGTCGACTCAATACCCACCGCGCACGGGCCGCCGTCGAGGATCATATCGACGGCGTCGCCGAGCTCATCGCGCACATGCTGGGCGGTGGTGGGGGAGACGTGGTTGGAACGATTCGCGCTGGGCGCGGCGACCGGGCCGTCGAAGGCCCGCAACAATTCCAACGCCAGCGCGTGATCCGGCGATCGCAAGCCGACTGTCTTGCGGCCGGCGGTGACGAGATCGGAGATCGAATCCGCTTTCGCCAGAACAATGCTCAATGGCCCCGGCCAGAACGCTGAAACCAGCCGCTCGGCAGATTCCGGCCAATGCGTGGCGTAGCGCCGCGCGACCGATTCATCCGCGACATGCACGATCAGCGGATTCGTTCCAGGCCGCCCTTTCGCGGCGAAAATCTTCGCAACCGCCGCGTCACTTGTCGCATCCGCGCCAAGTCCGTAAACAGTCTCGGTCGGAAACGCCACAAGCTTCCCCATCCTCAACAGCTCAACGGCGCCCTGCATGGTCCCCTCTCCCCTCGGGAGAGGGCTAGGGTGAGGGGGCTGGCCGTCGCGCAAACGCATCGCTTCACGAAAGATCGTCTCCAATACAGCATCAACATTCTCAAACACATCCACATTCCAAAACCGCACTACGCGATAGCCATCCCGCTCCAAAATTTGCGTCCGCACTGAATCCTGCCGTTCAGTCACGCCATGACTTTCCCCATCAAGTTCTACGACCATTTTCAATTCGTGGCAGACGAAGTCCGCGATGAACGTCCCGACCGGTGCTTGCCGGCGGAACTTGAATCCGTTGAGCTGACGATTTCTTAGCAGCTGCCAGAGCTTGTGTTCCGCCGGCGCGGGATCGCCTCGCATCGCCCGCGCACGGGAGAGGAGGATTGGGTCTAGTGGGACGTGAGGGTTATTTGACATTGGCCAGCCCCCTCACCCTAACCCACTCCCGGAGGGAGAGGGGACTGGCGCTCTTCGGCGGCAAGGGGGAACTCACTCTTGATCCACGCCAGCGCCTTTTCCTGATCGACGCAGATCAGGAAAACCTCCTGCACCGTCCCTGTTCCGTTGTACAGGCACTTGATGCCGGCGTCGGTTGGGTATTGCACGCGAAAATTCGGCGGCGTCTTGCCGCGTCGGCGCTTAATCCGCCCGGGCACGATTCGGCTGACGTGGGCGCAGTTCTCGATGATGCGATTGAGAATCGCATCGAGCCCGCCCACCCGGCCGTGCTGGCGCTTGATCTTACCGAACTTCATTTTGTTGAGAATACAGGAGACAGGAGACAGGAGACAGGAGTGCGGAGAGCGGAGAGCGGAGAGCGGAGATAGAAGATGCGGGATAGAGAATGGCAGCCAGACGTCGAGATTAGCGGACGCGGGATTCGTCTTGCCTTCCTCCTGTCTCCTGACTCCTGACTCCTCAACCAATGACCTGCATCCAGATAATCCCCCCTCCTTCCCATCACATCTGCTCGGGGTGCTCGATGCCTAGCAGATCGAGACCCGTCGCCAGCGTACGCGCGGTGACGGCGCACAGCGCCAGGCGGCTGCTGCGGAGGGGCTCTTCGCTTTTAATCACCGGGCAGGCTTCGAAGAATCCGCTGAACCGTGTCGCGAGTTCATAAAGATAGGTGCACAGCACGTGCGGCTTGAGTTCCTTCGCGACCGATTCGACGACATCCCCAAGCCGCAGGATGTGTTTGGCGAGCGTGATCTCCTCGGGCGCGCCGAGCGTGATCTGCGCGGATGGCGGAACCTCGACGCCCGATTTGCGGATGATCGACTGCGTGCGGGCGTAAGCGTATTGCAGATACGGCGCGGTGTTGCCTTCGGTCGCGAGCATGCTGTCCCAGTCGAAGACGTAATCCGTAAGCCGGTCCTTGTTGAGATCGAAGTATTTCACGCCGCCGATGCCGACGCTGCGCGCGATGGCCGATCGCTGGTCATCGGGTAACTCCGGATTCTTGGCATCGACGATGGCGCGGGCGCGGTCGATGGCTTCGATGAGCACTTCCTTGAGCTTCACGCTCTCGCCGGACTTGGTCTTGAAGGGTTTCCCGTCCGGGCCCAGGATCGTTCCGAACATGACGTGGTCGTACCCGGCATTACCGAACCATCCGGCGCGTCGGCCGGCGTCGGTGAATTGCAGGAAATGCTGGCGTTGGCGATTGTCGGTCACATAGACAAGCCGATCCGCCTTGAGTTCGGTCGTGCGGAATCGCAATGCCGCGAGGTCCGTCGTACCGTACCCGAAGCCGCCGTCGCGCTTCTGGATGATCAGCGGTGTCTCAAACGGCTTGACCCAGACGACGATCGCCCCTTCCGATTCCTCAGCCACGCCTTTGGCACGCAGTTGGGCGACCACATCGGCGAGCATCGGGTTGTAGAATGATTCGCCGCGCTCGTCGGCCTGGGTGATCTGCACGGACATCAGGTGCAGGACTTCGAGCATGTGGTGACGTGATATATCGACGATCTTACGCCATCGCGCCAGTTCGTCGGCGCCGCCGGCCTGGAGCCGCACGACGGTCGCGCGGGCTTCATCCGCGAATGCGGGGTCGGAATCGAACCGCTGCTTGGCGGCTTTGTAAAACTGATCGATTTGCGCCAGGGCCGCGTCGTTCTTGCCGGCGTCTTCCTGCATATACGCCAGCAGCATGCCAAACGCGGTACCCCAGTCGCCGATATGGTTTTGGCGGATGACGGTCTCGCCGGTGAATTCGATGATCCGGGCGATGGCATCCCCGATATTGCTCGGCCGCAGATGGCCGATGTGCATTTCTTTCGCGACGTTGATGCCGGGGTAATCGATCACGACCCGCTGCGGATTGGCGGTTTTTTCGATCCCCAGGCGGGGGTCGGCGGCGATCTGGTTCAACTTCGTCGCCAGCCACGCCGATGAGAGGTGTATATTGATGAACCCCGGACCCGCAATCTCCAGCTTTTCCGCCATTCCGGCCAAGTCGACGCAGGATTTGATCTTCTCAGCGACATCCCGCGGCCTAAGCTTGAGCTGTTTAGCGATCGCCATCGCGGCGTTGCATTGGTAGTCGCCAAATTTATCGGTCCCGGTTGTGGCGAGCAGGGGATCGGCGTCAATGGAGTAGGCATCGCGGATCGCGGCCCCAAATGCGGTACGGAGTTGTTTTTGGATGATCGACATTCGGATTCTGTTTGGAACTTGAAAGCGAGAATGCTAGCATCAACCGCCGCACCAATCCATGAGCCCAGTGATGTCCCAGGTGATGTCCCAGGTGTTGTCCGCCGACGAAAGCCTTTGACACGGAAGTTCTAGAGATTTGAGACCCAATCCCATGAATAAGTTGCTCGCGTCTGTCGTAGCGGGTGCCACATCGCTGGTGCTTTCCACGGGAATATTGGCCGCGCCGACCACCGCCCCGGTGTCGCTGGTTGATGCCATCCGCGCCGAGCAGTGGAGTTCCATCCCGCATAAGCTGAAGCTGCAATACGCCTCGGTTGCGGTGGAGCCGGATCAGGCACAGGTGACCAGTTGGATCAACCAGTACAACACGCTTTTCGACAAGTTCAAAGCCGAGCGCCGCAAGGCCTACGACAATGCTGTTCGTGACACGCATATTCTTCGCGACGGCGGGTATCTCGATCTCTCCACCGACATTCTGGCCGACTGCTATACGCTGGCGGATGACAAGCAGCGGTTCGTTGATGAGGCGTGGGTGAAGAATCTTTCCCTTGGCGCGATCGCCGCGGCAGAAAAATACAAGACCGACGGCGACTGGGTGAAGGCGCGGCGCATCTTCGCGAATCTCAGCGTCATCCAACCCACGGAATCAAAATGGACGCGCGCGATGGAGGACATGGTCCGACGTGTCCGCATCCTCACGCGATTTGCCCCCGAAGCCTTTGCGGGCACGCTCGAAAAGGAAATCAGTTATCGCAGAGGAGCGCTGAAGTATCTAAAAGCCACAACCCAGCCAACCGCCGTTCCCTCGACCCAGGAGGCCGCGGACAAAGTGGAATCGCAGGATCAGCTGGCGCAGAACCTCAAGAGCGACTGGAAGGCGGAGCTGTCTGGAATCAAGAAGGCGATGCTCCGCGAATCGCTGACCGAAGCGCGGTCAAACTATTACAAGGACGTGCAATATTCCCAGGTCATCGCCGGCGGATTAAATGCGCTGCGGATTTTCGCAACCACCAGCGGCATGGAGAAAACCTTCGCCGCAATGGCCGACCAGGATCGGCAGAAGAATTTTCTGGCCGCGATCGATCGTTGCCTTGCGATCGCGCAGGATGAGGGAGTTTCACATTCCACGCTCGATGCGGTGCTCGACAATATCGACGAAGCAAACCGCCGGACGATAGCCATCCCCGAAGAGGTGCTGGTGAGCGAATTCGCCGATGGCGCGTTCGCAGCGCTGGATCCGTTCAGCAACATCATCTGGCCGTTTGAGATACAGGAATTTCGCTCCACCACCGAGGGAGAATTCAGCGGCGTCGGCATCCAGATTCAGGACGCGGACGGGCAGATCAAGGTTGTCACTCCCATCGAGGACAGCCCGGCTCTCCGCGCCGGCATCCGCGCCGGCGACATCATCACGCAGATCAATGGCAAGAGCGCTAAAGGCATCACCACTCTGCAGGCCAAGCGTCAGATCACCGGGCCGGCCGGCACGATGGTCACGCTTACGGTGAAAAGCCCGGACGACAAGGTTCGTGATTTCCCGTTGACGCGCTCGACGATCAAGAACGCCAGCATCAAAGGCTGGATGCATCTGCCCGGCGGCGGCTGGGATTACATGCTGGACCAGGATCAGAAGATCGGCTACCTGCGGCTGACCAACTTCACGCGTGAGTCGAGCAAGGAACTGGATCGCGCACTGGAAATTCTTAAGACACAAGGCGCTCGCGGGTTGATCCTCGATTTGCGCAACGACCCGGGCGGTCTGCTCAACGCCGCTACCGAAGTCTCCGATAAATTCCTCTCTTCCGGCAAGATCGTTTCCACCCAGAGCCTGCGTGATGCCGCGCCCGAATCGCGCATGGACGCGCATAAGGATTCCGATGACATCACGCTGCCGATGGTGGTGCTGGTGAATCAATATTCAGCATCTGCCAGCGAGATCGTTTCGGGCGCGCTACGCGATCAGAAGCGCGCCACCATCATTGGCGAGCGCACGTACGGAAAAGGCAGCGTGCAGATGGTCTTCCCATTGGAAGGCCAACAGGCCGCGCTGAAATTGACGACCAGCCACTATTATCTGCCGAGCGGCAAAAGCATCCATCACGAGGAGAACGCGGCCGAGTGGGGCGTGGATCCCGATCTGAAGGTGGAGATCACGCCGGAGCAGATGCGCCGGCTAATCGACGCGCGGAGCGATCTGGACGTGCTGCGCGACGAGACCGCCGCGACCACCGGGAAAGCAAAATCGCAGACGGATCTGCTTGAGGCGGACCTGCAATTGTCGGCCGCGCTTTTTGTGCTGCGATTGCAGCTAGTCGGCGTGCCGACGTCATAGTGCCGCAGTAAATGTGGCTGCTCCGCCGATGAGTGCGCCTAGCGCTGGCGAATAAGTTCCGCGTCGTTTACGCCAAGACTTGCGCGCACCTCCTGAATATCCCGCAGAAACCGCCAGCCGTCGTTATAGTAACCGGCCGTCGGCGCCAGATCAGGTAAGTGCGTCTGCCAATACCGATTGAAGCGCGACATCAGTGATTCGCGCAGGTATTTCGCCAGCATCGACGCCGCGGCCACTGGTAGCGCCAGCGACTCGGCCTTTTCGCAGAAGATGATCGTCGCGGAGCGGTCGCGATTGACGAGGCGGTACTCAGCGCGTTTTTCGGTCTCGCTGATGATTTCCAGCGCCCAGTCTTCAAACATCACGCGCAGCAGGTGGCCGTAGTGTTCGCGCCCGCCTTGCCGATCACAGAAGATCAGCAGATTCTCGGCCGCGTATGTCTGCAGCAGGCGGTCTATGTGCCGGGCGACCAGCGTGAAGGAGGCCGACGCCTTGTTGCGGGTTTTATCGACCAGATCATTGAACTGACGTTCGAGCAGCACGTGCGCGATGTAATGAACGCAGCGCGTCTGCGCCTGTTCGCAGGCGATCTTGAACGCATTGGCGCTGATGCGAACGGCCACGCCGTCGGCCTGGATCGGAAACCGCTCGTCGGCCCATCCATCGTACCAGCGATATCCCGCCAGATGCTCCGCCAGCGCCGGGTCGGCATAGCGGAGCAGCGTCGCAATGTCATCAGCGATTCCATGCGGCTGCGAAAGCAGACAGAGCACGGCGCGCTCCAGCTCCTTGAGCCCGGCCGTTGGGTTGTAAACCGCTTTGCTATCGTTCACGTGCAACTTTCGGCCATGACGGCAGCGGTTCTTCCCCACCACCCGCGAAAGCAGCTTCCACACGCACGGCAGTTTTCCCGAACCCGCTTCCGGATCAGGCACGCGAAACGCGCAACACCCAACCACTAACGGCCCCAGCAGCGGCCCGTAACCCGCCTCATCAATTCCCGCGATGATCATCGCCGCCAATCTACCCCGCCAACCCGCCAAGCACTAAGCGCGGGCGCGTAACAAAGCCGTGGCGCGCAACTTGACAGCCCATCCCCATCGGCTAAATTTCCATAATCCCGGGGCCATAGTGAAATGGGATCACGCGACCATGGCATGGTTGAATTTGGGGTTCAAATCCCCATGGCTCCACTTAAATCCGTTTTCGGCGTGCTTTCGAGCACGCCGAACGGTGAAAAACGCGATATTTTCGGAGTTCAAAAGTGCCTTTTCGAGTACGATCTCCAATATCGTTCGTTTGGTGGCGAAATCAGCGGTAAGCCATTTTTTTTCAAGACTTTGTGAGAGTTCAAAAGCCGCAATCGCGCGATCGGTCAATTCCTTGATATCGACATCAATCGTTTCCAGTTGAACGCGGATTCCCGAGAGACGATCGTGCAATTCTCGGCGCTTCGCGACGTACTCTTCCTGCGTGATTTCGTCGTCCATGCGCATCTCTAAAAGTGCGCTCATTTTCTTCTCAAGTGCGTCTCGCTGGCGCTCTAATTCCACGCGGTGATCCCGGTTGTCATGCTGCCCCGCGGCGAGGCGCGCTTTGATGACATCGGTGAACCATTGTCGCGTGCCGGGATCGTCAAAGCGCATCCTGCGGAACAGGGCGATCAACTGATCGTTGATCTGTGCTTCGGTGAACCGAACGCGGGGGTGCCCCGGCGTGTTGTACAGCGAGCAGCGGTAATAGGTATAAGTTCGCACAAGGCCGTTCGGTGACTCTTTGAGCTTCTTCTCGCCCGTCACGGTGTTCCCGCAATGCCCGCAGCACATTAGTTTTCCGGCGTAGGTCATTTCCGGCTTTCGCATGATCCGCCCGCCGAGCCGCTGCTGGACCTGCTCGAAGGTCGCCAGGTCAACCAGCTTGTCGAACGTGCCTGGATACCAGACACCGGCATGATGAACTTCACCCACGTAGATGCGGTTGGTGAGGATGCGGTAGATCGTCGATTTGGTGAATCGCGGTTGACGATCGGTGTAGACGATGCCCTGACGGGCCAAGGCGTCGATTAGTGAGTAAATCGTCACCGGCTGGTACGCAAATAGTTCGAAGATGCGTTTCACCTTCGGTGCGGTGATGGGGTCGATTTCGATCAGACTTCGGCCGTTGACCCGCACATTGCGGAATCCGTATTGGCGTCCGAGCGGCAGTCCCGATTCGACGCGGCGCTTCAAGCCGGAGCGGATGTCGTTTGCCTGCTGGTCGGTCTGATAGGAAGCGAACACCGCACTCATCCGCCGCTGCATACGCCCGGCAGGTGTTTCTGCCGTCGGTTGGTCGGGAAAGAACAGCGGTACGCGGGCGGATTCAGACAGTGCTTCGAGGTCCGCCCAGTCCCGTATGTTGCGGGCGGCGCGATCGACCTTCACGAACAGCATTCCGTCCAGACGATTCGCGTTACGTTTTACGAAGGTGGTGAATTCGCGGAAGGTTTCACGCTCGGCACTGCGCGTGGCGGTCTCGGCGATCTTGAACAGCTTCAAGATGCCACCGTTCAGCCGCTTGGCGAACTCGTGCAGCCGAGCTTCCTGGTCTTCGAGGCTGAATCCTTCATTCTTCTGTTTGGCCGATGACACCCTCGCCCACGCGACAAATCTCTTTTGCATGACGACGCTCCCCGAACAAGACATCCATCAACTGTCCAACTCTGGTGAGCATTGTAATCGCTTCGCTGACAGAAATCGTATTTTTATACCGTGGCTGCCAGACGCGAATCGTGTTCAGCACGAGCGCGGCCGTGATCCATGCCGGCGTGTTTGGCGGCAGGGCGTCCGCGCGGACCGCGCGGTGAGATTGTGTGTCGGAGGAGCGATTCATGGATGACCGATCGTCTCGATATCGATCAGAAAATTTGTGACACATCGGCTATGGGCAATTGCAGGCAGATCGATGCTTAGCGCTTTGCGGATGGTGTGAAGCGAGAACCAACAGCGTTCCGCGGGGAAAGAGCATTTCCACGAGCCACTTTCATTCCGAGTTTAAATGAACGGGCTAGCATCCACCCGAGCCGTTCGCTGTCTGAATAGTCAAAGAAATTCTGAGCATTGGCGGCTTCCTTCAGCACGTGCCGCACGGCCTCTTTCGCGTTCATTGATTATCCTTGGTTAGAAAGCCGGTGCGGGTGTCACCCACCCGCACCGGCGGTTGAGTTACCGCGGGCTACTTGACGAACATCTGCCGCAGCCACGCCATGAACTGCATCGATTGAGCGGGATGGTTCTTCGCGTACTTGGCGATCCGGGTGATCCCGTAGGCGGCGACACACATGAATAGAAGGGCACTCATAACGCTTACTCCTTATCCAAATCTTTTTCGTCCCGCTGATACTCGTCACGCGACGAGGTCACGAGCTCGAACTGCTGTTCCAGTTTGCGAAGCGAATCGTCCGGCTTGCCGATTTCTGGGGTCAGGTCCGTCTCGCCATGGCGATCTTGATAGACTTCCATGGGGAGCTTGTTCCCCCACATACCGGGATCGGTCTCACGGGCGTGCGGGGATTCGGGGTAGAACACGTTCCTGAGTTCCCGTAGTCCCTGCCGCGCGTAGTTCATGATCTCGCTCCAGCCCCGCTTGAAGTCGAAGAACTGCCCGGCTCGGTCTGTCCAATATCCCATGGGTCACTCCTTGATCTCTTTGCCACTCATAAGCGGCTGTTATCGATACAATCCCGAAAAGATTGAACGCGACTTTTTTGTTCGATGTATTGGTCACGCATGCGTTTGAGCTGGCGGTAGCGGATCCCGTCGCGGGCATGGGTCGTCAGCGCCAGGCAGAACGACGCCATCACGAGATAGACGCACAGCGGTGGGCTGAACGGCGCCAAGGCGATGCCCGCGACGATCCCGATCAGCGGCTCGATGTTCCGCTTGGCAAACTCATCGGTGATGAAAGGACATACCCGGCTGACAACGCTGTACCCGTCGAACCAGGAATGTTCTTCGTCCTGGCGCATGTACCGAATCATCACCCCGGTCCTGCGGCAGACGAGCATCGCCAAATAAGCCACGATAAATCCGATCAGCGGCCAGGGGCTGTACGGCGGGCAGATTCCGATAAAGAGAACCAGAATGACCAGTGCCAGTACGCCGGCGATCCCGGGCTGCTGGCTGCCGAACCGGTAGTGGAGGAACACCTTTAACGTCATCGCCGGTCCTTCGATGGCACTCATGAACCAGTTGAACGCTCGGCGCGAATCGAAGTCGGGTGTGGTGTTCTGATCGTCGTTCATATCGGTGCCTCTGATTCTTCTTTGCCGGTCGGACCAGAAACATTTCCGGCGGAATGATTTTTTATTGCGCGCAGTTTCCCCGTGAAATATTTGCAATAAATCGGCGGCCTTCGGCAAAGAAGGGGTGTCGCGCGTCGCTGTCATGACTCGCGATCTCTCAACCCCGGAGGCCATCATGAATGAGAATGAGATTGTTCAGATCGACCCGAAGTCGATTATTCGTCCGCCACAGGTGCGAACGCAGTTCAGTGACGGGTTCAAAGCCGATTTGATGAAGAGCATCCAGTCGGTCGGCATTTTGCAGCCGGTACTGCTGCGCCGCGAAGGTACGAAATTGATCGCACTGGACGGCGATCAGCGCATTCAGGCGGCGATTGAACTGGCATTGCCTGCGGTGCCGGCCTTGATCGTCGATCAGCCGCTGGATGCCGCCGCGGTGTTGCAGCGTCAGCTCATTGCCAACTGTGTGCGGGATGATTTGGCGGTGATGGATCAGGCGCGGGCGATCCAGCAGCTCATGAACGAACGCGGTTGCACGGCCGGCGAAGCGGCCGATCAGATCGGCAAGTCACCGGCAACGGTGTCGAAACTTTTGGCAATTCTCAGCGGGCCTGCCGAAGTGCAGGAAAAGATCTCGTCCGGCGAGATCGGACTCAAGAAGGGTTACCAACTGACGCGGCGGGTCGCACCCGCGACCGTCGAGAAGCCCACCCATCGCTTTCAGAAGCTGACGGTCGTGCTGGATTCACTCCGCTCGATCGTCCTTCACGGGATCGACTCGACCCTTGATGCGTTCATAAGCGTGCTCGAAGAACTGCTCTTGCGTGCCAAAGCAGCGCGCAAGCAGGGGATCGAGCTTCCGACCTTTCTGGCAATGCTTCGAGATCAGGCCAAGGCCTGAAAGGAGACCGTGATGGCATTCCTGATGACTCGTTTAATCAATCTCGGCTGGTACTGGCTGATCGGATACCGCATCGGTGACACCGACGGCACTGACAAACTCGTTCATGCGTTGCGATGGATCCGAGCGCGGTTGCAAGGTCGCAAGGCCGTCCAACGCCCTGTTCTGCCGCCACCGCTTCCAGTTCTGAAAAGGCCCGCCAACCCCAACAAGGAGTAACGCATGTTCGGATGGTTTAAGTGCCGGCAACCACCCTCGCGGTGGTCCCTCGATAAGCCGCTGTTTGCCTGGAACCGACAGGATGATTTTTCGATCCGCGACGCCTGCTCCGGTGTCGCGGTGTTCGGCGCCACCGGCTCGGGAAAGACCAGCGGGTCGGGACGGCTCTTGGCGACATCATATCTCAAGGCCGGGTTTGGGTTCCTGGTCCTCTGCACGAAGTCGGATGAGAGGGACTTATGGCTGCGGTACTGCCAGGAGACGGGCCGAGGTGAAGATGTCGTCGTTTTCTCACCCGAGAATAGATACCGATTCAACGCCCTCGATCACGAATGCCGCCACGGCGGTCGGGGCGGCGGGCTGACGCCGAATATCGTCAATTTGATCGAAGAGGTGTTGGAGATGGCCAATGGGCGGGAGAAAGGAGCCGGTGGAAAGGGGGAGGATGCCTACTGGCTCACGGCCCGTAAGCAGCTTCTGTGGAACGCGGTCGACCTGCTGGTGCTGTCGGACGACGTCATCTCCATCCCCAATGTCTACCAGGTGATCGCCAGCGCGCCGCATTCGCCCCAGCAACTCGGCAGTCGGGATTGGCAGAACTCGTCTTACTGCTTCCACCGCATGCTGGTGATGCTGCACCGGGGCCAGGAGGGACAGATCGATGAGCGGCAGCGGTTTGATGCGGCGAAAGTGGCGCATTTCTTTCAACGGGAACATCTTCAGTTGGCGGAAAAGACCCGCAGTATCGTCGATAGCACCTTCTGCGCGGCGGCGTCGATTCTGGACCGGGGCGTCTTGCGGGAGTTGTTCTCCACGACATCGAACGTATCACCATCGGACGTGCTCAACGGGAAGATCGTCGTGGTGGACCTGCCGGTGGAGAATTTCGGCGTGGCGGGACTGTTTGCCGGGATCTTGTGGAAGAAGTCGGTGCAGCTTTCATTGCTGCGCCGGGCGGTGGGTCCGGGGACGCGGCCGGTCAGTATCTTCGCGGACGAGGCGCAGAACTTCATCACCGGTGCGGATGCGTCCTTTCTCTCGACTTGCCGCAGCAAGTTGGCAGCAAACGTGTATCTGTCGCAGAACATCAATAATTACATCGCGGCATTGGGTGCCGGCGACAAGGCGACGGCGGAGGTGGAGTCGGTGTTGGGGAACGCCGGGACGCTGATCGCCCATGCTAACTCCTGTCAGCGGACCGGCGAATACATGAGCGAGCGGATCGGGCGCGAGCGGCAGTTCCTGTCCAACTTCAGTCAGAGCGGCGGCGCGAACGACTGGTACAGCGCCATGGGCGGTGAAGGAGAGCAAAACGAGACGGCGGGGTTCAGTGAGACCTGGGAGTACCAATTGCAGCCATCTTTCTATGGCACGCTTCGGACGGGTGGACAGCGCCATAACCGGATGGTGGATGCGATCGTCTACACCACGGGACATGAGTTCAAATCCAGTCGGCGGAATTGGATGACCACGACCCTGCGGCAGGCGGACTGACGCGATGGTGACTCGCTCGCTCAGAACTTGAGAAAAAAGTGCGAATGTAACGCCCGATAATTGTAATCCCATTTAAAAGTCGCAAAACAAGATTATCCTGCGGCAAGTGTCTGTGGGGGAACGGGTTAGAGAAACACAAAGGTCTTCTTAAGGGAGTGGTCATGCAAGCCTGTACTATTCAGAACAACGCGGGAATTGACTGGAAAGCGGTCGAAGACGCGGCGCGGAAGGTAATCAAATCAGTCCGATCTAACGGCGTTTTGACGCATCTGGGGAACGAACTGATAGTCGTTCGGCGGGCGGCGGTTCGACTGCTTCGCAGCAAACTTCGCGGCTGGTTCGGCACTTCGCCCCGCAAGGAACTGCTCGACCTGGCCCATGATTGGTTCGTCGAGGATTTTATCACGGGACTGAGCGGTTACGACGTTGATCGTCCCTTGCAACCTTTCATGGGCAGGATGCTGTGGCGCCGTTTTACCCGGCACGCGCGGCGGTTGGACCGTGACGATCGGCATCAGGCGAGGGTTCAGGCTTTCTCGACACTGGTCCGCGGCGCGGAAATCGATCCGAGTGCTGCACTCGCCGCCGAGGAGGTGCGCGAAGCCGTCAAGCTCGCCTTGTTCAACATGGTCCCGGCGGATCGGGCGATGTTGACCTTGTGGTCCTCGAAAATGTCGACGCGCGAGATCGTCGAACTGTTGCAGATGGACGACGTTCGATGGTTCAGGCTGACTTGGAAGGCGCGCAAGTCATTTGTGACTGAGTTCCGCAAGATCTGGCTTGAATGCGGCTTTCCGCT
Source organism: Phycisphaerae bacterium (assembly GCA_014379105.1). Lineage (GTDB taxonomy): Bacteria > Planctomycetota > Phycisphaerae > Tepidisphaerales > Tepidisphaeraceae > JACMML01. The sequence continues at coordinate 19,227 of JACMML010000225.1, forward strand.
AGACGCGATGCCGGCACTATCCAGGCGGGCAAAGGTATCCCGCTCGCGCGTGAAATCATGAGCGTCCGTCAACGCTTGTCATCTTTGGCGAGGATGCGCTCGATATCATCGAGCGAAATCTCACCGCTACAGCGGTCTGAGAACCGCACCATCCGTGGGTCGGCTTCATCTAGCATTGATCACCGTCTGGATTCCGGTATCGATATGCTTTGACATTGAAATCGAGATGTGTCATGGTCGAAGTAGACATCCATCTCAGGGGGGAATCGACAATGCACACCACAGAAACCAGTCCGATCGACGGCTACCACGTCAAGGTCGATCCGGCGGGCCGGGTCGTCGTACCCGCCGCGATCCGGGCACACTTGAACATCCGTCCCGGCGACACACTCGTTATGCGTTCCCGCGATAACGGTCTGGAACTCAGGACGTACGGCCAGTTGATGCGTGATGCCCAGGACTATATCTGTTCGCAGGTGCCGGCCGGGCGCAGCCTGTCGGATGAATTGATCGAAGATCGCCGCCGTGAAGCCGAAGCGGAGTGAGGCTTCCGACATCCCGCCGGGTCAAGTCGTACTGGATAGTTCGGCCCTCCTTGCCTTCCTGTGTAGAGAACCGGGGATGGAGGTTGTCGCACCAAAATTGCGCGATGCGATGCTTTCGACCGTCAATTATGCCGAAGTGCTCGCGAAATTGGCCGAGCTGAATGTACCTGCCGACGCCGTGCGGGGAATTCTGGACGATCTTGAGGTGCGGATAGTCGATTTCGGTACCGCGCATGCGACGCTCGCCGCCTCACTGCGGGAGATCACGCGTCCGCTGGGCTTGTCGCTCGGGGACCGAGCTTGTCTGGCACTGGGGATTTTTGAACAGGCGGTCGTGCTCACCGCGGATCGCATCTGGGCGGAATCGGACGTTTCGATCGTCGTCAAAGTGATTCGGTAGCGAACGGTCATATGTTGCTGAGCAAGCCGGTCGCTCATTCAATAATCTAATCAGCGTTCTACAACGTGATAGCGTCGATTTGCGTAGCGGGGGTGTTCGGTTCGGCGGCCGCCGCGCGGGAGTATTCTTGTATCCATGCGATGCGGTGGCGGCACAGCCCGTTCAGCAGGCCGATTTTTGGCCCCGTGGCGGAATTCAAGTTCCGTCCGGTGATGCGGATTTCGTGTCCGCAGGTGTAGAGGGTGATGCCGTCGGCGGGGGAGAATGTGATCTGTTCGATCAGTGCATACGGGATCGCGAGCACCGTGCTGTCCTTCTTGCGGAGTTCAAGCATCAGAGCCCGTTCACGCGGTGCCCGGAAGATGCCATAGGCACCTTGGTCTTCGACAACATCGTGATCGTTCGCATCGTCGGATTGATTGGATTGATATTTCTGCAACAGTTTCTCAATAGTCATAGCGTCCTCCGTCGCGCTGGAGCGTCGGTTGTGGGATTATGTACGGTTCGATCGACTGTTGGAGGACGCGGCGGCGGTGGGGCGATAGGGTCGGATTCCGGCCGACCAGTTCGGTCGCGCTGATCCGGTCGCTGGTGCCGGAGGCGGCTTCAAGCAATCCTTCTTTATCGTCTGAATAGATGCTACAGCGGGAGCGGCCACGGCTGATACTGACATAGGCTTGTTCACGGCTGACAGCGGGGAAGCTCTCGGTGGATGCGGCGACGATCACGACATCCTTTGTTTTGCCTTGACTGGCATGGCTTGTGCCGCAATAGCCATAGTCGATCTGTCCGAACCGTGAACCCAGGTGCCACCCGTTATTGAGCGTGAGCGTTCCGTCGCGGGCGATCGACCGGATGGTGTAGGTGTGGCCGTTGCTGACGCGGTGGCCGTCGGCGGTCGCGGCGTTGGCGGTAATCCGGATCACATCCCCTTGGGCCAGTGCCAGTTCGCCGGCGTGGTAGACGCTGAACCGATGGGCGAGATGCAGCGGGACCGGATCGATGCCGACGGTCAGCCGAGTGCCTTTTGTGTACCCCGGTGCGTTTTGGGTGAAGACGATGATGTCGTTGTCGGCATAGTTCACCGCGTCCCCGCGCTGGGCGAGTGTAAGATTGCGGTTGGTCAGCTTGAGCACGGATGCTTTGTCCTCACCGATATTGCCTTCGCGCTGAAGCAAGCCGCGAAGCGTGCGGGTTACTTTTCCACTCTCGGCATGGGTGGGTGACACGAGAATGACGGATTTACCGGCTTCGGTCGCCTGGAGGTATTCGGCGGCGATGCGGTCGTAGCGCGTCTGGGGGTCGGCGATCTCGTGAACCCAGTTCAAGTCTTCCAGGGCCTTGAAGCCGGCCTCGACCCGTCCTTGGCTGAGATACGCGACGGCCTGTTTGTAGCGGTCTTTTTGGCGGAGGATCTCGGTTAGTCGGGCGCTGCGGATGCCGGCCTCTTCTTCCAGCAGTCGCAAGGCGGCGCCTCTTTCGACCGAGTGGTGCTGATATCGATCCCCGCAGATTATGATACGGGCGTTGGCGCGATCGGCGAGATCGAAAATTTTGGCCATAGTGGGGGAACCGAGAAGGCCTGATTCGTCGATAAGAATCACTTGATTTTGGATAGCCGTTTGGGCTTGCGGACTGGCGAGCAAGTGGGCCACAGTTTCGGCGTTGTCGAACCCGATTTCGCGCAGGACGCCCCGGCTGGCGTCGGTGCTGGGGGCGAAGGCGAAGATCTGCTTGCCGTTGGATTCGATCTTCTGTTTCAGGGTGCTGAGCAGCGTGGATTTCCCGGTGCCGGCCGATCCGCGAAGCAGGACAACGCGGTCGGAACTGTTGCACAGGTGAACCAGCGCCTGCTTCTGGTCCTTGTTGAACCACGCGGGAACATCATTTTCCTGAATGGGTGCCAAGGCGCAGCAGGTGTTTCGACCGTCGCGGGCGAAGCGGATCATCCGGCGTTCCTCTTCCAGAACGGCGGGGGAGGTCACCATTCGGCGGCCTTTGTCTTCGCCGGTGATGAAGTCGGTGCCGCGCTGCGCGGCGAAGACGCTCTCCGGTGTCGCCTGCCCGATCGCATGGTGCAGCGCGGTGGTGAGCAGCATGCGCTCGGGGATCACCGACTCGCGCTCGAAGTGATGCTCGGCCGCAAAGGCGATCGCTTCTTTGGCGGTAGCTGCGTTGAAGACCGGCGTTGCGGGGTTTTGCATGCCCCGTTCGATCCTCTGCATCACATCGGATTCATCCGGTGTCAGCCAGGAGAGCCAGGTGGCACGCAGTTCGTCGAAACTGAGATGCTTGATCTTCCCGTCGCGGGTCAGGGCACCGAGTTTGGCTTTTTCCGCGGGGTCGGTGATGCCGAGTTGCTTGGCGAGCTTTTCGATCTCCTTGGTGCGGCGGGAGAACTTGGATTCGGTGATTTGATCGAGGCCGGCAACGCGCCAGCTTTTGGCGGTGCGTTCGAGCGGGATGCCCAATTCGACCAGGCGGACCGCGAGCCGGCTATGCATCAGCGCGCCGAAATAGTTGCCGTCCTGTTTGATTTCCGCGATCTGTGCGGCCTTCCATTGATTCTCGTATGCGTCGTAACTGGCGTTGAACAGGAAGCAATGGGCATGAAGATGAGGATCGGGAACGCCGTCCGTCGGTCGGGTCGTGGTATGAACATAGCGACCCCAGATGCCGTTTGACGTCAGGCGGTCGGTGTCCTGGCCTTTGCTGCGGACACGAACATGCAGTTCTGATTCTATGTCGAGCATGGTTTCATCGACTGACTGGCTGAAGGCGTCGATGATGCGCGGGTCTTTGGTCAGGGCGAACAGAAGCGACACAGACTTCGGCACGTCAAACGTGAAATCCCAGCCGACGCGGCGGTAGTCATTCTTGCGTGCCGTAAGTTGTTCGCCGGTCTTGGGGTTAATGTTGTCACAGAGCGCGTCCCAGGCTGCTTTCTCAATGGTGCCGTGCAGACTCAGGTGCGCAGCGCCCTTGCCTCCCCAGATTCCCCGAATCTCATGTCCTTCGGTGAAATAATCCGCAGTTGAGTAATAGTCCTTAGCGCGGGCAGAGGAGATTTGTGGGGTGATTCGAAGCATCGTCGAGCGTATCACGAAACCGGTTGAAAAATCGTTAACGATCTGCAACTCATGCGGGTGATAACGTCATCCCTTCGTCATCTTCTTTGCCGGACGGGGTGGGAATCTTTCAGTAAAATCAATGTGTGTGCGAGGATTCCCCTCGCGCTCCCCTGAATCATTCAAAGGAACGTTCGTACGGCGAGTCGTATGCGTGCCCGCCCGTCGTCGCGTCAAGGGCTGACGCGAAAATCACGGCTTCCACGCGTACGCGGACCCTCCGCGATTTTCGTGCTGCGCACCCGTGACCCGCCGCCGGTCGCGCCCGTTGGGTCTGGCTACGCAAGGCAGGCGCGGGGCCTGCCTTGGGCAAGGCCTATTCGAGCATTCATGGATTTTTCTTCCCGGCGTGTCGTCGGGCGGTGGGTGCTTTGGTCGCGTGATCATTGTTCATCGGGTCGTTTGGCCCGTGGAGGTCGTTATGAGTCGTATGACGGGCGAGTGTCGGATTCGGGAAATCGAGTTGTCGCAGATCGATCGCAGCCGGAACCATCGGATTCCGATGGCGGGGGATGCTGAGCGGGTCGAGGCTTTGAAAAGCAGCATCGAGTCGTGCGGGCAGTTGCAACCGGTGCGGGTTTACGAGCGGGGTGAGGACCAGCGGGCATCGAAGAAGGATTTACCCTACATCCTCGGCTTCGGGTCGCGGCGGTGTGCGGCGATGGAACTGTTGGGACGTCCGACGATCCGGGCGGTGGTCTTTCCACCGGCCACGGATGCCGAGATCGCACAGGCCCGGGCGGTCGAGAACCTGCACCGGCAGGACATCACGCCGCTGGAGGAAGTGTTGGCGGTGGCGGACATTTTGACCGCGATCAAGGCCGACCCGACGTTTACCGGGGATGCGTATGACGAGGCCGCGACGCAGTTGGCCCGATCGGTGGCGTGGGTGAAGGACCGGGACTACCTGCACCGATTGACCAAGCCGGTGCAGCGGTTCGCGATGCGGGCGGGGTTGCCCGCCGGTCATTTACGGGAGTTGGCGAAAGTGGGTGATCCGCACGAGCAGATGCGGTTGGCGTGCGAATGCGCCGGTGCCCCGGCCTGGTGTTTCCCCGCCAAAGCGGGGGATGCGAAGATCGCCGATCACGCCAATGATGTGCAGGAGAGCTACTTCGCGGAACTGGCGGACGGGAAGGTGACGCGGTGGCCGCTGTCGCGGTTGAAGGAGCAGGTTGCGAAGGTGCAGTTCTCGCTGCGGGTGATCCCGTGGGAGTTCGGGGAACCGGTTGCCCACAACGGCCAGAAGTATCGCAAGTGTGCGGGGTGCCCACACAACTCCGAGAGCGATCGCACGTTGTTCGGGATCGACGAAGACCCGGACAACCCGCGTGGGTTCTGTCTGAATGCCGCCTGCTACAACGGGAAGCAGAAAGCGTGCGGCGAGGCGAAGCAGCAGGTGTTCGTGAAGATCAGCAAGCGTTCGGTGCAGACACCCGATGCGATCCGCAAGGCGGCGCCGGACTGGTTAAAGGAATCGAGCGTGATCGGGTACGTCAAGCGGCAATTGGAGAAAGCCAAGGTTCAAGGGGATAACGCCACGACTGGTGAGGACAGCGAACGATCTTCGTCCCGCGACCACCGGCGGCCGCTGACGGATCACGAGCAGCGGCTGATCGCGTATGGTGACCAGATGGAGACTTGGCAGTCCGCCGCGTATGCCGCCGTGCTGGAGGCGGTCAACACCGACCCCGTGCGGCGGATCGGCTGGCTGGTGTTGCACGGGGTCGGGGTGTTCGCCGGACATCCGCGTATCCAGTCTCCGCACGTCAATCGGTACGGCGATTCGACGACCGAGGAGCCGGTCATTCCGACGATCGGCATCGAAGTGCG
>JACMML010000024.1 GCA_014379105.1 Phycisphaerae bacterium
ACCGAGTGGGCGCTGATGACCGGCGGGCAATGGGTCGCGCACCCCGGCAATGACGGCACGAACTACCGCGTGCGCATCATCAAAGGGAGCCATCCGATTATTGAAGGCATCGATGATTTTGATGTGTCGTCGGAGCAGTATTACATGCACGTGGACCCGAGCAACCGCGTGATGGCGACCACGCAGTTTCCGGTGGCCGACGGTCCGCACGTGCCCAACGGGACTTTTGATATGCCCGTCCTCTGGACGCGCTACTACGGCCGCGGACGCGTCTTCTACAACTCGCTGGGGCATCAGACGAACATCATGGAGAGCGAGCCGTGCCTGACGCTCATGCGGCGCGGACTCCTGTGGGCGGCGAAGTCTTGAATTGGCCACAGAGGCACGGAGACACAGAGAATACGTTTGTCCACGAATCTTCACGAATGATCACTAATTCCAAAAGGAAAAATTCGTGATTATTCGTGTAGATTCGTGGACAGTATTCTTCTTCTGTGTCTCTATGCCCATCCCGCATTTCCTTGAGTTTCATCAGATCGCGTGATGATTTTTTCATCCACATTCGACATTGGTCGCGTCTCTTAGTACATACGCCATCTCATGGTCATCACGATCGATGGTCCGGCGGGTTCGGGCAAGTCGACTGTCGCCCAGGAGGTGGCACGCCGGCTCGGGTTCGCGTTTCTCAATACCGGCCATATGTATCGCGCGCTCGGCCTGGCGGCGCGGCGGCGCGAGGTGGATCTGAACAACCACATGGAGCTGACTTTCGTCGCGCGGCACGCCAAGGTGGAATTTGACTGGACGAAAAACCCGCCGGCCGTGATCTTGAACGGCGAGCGCGTCACGCACCTGCTGGGCAGCCGCGAAGTCTCCGATGCCGCGTCCTACATCGCGGTGGTGCCGGCGATTCGAGAGATGATGGTTCACCAGCAGCGGGCGATCGGGACCGAGCTCGGCGACGTCGTCACCGAAGGCCGCGATCAGGGGACAATCGTTTTCCCCACAGCCCAATGCAAGTTTTACATCGATGCGTCCCCCGAAGAGCGCGCCCGACGCCGCTACAACCAGATGCGCAGCCGCAGCGAGAGCGTGGAGTATAAAGAAGTGCTGGACCAGATACTTGCGCGCGACAAGCGCGACCGCGACCGGCTCGTGGGCCCGCTCGAGAAGCCTGTGGATGCGATCGCGATTGATTCTACATCGCTGGCGTTCAACGACGTGGTCGACACGATCATTTCCCGGGTCGAGGCCGTCCGATGAGCGCGCCGACTTCGACGGAACAGATTACTGAACAGCGTTCGCCCGATCGTGGCTGGCTGTGGCGATTCCTACAGATTTTTGCGGCGATTGGCGTTCGTCTGATTTATGGGTTGCAGGTCCGAGGCAAGGAGAACATCCCGCGCAATGGCGGCGTGTTGATCGTCTCCAATCACCAGAGCTTTTTAGATCCTGTCCTCGTGTCGGTCATGCTCGATCGGCCGTTCGCGTATCTTGCTGAGGCGTATCTGTTTAAGGTTAAGCCCCTGGCCATCCTCATTCGGGCGCTGAATGCGTTCCCGATCCAGCAGGGGCGCGGGGATATCGGCGCGATGAAGGAGATGATCCGGCTCCTCCAAGCGGGGCAAGTGCTCAACGTCTTTGCGGAAGGGACGCGGACGCCCGACGGCACGCTGCAGCCGGTGCAAGGCGGCATCGCGCTGGCGGTGCGCCGGGCAGGGGTGCCGGTGGTGCCGATGGCGATCGCCGGCGCGTACGAGGCCTGGCCGAGACATCGCAAGCTCCCGCGGCCGGGGAAGATCCGCATCATCTACGGCAAACCCATCGAACTTCATCATCTGAAGAATGATCAGATCATCGCCGAGGTGGAGCGCTCGGTGGGCCAGTTGTTTGAAGAAGCCACGCGATGGCGCGAAGAATCCTGATCCGGGCGGGGCCACTATGAATGACACGAGTGATCCGATCGTCGATCTCACCAATCGTCTGCTGAAGTTTCGCGACGAACGCGATTGGAAACAGTTCCATAATCCGAAGGACCAGATTCTTTCCCTCTGCCTCGAGGCGGCCGAGGTGCTGGAACTGGTGCAGTGGAAAAACGGCGATCAGTTGCAGGCGCACCTCGATGCGAACAAGGAGCAGCTTGCCGACGAGTTGGCGGATGTGTTCGGCTGGCTGCTACTGATCGCGGCGGATCAGGGGATCGATCTGGCGGCGGCGGCACGGAAGAAATTGGTGAAGAACGAAGCGAAGTATCCGATCGATCTTGCTCGCGGCCGGGCGGATAAATACACTGAGTACCGGGGAAAATCCGAATGACGAAACCCGAATGACGAATCAAATCCGAAGCTCGAATGACGAATGATCGGCGCTAATTTGCTCATTTCGTCATTCGTCATTGATTCGGATTTTGGGTTTCGACATTCGGATTTTGCGCGCGTGACACCGGCACTTTTCGCGATCAAAATAAGGCAATGGCCCAGAAAGTCATCCGCGATCCGGTGCACGATGTCATCTCGCTGCAGACCGATCTGCCGGTCGATCGGCTGATCTTTCATCTGCTTGCGTGTCCGGAGTTCCAGCGGCTCCGGCGTATCCGGCAGCTTGGCATGGCGAGCCTGGCGTATCCTGGCGCGGATCATTCTCGCTACAGCCACAGCCTCGGCGTGATGGAGACCGCGCGGCAGATCATCGATCAGCTCGGGCGCAGCTTTAAGATCGACGAGATGGACCGCGCCGCCTGCCTCGCGGCCGCGCTGTTGCACGACCTGGGTCACGGGCCGTTCAGCCATGTATTCGAGCGCGTCAGCGGCGTGGACCACGAGTTGCTCACGTCGCGGGTGATCCTCGACCCAGGCACCGGCATCAACCGCACGCTCTGTGATTTTGATCCCGGGCTTCCCACGCGCGTCGTCAACCTGCTGCAGGCTAAGCCCGGGCGGACGTATTTGTCAGATATTCTTTCCAGCCAGCTCGATGCAGACCGGCTCGATTATCTCTTGCGCGACAACCTGATGACCGGCAGCCAATACGGCAACTACGATCTCCGCTGGATGCTTCAGGCGATGACGATCGAACCACAATCCAACCGGCTGGCGGTGACGTGGAAGGGCGTCAGCGCCGTCGAGGCGTACCTGCAGGCGCGGTACCACATGTATCGCAACGTCTATTTCCACAAGGTCGTCCGCGCCGGCGAAGGCATGGTCAAGCTCGCGCTACAGCGCGCCAAACGCATGGCAGTGCAGGACCGGCTCGATTGGCCGCGGCGGGATGATCCGGTCTACAAGACGCTGCTCGGCCAGCAGCTGACGATGGAAGAGTTTTCCGAGCTGGACGACATCGCCGTGATGCACTGCTTCAAAGTCTGGAGCCGCAGCGACGATCACACGCTGGCATCTCTCAGTCACGGATTGCTCTATCGGCGATTATTCAAGACCATCGATCTCACCCGCGTGATTGATCCGGCGCGGCTGGAAGCGATCGTCGCCAAATCAGAATCGGTCATCAATTCCGCCGGCGGCGAGAGCGCGTACGCGATGTTCTACGACCAGCCGAACGACACGCCGTACAAGATCACGTCCCCCCAGCACGCGGCCGCCAGCGAGATCGTCGTCCTCGAGGCCGACGGCTCGGTCGGCTCACTGGCCGACATCTCCCCGTTCATCGACGGGCTTGTACAGCAACTCACATTCCGCCGCATCCACGTCAGCGAAGTCTGGCGCGGAAAAGTGGAGTCGGCGATTGCGGGGTTGATCTAGATAAGGTGATTAACCACGAAGTTCACGAAGGACACGAAGATGCGATCGCGGCAAATGAATCTCTTGGGGGAATGTTGTTGACGATCTCGCAAGTAAGACGATATCTTACCTACCATGAAAACGATTGTTTCCAGCAAAGGCCAGATCGTATTGCCGGCGGATATCCGGCAGCGCGACGGGATTAAGCCCGGGCAGCAGTTTGAGGTGACTCGCGTGGATCGAGGGGAATACCGCTTGACGCGATCGGACCCCGCGCCGAATGAGGGGCTGACCGATTGGCTGCTGGCGTGTCCGGAGAAGGGATACTTCGTTCCCATCCGATCCGAATCCACGGACACGCTGTGAAATATCTCGTCGACGCTAATGTTCTGAGCGAGGTTACCAAGCCGCGGCCTAATGAATATGTCGTGCAATGGCTTCGATTGAATGAAAGCGATGTTGCGGTAGATCCGATCATCCTCGGAGAGATCCGCTTCGGAATCCATTTGCTTGACGCCGGCAATAAGCGGCGAAAATTGGAGAAGTGGTTTAACGACGGCGTGGCGAGAATTCACTGCCTACCGTGGCCGGCCGAGACCGGGTTGCGATGGGCAAAGCTGTTGGCGGATTTGCGATTCGCCGGACAATCCATGCCGATTAAAGACAGTATGATCGCCGCAACGGCACTGGCGAACAATCTGATCGTCGCCACCCGTAACGCGAAAGATTTCCGAAAACCGGCGCGAAGGTGATCGATCCGTTTGCCGACTCGTAGCAGGCGTAAGAGTTTCTTCCCTCACCCTTCACCCTCGCCGCCTACGCATCCATCGGGAACATCACCGACCGATCCGGGCGACCGCGTTCCTGGAGGTAGTTCATCAGCATGGCGGTGTAGCTGGTCTTGATGATCGGGGCGTTGTTCAATCCCAGTGCCTCGCGGATGCGGAAGACGGTGGTCTCGTCGGGGCCTTCGATTTCGATATAGACGCCCAGGTGCGGCAGCTCGTCGAGTTCGATGAAGCAGCGCTGGAACTTCCAGCTGTGGCGGCGCTTCTCGAACGTCAGCACGTGTTCATAACCCAGCGCCGCGAAAAACGCGACGGTGTCTTTTGGATTCACCACGCTCATCTCGATCTCTTCACGACTCTTGAGCTTGCCGTGCTGCCGCGGGCCTTTGTAGGTGCAGACGTAAGTCTCGGTGTTATCGGCGTCGTTGCGTTTGACGCGCAGGCGCAGTCCTTGGTCGGCCGCCAGCATGGAGCGGTCCTTGGTGTCGAAGAACGTGTTGATCTCGAAATACTCACCCGTCTTGGTGGCGCCGACCGACGTGAGCTTCGCGCGAATCTCGTCAAAGTTCGCGACCTTCATTTTTGCTTCGATTTCTACAGCCATTGAATTCCCTGAGGTCTATTAACCGACCACGTAATTAACCATTTTTCCGGGCACATAGACACGCTTCCTGATCTCCTTGCCATCCAGCCACGGCTTGACCTTGGCGGATGCCTCCACGAGATCAAAAATCATCTGCTCGTCCGCATCTGCGATAATCTGAATCTTGTCGCGCAGCCTGCCGTTGATCTGCACAGGCAATTCGATCGTGGTGTCGATTAGCTTCGCCGCATCGTAGTGCGGCCAATGTGCTTTCTGGATCGATTCGGTGTGTCCCATGCGCAGCCACAATTCCTCGGCGATGTGCGGCGCGAATGGCGACAGGAGCAGCGCAAAAACTTCCGCGACCGCCTGCGGAACGGCCGTCAGTTTGGCGATCTCATTGTTCAACTTGATCAACTCCGCGATGGCGGTGTTGAAGCGCAGCGATTCAATGTCCTCCGACACTTTCTTTATCGTGCGATGGAGCATCCGATCAATCTCGTCATTCGCATGGCCGCCGGTGAGGGTGACGCGGGCTTCGTCTTCGCCGATAAAGTTGCGCCAGACGCTGTTGAGGAACCGCCACATGCCGATGATGTCGCGCGTGTTCCACGGCTTCTGGGCTTCGAGCGGGCCCATGTACATCTCATAGAGACGGAAGCAATCGGCGCCGTATTCCTCGACGATGTCATCCGGGTTCACCACGTTGCCGCGGCTTTTGCTCATCTTGAAGCTGCGCGCATCGACGGCCACCTCGTTGTTGGCGCGGAGGACGTATTTATCCCCCTTCTTCTCGACCAGTTGCTCGATGACGCGCGTGGTGTAGTGCTTTTCGCCGGTCGTCTTGTGAATGCCGGCCAGCTTCGGTCCTTCGTCGGTCACTTCCTCGGCGATGTTGGAAATCTCGCTCGCGCTGACAGCGCCGGCGCTGCTCTCGAAGAAATGAAACTCCGTCTCGCCAAGGATCATTCCCTGGTTGACCAATCGCTGAAACGGCTCGGCCGTGCTGACGTGGCCGAGGTCGAAGAGGACCTTGTGCCAGAAGCGCGAGTAAAGCAGGTGCAGCACCGCGTGCTCGACGCCGCCGACATACAGATCGACCGGCATCCAGTACCGTTCCTTGGATTCCTCGACCATCTCCGCGCCGTTATTCGGATCGATATACCGCAGGTAATACCAGCACGAGCCGGCCCACTGCGGCATGGTGTTGGTTTCGCGCCTCAGGTCGTCGGAATATTGAATCCAATCCTTGGCTTTGCCCAACGGCGGCTCGGGGGTGCCGGTGGGTTTGAAGTCTTCAATCTCCGGCAGCGTGACGGGCAATTCGGCCTCATCGATCGCGAAGTGGTTTCCCATCATGTCCAGCACGATCGGAAACGGCTCGCCCCAGTAGCGCTGGCGTGAGAAGAGCCAGTCGCGCAGCTTGTAGTTGATGCTCTTATGGCCGACGCCTTCCTCCTCGAGGTATTCCGTCATCCGCTCTTTGGCCTCGGCGGTGGGGAGACCGTCGAGGAAATCGGAATTGATGGAGACGCCAATGTCTGTAAACGCTTTACTCTGGTCGGCGGCTCCCTTCGCGGGACGCACGACATGCTTAATCGGCAGGTCAAATTTCTTCGCAAATTCAAAATCCCGCTCGTCGTGCGCCGGCACCGCCATGATCGCGCCGGTACCGTAGCCCATCAGCACGTAGTCGGCGATCCAGATGGGAATCTTCTGGTCGTTCAGCGGATTCACAGCATACGCGCCGGTGAAGACGCCGGTTTTGTCCTTCGTGTCCTGCTGGCGTTCGCGGTCGGACTTGCCCTGGCTTCCGTGGCGATAAGCCGCGATTTGGGCGCGAGCCTCATTTGTTGTGATCTGATCGACCAACTCGTGCTCGGGCGCGAGCACCATGTAGGTGGCGCCGAAGAGCGTGTCGGGGCGCGTTGTGAAGACGGTGATGACGTCGTCTCGGCCGTCGATTTCAAAATCCACTTCCGCGCCGATCGATCGGCCAATCCAGTTGCGCTGCATTTCCTTCAGCGACTCCGGCCAATTCAGTGCGTCCAAGTCCGCGAGCAGACGATCGGCGTACGCGGTGATCCGCAGCATCCATTGCCGCAACGGCCGGCGCTCGATCGGGAAGCCGCCGACCTCGCTCTTGCCGTCGATCACTTCTTCATTGGACAGCACCGTGCCGAGCCCCGGGCACCAATTCACCGGCACCTCGTCGGTATACGCCAGGCGCTGGCCGTCGAGGATGCCGCGCTGCTCAATCGGCGTGTAGCTGCCCCATTTGCGGTACGCCTCGACATCGCCGCTGATCGCCTGCATGCCTTCGGAGACCGGGTTAATGTGGATCGAGCCATCGGGCGCGACCACAAGATTATCGTTCTCCAGTTCGGCTACAAGATGGGAAATCGGCTTGGCTTTATTATCAAACGGATCAAAGTAGCTCTTATAGAGCTGCAGGAAGATCCACTGTGTCCACTTGTAGTACTTCGGGTCGGTGGTATCGACCTCGCGGTCCCAATCGTAGCTGAGCCCCAGCATGCGGATCTGCTGGCGAAACTTGGTGATGTTGGCGGCGGTAGTCACGCGGGGGTGCGTGTTGGTCTTCACCGCATATTGCTCGGCCGGCAGGCCGAAGGCGTCCCAGCCGATCGTGTGAAGGACATTGAAGCCTTTATTGCGGTAATACCGCGAGACGATATCGGTGGCGGTGTATCCTTCCGGATGCCCGACATGCAGTCCCGAACCGGACGGGTAGGGGAACATGTCCAGGATGTATTTCTTGGGCATCTTTCCGGCTTCGGCGGGGTCCAGCGCGCGGAAAGTTTTATTCTCCAGCCAATAGCGCTGCCACTTCTTCTCGGTGCTGGTGTGGTTGTACGCCATAGACCGGTAAATCATAGGGAAGTCGAGGCCGGGATGCGAGTTGCGTGCATCGGTGAGACCTACGCGTGCGACAGTGCGTACCTAGTCTGACCGGTAAGGATGCGATATTTATAAAAAGATTAGACAGTCCCCTATTGCCAAGCTGTCGATAAAAGGAGTAGAATGTCCTTTGTTCACTGAAGGCAGATTGAGACATGATTTTTACGACGCCAACCGAATATGCGATCCGCGGCATGGCCGAGCTATGTGGGCGGGGCGGCGCGGACAGACCGGTGATGCTGGATGATCTTGTGATCGGCACCACGCTGCCGCGGGATTTCCTGGCCAAGGTGTTTCAGCGTCTGGTCAAGTCTGGCTTGCTCAAGAGCGCTAAAGGCCGCGGCGGGGGCTTTATGCTCGCCAAGCCGGCGAATCTGATATCGCTTGAAGAGATCATCAACGCCATCGACGGCCCGATCCATGTGGACAGTTGTGTCGTCGGGCTCGCCAAATGTAACGACGCCCAGCCGTGTCCGCAGCATGATTTGTACAGGCCCGTGCGGGAGCGCCTGAAAGAATATCTCAAGACAACGACCGTCACCGACCTCGCCGAAAGTCTCAAAACCAAGCAGGCGTGGGTCAGGATCGTCGGGGCGAAAACAATCGAAAAATCAAAAGTCACGAATGGCGCTTATTGACGCGGCCAAATCGTGATCTGTGGCGCCTGAGGCGCTCGAAAGGAAAGTCACAATGCTAAGTGTTCAAGAAAATGAAGTCGCCGTGGAACAAGCCAACGAACATGTCCGTACCTGGGTCGCCGATATGGCGAAACTCTGCAAGCCCGATCAGATCGTCTGGTGCGACGGATCGGCTGGGGAGCGTCAAGCGCTGATCAGTGATGCGGTCGAGGACGGCACGCTGATCGAGCTCAACCAGAAGAAATGGCCCGGGTGTCATTACCATCGCAGCAACAGCAACGACGTAGCCCGGACCGAGCATCTCACCTTCATCTGCACACCCAGTGAAGACATGGTCGGGCCGACGAACAATTACATGAACGACCGCGAGGCCTACAAGAAACTGACGCCGCTATTTGATGGCTGCATGCAGGGTCGCACGATGTACGTGATCCCCTTCGTGATGGGTCCGCTCGGATCGCCGCTGGCGAAAGTGGGCGTGCAGATCACCGACAGTCCGTACGTCGTGCTCAATATGGGCATCATGACCCGCATGGGACAGGTCGCGTGGGACCAGCTCGGCGACGACGCCGATTTCACGAAGTGCCTGCACTCGGTCGGCGATGTGAACCCCGATCGGCGCTACATCTGCCATTTCCCGCTGGACAATGCGATCTGGAGCTTCGGCTCCGGTTATGGCGGCAACGCGCTGTTGGGCAAAAAATGTCTGGCGCTCCGCATCGCCAGTTTTCTCGGGCGCCAGCAGGACTGGATGGCCGAGCACATGCTACTGATGGGCGTCGAAGCGCCCGGCGGCGAGAAGACCTATATCGCGGCGGCGTTCCCAAGCGCCTGCGGCAAGACGAATTTCGCGATGCTGATCCCGCCCAAGAAATATGCCGACGCCGGCTGGAAAGTCACCACGCTCGGCGACGACATCGTCTGGATGTGGGTCAATCCCGAAAGTGGTCGCCTGCATGCGATCAACCCCGAGGCCGGTTATTTCGGCGTCGTTCCCGGCACCAACGGCCGGTCCAATCCCAACGCGATGAAGTGCATGGCGCGGGATACGATTTTCACGAACGTCGCGCTGGTTCCGCTCGACGACGGCACCTACGACGTATGGTGGGAAGACTCCGACTGGCCGGCGCCGAAAAAGTGCATCAACTGGGAAGGCAAGGAATGGACGCCGCAGATCGGCAAAGAGAAAAATATGAAAGCGGCGCATCCGAACAGCCGTTTCACGGCCCCGATGTCCAACAACCCCGTGCTCGATCCGGCCGCCAGGGATCCGGCGGGCGTGCCTGTCAGCGCGATCATCTTCGGAGGACGGCGCAGCAAAACCATCCCTCTGGTGTACCAGGCGTTTAACTGGGTTCACGGCGTTTACATTGGAGCGACGATCGGTTCGGAAACCACCGCCGCCGCGACCGGACAGACCGGCGTCGTCCGCCGTGATCCGATGGCGATGCTGCCGTTCATTGGCTACAACATTCGCGATTATCTCGTTCACTGGTTCCAGATGCGCAAGAAGATGAGCGACTGCCCGCGCGTGTTCATGGTCAACTGGTTCCGCAAGAACGACGCGGGCAAGTTCCTCTGGCCGGGCTTCGGCGAAAATATGCGCGTGCTCAAGTGGATCGTCGACCGCTGCCACGGCCGTGCCTACGCCAAGGAAACCATCCTCGGCTGGATGCCCCGCGCCGAAGATATTGATCTGGAAGGCCTGAATCTCGACGTCGACGACATCCGCGAACTAGAGCGCGTCGACCCCGCGGAAGTAAAGGCCGAGATCCTCAGCCAGGAAGAACTCTTCCTCAAACTCGCTGGCGATCTGCCGAAGGAGATGATCTTCCAGAGGGAGCTACTGATTACACGACTATGAGGAGCGAGGGATAAGTCGTGAGGCGTAAGCACCGGAGGGGCTTACGCCTTACGCATTTCCCGGGTTCGGCGGCCGAATACACCCATCCGGTCCATGGCAAAATCCCTAAATAAAATACCCCGGCTCCAGATGGAATCGTTCGGCGAGTTTCCGGATATTGGGCGTGCTCAGCGCCCGCTTGCCCGAGAGCACCATTGAGACAAGCGGGCGCGTAACGCCCAGAATCTTGGCTAGATCGGTCGCGGATGTTCCGGAGGATTCCATCAGGCGTCGCAGCCGCTGGGCGGGTGTGCCCGGGTCGGTAGGCGTGGCGTGCTTCGCCTCATAGCTTTCGATCAAGTCGCCGAGAACGTCGAGGTAATCGGCTTCTCCGCGATCCAGCTTTGATTCATCTTGCGCCGCCAGTTGATCGACCATCGTCGTGGCGGCGGCGTAGTCGGCGCGGTTGCGGATCGGACGGAGCGGGAACTGCTGGATCAGACCCATGTACGAATCGCGCGCGGCGGTTTTCTTGAGGGTGAGGGATTTCATAGCTGTCTCTTCCAGTGTTCTTGATCGTATTCCTTGTGGGTCAAAATCCGAAGGACGTAGACTTTGCCTTTTGCGAACGAGATGGCTGCGATCAGGCGAAACTTATTACCGCCAATGTCAAAAATCGCGACCATGCCGCCGCTCTTCACGCGGGCCTGATCTGTCTGACCAAAAGTGACCTTTACTTCCGCAAAATTGCGCCACGTAGCTTTCGACGTTAAGCCGTACCACGCGCGTAACGGGCGTTCTGCGTTTGGCCACTCCTGCCAGAACTGTTCGAGCGCCAGACGTTTGATCACACGCATCGAATCATATTATGTAACATCGGACATTTTTCCGCCAATAAAAAGTAACAAAATGTTACATTCCCATGAGGTTAAGCCGGTGAAGACGCTTCGTCGGTTCCGGCTACGCGATCTGATCCGTCAGGCGTTCGCCGCGGGCGAATCTCCCGAGGTTGGACGCGAAATGCTCGACCATTCGGTGGGATTCATCGAATGTTCCGCCGGCGGTGTGGGGGGTGATGTGGCAGGTGGGGATTGTCCACAGCGCGTGGTCTTTCGGAAGCGGTTCGGGGCTCGTCACATCCAGAAATACCCGCGACAGGTGATTGCTTTTGAGAAGCTCCGCCAGCGCGTCCTGGTCATTTGTGTCGCCGCGGCCGATGTTGAGATAAATCGCGCCGGGCTTGAATTTCATCAGCCGATCCCGGTCGAAGAAGCGGTTCGTTGATGTCGCGGCCGGGAGGATGTTGAACACGATATTCGCGTGGGGAAGGTGATCGTCGATCTCCGAGATGGGCAGTGTGCGGACAGTCTCATCGCCGCGGACGGTGCGGCGAAACGCGGTGATGTCTAACGAATAGGGGGCGAGCAATTCGACGAGACGTCTTGGGATTGCGCCGTAACCGGCGATGACGACTTTCTGCCCGTGCAGCAAAAATGATTGGCCGCGCAAGGAGAGATAGTTCCAGTGGGCATCGGCCTGCTCGCGGACCGCCTGCGGGATCGCGCGGGCGATCGAGAGGAGCATCGCCAGCGCGTGCTGGGCGCACGGCTCGCTGTAGAGTGATGACGCGTTGCAGAATGCGATGCCGCGAGACTTCAGATTATCCAGCAGGTCCGGCCGGTCATAGCGGGTGTACCCGGCGGAGCTGAGCTGGATGAACCGCACTTTGGTCGATTCAAGAATGTCCTCCACGCTCGGCTGTCCGTGTAGAACCTCGGCGTCCAGTGCCGCCGGATCGCGCGAGCCGGCGACGAGGTTGGACGCGCTTGTAGCGCGGGCTTCGATCACCCGGTGCGGCGCAGTCAGGCGGCGCATCAGGTCGGCGGAGGCAGGATCGAGCTTCTGGTTGGTCCAGATGGCAAGCGGTTCCATGGGATCAGCACGAATAGCCGGTTTTGCCGAGATTTGCGAGCGGGGATGTGCTGATTGAGGCTGATTAAGATGGGATGTGCTCACAATTGACATTGCGATGCGTGGATTTACAATGCTCCGCCCTAACGCTCGCGTTGCGCGCCGAGCGTTGTTCGTTTATCCGAACAACGTCAACCGCAATTGCGGGGGCGTGTTAGACCGCCGCTGGTGTAGCTCAGTGGTAGAGCGCGTCCTTGGTAAGGACGAGGTCGTGAGTTCAACCCTCACCACCAGCTTTTGACAGACGATTTGCAAAGTCCAATTTGCAATTTGCAAGTGAAGGTCAGCGTGCCGGTGTAGGTCGCGATTGCAAATTGAAAATTGCAAATTAAAAAATTTTGGGAGATTGAATCATGGCTAAGGGAGTATTCGAACGTAAGAAGCCGCACGTGAACGTCGGCACGATTGGTCACATCGACCACGGCAAGACGACGCTGACCGCCGCGCTGGCGGCCCGGTCGCAGGC
>JACMML010000226.1 GCA_014379105.1 Phycisphaerae bacterium
GCCCCCGCCGCCGCTTTGCCCGCGGCCACGCCCACGTCCGCCGCGACGACGACGACGCCTGCCGCCGCCTTGCTCGTTATCGCGTCCGCGATCGCTGCGATTATCCAGCGGCTGCGGTTCGCCTTCATCGGGAAGATCCGCGCTGTAATCGCCAAGCGGTGCCGGCTCTCTATCGCGCGGCGCGTCTTGAGAAACGTCGCGAGACTGTTCCTGATCGTTCCGCGGGATGGGCTTGGTCATCGCCGGCTTGCCGTGCAGCGTGCCGACCGGCCCGAGGTTGGGACGTCGCTGGTCGCGCGGATGCGCCGAGCCCTGTTTACGATCGTGCGGCGCACCAGCGTGGGGCGGACGACCTTGCTGCGGCGGTTGCGCGGCACGCGGCTCGCCGGTTTGCTCGCCTTCACCGTCACGTCCTCGGCCGCGCCGACCGCGGCGGCGTCGTCGACGGCCATCACCGCCTCGGTCGCGATCGCGGTCGCGCGAGTTTTCGTTGTTGTCAAAGAACGCATCCGGCGCGTTTCCGGGCAGTTCTGAGCCGCCTTCATCGATATCCAGGACCGAGCCTTCATCGTCAACGCCTTCCTCGACGTTGTCCGGCGCGATCGTCCTGCCTTCGGCGACCGCGGCTTTGATCGAGGCTTTTTCCGCCTTGTCGGCGGCCTTCTCCGCGGCCTTCTCAGCCGCTTTGATCTTTGCGGCGGCGGCCTTGGTGAGCTTCTTCACCGGCTCTTTCTTGGTCGTTTCTGCTTCGTCACCGTCGTCGCTGAAGAGTTCTTCGGCGTCGATCGCCTCGCTTTCCTCGTCGCGGCGGTTGTGCTTGGGCTTCACGTTCTGCCGCGGGTGCGATGCATGCGAACCGTGCTGCCCGTGACGTCCGCCGGGGCTCCGGCTGTTCGCCATCGAAGGCAGCGCCATGCCGAGTTCGGCAATGTAGATGAATCCGTCGCGCGAGTCGTACAGTTCAAACTTCAGCTCGTCCATCGGCAGACTGATGTCCGACGCGATGCTGACGCGCTTCAGCGTCTCCTCTTCCAGCGCCGCCAGCTCGCGCCGTTTGCGGTTCTGAAAATAATTGGCGACCTCCGGATGCACGGTCAACTGCACACGCACCACGGCCGCATCGTTCAGCGCGATTCGGAGCTTGCGCATCACATCCAGCGACATTGATTCGGGGGTCTTAACCATCCCGTTCGCGCCGCAGGCCGTGCATTCCTGGTAGATGCTTTTCTTCAGGCTGGGGCGCATGCGCTGGCGGGTCATTTCGATAATGCCGAACTGACTCATCCGCAGCATGCGCGTCTTGGCGCGATCGTCCTTGATGTTGTCATATAGCCGCTGCTCAACATCGCGCCGATGCCGCTCGAATCGCAGATCGATAAAATCGCAGATGATGACGCCGCCCATGTCGCGCAGTTTGAGCTGCCGCGGGATCTCGTCGGCCGCTTCCAGATCGGTCTTGTACGCGGTGGTCTCGGCGTCCGAGTGGTCGCGGAACTTGCCGCTGTTGACGTCGATCGCGACGATCGCCTCGGTCTGGTCGATCACCAGTGATCCACCCGACGGCAATGGCACACGGCGGGAGTAGATCTTCTCGATCTCACCTTCGATGTCATACTTGTGAAAAAGCGGCAGCGTCTCTTCGTACGTCACCACTTTATTTTTGGTGCGCGGCATCGCCAGCTTGATGAAATCCTTCACCTTCTTGGCGGTCTCGGCGTCGTCGATGATGATCGCTTCGATGTCATTGGTGAACACATCACGCACTGTGCGGGTGACGAGATCGCCCTCGGTGTAGAGCTCGACCGGCGCCTTTTCCTTGTCGATCTTCTTCTTCAACTGCTCCCACAGGCGGGCGAGATACTTGAGATCTCGCTCGATCTCCACCTTGGATTTGCCGATGCCAGCGGTGCGGATGATGAAGCCGCAATCCTTCGGCGGTTTGAGGCCGTCGAGGATCTTGCGGAGCTTGGCGCGCTCCTCTTCGTCCTCGATCTTCTTGCTGATGCCCATCTTGCTCATACCGGGCATCATCACCAGGACGCGCCCGGGGACCGAGAGATAAGTGGTGAGCGTCGGGCCTTTGGTGCCGATGCCCTCCTTGATGATCTGGACGATGATCTCATCACCCTTCCGCAGGCACTGCTGGATCGGCGGCCGATCGCGCCGCGACAGCTTGCGGCCGACCGGTTCGGTGTAGCCTTCGGATTTCTTGCCGAAGTATGAAGGCATCAGATCGGAAATGTGCAGGAAGCCGTTGCGTCCGATTCCGAAATCGATGAACGCCGCCTGGATGGACGGCTCCACGTTCGTCACTTTGCCGATGTAGATGTTTCCCACGTGGGACGTGGCGCTGGTTCGCTCCATATAGAGCTCTTGCAGCCGGTTGTTGTCCAGCAGCGCGATGCGGCATTCTTCGCCGGCGCTGACATTGATGAGCATTTCTTTAGCCATTGTCTTTGGAGGAGACAGGAGTCAGGAGACAGGAGACAGGAGATATTTCATCCTCTGCCTTCTTCTGTCTACTGTCTCCTGTCTCCTGACTCCTTTTCTAAAACGCCTCTGGGATAATTTTCCTCGTTTCCTCGCGCAGGTAGTGCATAACCTGCCGCTCGGAATCGAAACTCAGTACCTTGCGAGCCACTTGGCGCGCGTGTTCGGTTGTTGTGCTGCGGATGATCTTTTTCACCTCGGGCACGTCGGGCCCGTTCATGCTGAACATGTTCAGACCCATGCCCAGCAGCAGCAGTGTGTAAAGCGGCTCACCGGCCATCTCGCCGCAGACGCTGATGCCGATTCCCTGGCGATTTGCGGCGCGGATCACGTCGCGGATCAGCATCAGCACCGCCGGATGCGCGGGGGTGAAAAGACCCGCAACTTTCTCATTGGTCCGATCGACCGCCAGCGTGTACTGGATCAGGTCGTTGGTGCCGATCGAAAAGAAATTGACCTCGCGCGCAAAACTATTTGCCATCAGCGCGGCCGAGGGGACTTCCACCATCATGCCGACGGGCAGGTCGCGCTTGAAAGGCACGCCTTCGTCTTCCAGTTCTTCCATGACGTCGTTGAGCACCATTCGCGCCTGGCGCAGCTCCATCACGGTGGTGATCATCGGGAACATAATCCGAATATCGCCTTCCACGCTGGCGCGCAGGATCGCGCGCAGCTGGTTCTTGAACATCGGCAGGTTGTGCAGGCACATCCGGATCGACCGGTCGCCGAGGAACGGATTGGCCTCTTTCACCTGGGTCTTGCCGTAGACGTATTTGTCGGCCCCAAGGTCCAGCGTGCGAATCACCAGCGGCTTGCCCTGCGAGCGCTGCACGGCTTCGCGATAGGCGTTGTAGTGGTCTTCCTCGGTCGGCTCGACGTCCGACGCCATGTAGAGAAATTCGGTGCGGTAGAGCCCGATGCCGGTCGCGCCGCGGGCGAAGGCCTCGTCGATCTCGCCGGGGAATTCGATGTTCGCCATCAGGGATACGGCGTGCCCGTCGATGGTTTGCGCCGGGAGGTGCGCGATCGACGCCAGCTCGGCTTCGAGCCGGACGTGCTGGCGGACGTATTCTTCGTGCTCGACGAGCTGGTCCGGATCGGGATCGACGATCACCATGCCGCGGGTGCCGTCGATGATGACCAGATCGCCGCCGCTGACGGCGTTGGTGATGTTCCCCAGACCGACGACCGCCGGGATGCCCATTGCACGTGCCACGATCGCGGTATGACTCGTTCGCCCGCCCACGTCGCACGCAAAGCCTTTGACGCGGCCTTTATCCAACGCCGCGGTCTGTGACGGGAGCAGGTCATGGGCGATGACAACGACATTCTGTTTCAGATGACCCAGGCTCTCGCGCTTCTCGCCGATGAGGTTGTGCAGCACGCGCCGTTCTATGTCATAGACGTCCTTCACACGCTCCGCGAGATAGACGTCTTTCATCTTGGCGAACATGCCGGCGAGCTTCCGCATGCACACGCTGACCGCGAATTCTGCGTTGGAAAGCTGCGTACGAATTTCGCCGACGATCTGCTTCATCAGCGCCTTATCGCGCAGCAGTCCGGAGTGAAAATCGAAGATCGAAGCGATCTCCTTGCCGTGCGAGGCGACAAGCGTGGCGCGGAGCGCCTCGAGCTCTTCTTCGGCTTTGGTGACGGCGTCATTGAGGCGCACGACCTCGACTTCGACGGCGGATGCGTCGATCGTTCGGCGTGGGATAACCAAATCCTCGGCGTCCAGCACGATGGCGGGGCATATGACCACGCCCGGCGAGACGCCGATGCCTTTAATGATTTCCATTGATTCAGGGCGTGGGGTCCGGGGCTTGGGGCGTGGTGAATATTCACCAAGCTCCGAGCCCCGGACCCTAGCCCTCCTTCTCTATTCCTCTTCGCCAAACTTGTCCGCGACGAGCTTGGCTAATTGTTCCACGGCCAGTTCGGCGTCGTCGCCTTCGGCCTCTATTCGTAGCGGCGTGCCTTGCACCGCTTCCAGTGTAATCATCTGCATGACGCTCTTTCCGTCCACCGTGACCGGCTCCGGGCCGTCTTTGTAGACGGTGACCGCCGAGCGAAACTGGTTTGCCAAATCGACGAACTGCATCGCCGGTCGGGCGTGCAGTCCGAGGGAGTTGTCAATCGTTACGTCTCGGCGGATTGGCGTCATCTGAAAAGAATATCCCACGTGCTGGCTTGTAGCGTGCGAGAGTGGTTCGAAGTAATTCGTCACGCGTTTCATTATTCTGTTACGTCGCGGGAGCGTCACACGTGTGACTTCGCCCGCCGCGACTGTCGGCCGCGTCGATTAAACGGTTATTTGCCGGCATCGGCTTCTTCCAAAAGTTCGCTGATCGCGTCGGGCGTCTGGCTCTGCCGCAGGAAGCGCCGAAAATTATCCTTCTGCAGATTCGAGAAAACGATGTTCATCGCCTGCAGATGCTGCTGCGGCTGATTCTCGGGACTCAGCAGGAGGAACACGTTGTAGACCGGCTGGTTATCCAAGGCTGAAAAATCGATGCCGTCAGCGCTTCGTCCGACGGTGCCGACCATCCTGCTCACCGCGCTGTGCTTTACGTGCGGTACGGCGACGCCTTTGCCGAAGCCGGTGGAGCCGTTCTTCTCGCGCTTCACCAACGCCGCCACGACATCATCCACCGCCGACGCATCGATGGCGTTCGCGGTGGCGAGTGACTGCACGAGTTCTCGTATCGCCTCGTCACGCGTCCTGGCCCGCAAGTCAGCCACGATGGCGTCTTTGATTATGAACTCGCGAAGCTTCATTTCGATTGTCTTACCTTTGCTCTCTTACCTTTGCTCGATGTGCCGGATCGATGCCCCGCCTTCGGGGTGCTTGCGATTCCGGAGCTTCTTTTTGTGGTCGCTGAGCTGGCGCTCCAGCCGGTCCACGCACCCATCCACGCACGCGTATGCGTCGGGATCAGTGTGGTGCACGATAAACTCTTTTTTCTGCTCCGCGTTCACGATCATTTCCACCATCATCAGGTCTTTGGTGTGGTCAAAAATGACCTCGATCTCCTGAATCCGGTCGAAATACTTGAGGAGCTTCAACGCTTTCTGCTCCGCATGGGTTTTCATCGCCGGCGAAACGTCCATGTGTCTGCTGGATACAACTACTTGCACGATTAACTCCTTGTACTTCCGTCCGAGGCATTGTAACCCCCGGCGGCGGTGCGGCATATGGGCGAAACACCTATGATTCACCCGACGACTGCGTACGCCGACCGGCAAGGCCAGGGGTCAGTACACCGCCGCTGACGATCAGCCGCATCGCCTCTTCGACTTTGAGCGGCAATTCAAGGACTTGCGTCCGCGGCACGATCACCACGTATCCGGTAAACGCCGTCGGGCTGCTTGGAATAAAAACCGTAACCATCTCCACGCCGGTTTCGTCAGTCACGGCTTTAAGCCCGTTCCCGGTGATGAGCCCCAGCGACCATATCTCATTGGAATGTGGCCGGCACGCCACCACCCGGCTTGCCTGAAACTGCGTGGAACGCTCCTGGAGCACAAAATCGGTGACTTGCTTCACCGCCGGGTAGATCGCGCGAATCACCGGGATTCGCATCACCAATGATTCACCAAGCATCCAGAACGTGCGGCCGATCAGGTTGCCGACGAGCAAACCCACCAGGTAGACCAGCAGCAGCGACAGCGACACGCCGAGCAACTGCGACCACCACTCCCATTCCCACTCGTTCTGCTCATTTGGCGCCATCCAAAAGCGGCGAATCGCGCCCCATTGAGCCGTTTCACCCGCCATCTGGTACTGCACCTGCTGAATCGCCCAGATCAGATGCCGGCCTAGCTGCTCCCAGAGGAATTTCCAGACCCAGACGATCAGCGAAAGCGTCACCAGCGTCGGCAGCAGGGTTTTCAGCCCGCTGATGAAGAACGATCTCGTTCGCCGGGCGGGCGCCGATTGTGCGGGAAACAGGTTGGGATCGATCTCCGGGGACACGGTGCGGGTACGTCTGTCCAGATCTGGCCATCTCGGGCAAGGCCGTCTTAAATAAGGGAGGCAGAGTGTGCGCTGGGTCCCCAACCGGATTCGCCGGCGGACATGATGCGCGGCATTCAGCCAACACTCAATGTAGCGGCAGATTGAATAAATACCAAGCGGACGCCGTGCGGGTTAAAAACAAGCCGGGCGAGGGAATAGCCCTCGCCCGGCAGGATTGGTTATGAAAAGAAGCCGGCTTATTAATCGGCGTTCTGGTACGCGTAGTAAGTCTTGATGGTGCGGCCGTAGTAACCGCCGCCCCATGTCTGCACACCGTTAAGCACAACGCCCAAGTGCTCGGCCTTGATCTGCTTCAGCGTGTCGCGCACGCGGCTGAGCATGCCACGGCTGTTGACGCGGGCACGGACGACCGTGATTACGCCATCAACACGCGGCGCCAACGCGACGGCCTCGGAGACGACCAGCAGCGGGCCGGCATCGAAGATCACGTGATCGTATTCTTCCAGAGCGCGATCGATGAAATCGCTGAAGAGCTGGCTCTCGAGCAGTTCGGTCGGATTCGCGGCTTTGGGTCCGGTGGTCAACAGTTCAAGGTTTGGTGTAGAAGTCTTCTGAACGGCCGATTCGAGATTTGAGACCGAATCAAGCACATTCGCGAAGCCCAGTTCGTTGGAAACGCCGAAGAGCTTATGCAATTCCGGCCGGCGGAAGTTTGCATCCACCAGCAGGATTCGGCGGCCGTTGAGCGCCAAGCCCGCGGCGAGGTTGCATGCAACCATCGACTTGCCGTCACCCGGTCCGGGCGAGGTGACGACGATTGTGCGAGTCGTATCCAGCGAGGCCGCATGCTGCAGACGCGTGCGTACCTGGCGAATCTGCTCGGCCATGACCGAGTGTGGGGCCTGCCCGATGACCGCGTGAAGCGGAACGCCGGCGAGCTGCGGGTCGTCCGATTCATCGGCGATCATGCCAAGCACGTTGATCGGTCCGACACGCGCGATATCACGCGGCGAGCGAACCGTGGTGTCCAGCACTTCTCGAAGGAACGCGATACCCAGCGACAACGCCAGCCCAATCGCAAGCGCCGCCGGCAGATAGACCGCCAAGCGAGGCGAGCTGCGCGTTTCCGGGATCGTCGGCATGCTGTTCCACGTCACGCCCACACGCTGGTCGCGTGTAGCGGCGCTCAGAGCCTGAACACGTTCTTCCATCTCCCGCGCCAAAACCTTATAGCTGTCGGCCTCATCCTTGCGGCTGTAGTACTCGGCAACATCGCTGCTGACCTGTCCGAGCTCGGCTCGCAGGCGGTCCAGATCGGCGATCAGCGCTTCATCGCGCGATTTAAGTCCCTGAACAATGCCGCGCTGCTGTGAAAGCAGTTGATCGCGATAAGTCGCGCGCAGCCGGCCCTCGATATTGGCGAGCTTCTCGCGGGCGCGGTCGCGGGAGGATTCAAGTTCCTTGAGGGCTTTAACATTGCCCATCGTATCTTTGTTGCGCTCGTAATCGGCATCGCGGGTTTCGACCTCGTATTGCAGCCGGGCCACAGACTGGTCATTGCGAACCAGCGCCTCAACCTGCGGGGAGTCTTCGCCTTTGGCGAGCGACTGCTCGATCGCATCGAGTTGCGCTTGGGCATCGCCAAGTTGAATCTTCAAGCGAACGTGTTCGCTCATCAGATGGCTCATCTCCATCTCACGAGCGCCAAAACGCCCGCCGACAGCGCCTTCACCACCGGATAATTTGGCGGCGGCTGCATTCAGCGCATCTTTGGCGGACTGCCAGTCCCGTTCGTAACGGAACTTCCACTCCCGTGCACGCGCCAAGTCGGCATTGGCGCGGTCGGAAGTTGCTTTCTGCTGATTTGTAATGTGTTCGCCAACGATCGCCTGGATGATCGTTTGACCATCAACCGGATCTTTGGTGTCCATGGTCACGCGAAGCAGTTTGGTGTCGGTGACGGGTGATACGCGGAAATTATTGGTGAGATCTTCCTTGGCGAGGACGGCGGGCGAGGCAGTCGCGTCCTGGTTATTTGCAACTTTGCCTTGGACTTCGTCTTCAAAGCTCTTGAACCATTTTGACTCGCGGACACGCGGATTTTTCTCCAACACATCGGCCCACAAACTCGACTGGAGCAGCATCTGCGTCTGGGTACGCAATTCGACGCGCAGATCGAATACGTCTTCACCGACAGACTGTGCCATCTGGGTGCGCGGATCAACGCGGAACTGCGGGCGTACGACGACAAGGCCTTCGGCTTGATAGCGCGGATTGGTTCTTAATTGCCACCAGTAGAGTCCGACTCCAACCGCCGCCGATGCCAGCACCATGGTGACAATCAGAGGCCAACTACGCCGCAAAAGACGCCACATGTCCGCGGGACTGAGAAGCGGTTCCTGCCCCTGGGCTGCGACCGGCCCGATCGCGGTAGACGGCATTGCCAGTACCTGACCGCCTGGCCCGCCTGAGCGAGGCAAACGGATACTGGACGTAGTTGGCAACGTGGTCATTTTTCTACTCTCCTACCTACCGATACCTACCCAAAGATACATGCACCGGATCGCTTTAGCCGGGTAACACATCGGCGCGAGCATAAATGATATGCGCACGACAACGGGCCGACGGCTCAAGAAAACCGGTCTATCGCGAATCTACAACATCTATCGGCCGGGTGAAAGCTAAATTAACTAAACCCGACCGACTCACGTGTTTAGTGTCAAAGTGGGCGCTTTATTACGATAAAATCGCTAAGTTCTTATTAGACCGATAAATACGATCCACAGTCGGAAATCGCTAATCAACCCGGGGCAGCGACCTTTTTACGCCTGGCCTCCAACTGGTCGCTTAACTGATCAAATTTTGGCCGAAGTGTTTCGTCCGAAAGCTGTTTATTTGTCTCGGCCTGCGTAATCAGTGCACCTGCGGTCTTGAGAGCAGCCTCTGCACGGTCAACATCGTCCTGCAGCAGGTACCCTTCCGCCAGATGCAGGTAGACGTCGGGGAACTTGGCTCGGTCAGCGGCTTTACGCAGGATGTCCAGGCCTTCTTCAACCTTCCCGGACTGAACCAGCAGCGAACCGTAAGTATCACGAACGTAGGGAACCCGCTGGTCCGACACTGGCAGCAGGTCCGCTAGCGCGGCGGCGCGGGCGCTGTAATCCAGCGCCTTCTGAATCGTCCCGCCGCTGTCGGGCAGCATATAGATGTTTGCCAGATTGTTCAGAACCGACATGTCCTGGGTGTTCTCAGCCAGCAACTCTTCGTAGACCGCCAGCGCTTCGGTCACCCGTCGCGGCGAGACCTCAAGATATGCCGAGCCGAGCCAGCTAAGAACCTGCCGATACGATTGCGAATTAATCTGCTGACGGTCGGTGCGCAGGCGCTCCAGTTCCACGATCGCTTTGCTGGGCTCCTTGTCCATTCGATACAGCGCCGCCAGGAGCATGCGGGCGTCGTTATCGCCCTTGGCCAGCGGCTCGATGCGACGGATCGCGTCGGGCGTGCCGAGTTCCTCCGCAATTACCATCGCGACGTTGGAAACGATCTCGGGCGCTTTGGCTGTGACGGCCGCGCTCAGCGCGGCGTCAAAATCCTTCGCAGCCTCGGCGCGCTGGTCCAGCCGACGATTCGCCTGTCCACGCAGCACGTATAGCCACCATAGCGACTTATCTTTTTGCAGAACCGTGTCCGCCTCGGACAACACCTGCCGATACGCCTTCGCCTGGAGCAATAGTTTGAAATAAGTCTGCGTTCCGTTCGGAGACGCGGCGACTGATTTGCGGGCTAGCTCAATCGCTTTGCGCGAGTCTCCCTTGAGCAGCACGAGCGACGCCTCAGCCATCATGAGATCCGGATCGCTCGCCAGCACCGGCGAAGACTTTGCCAAATCGATCGTCCGCTGCGCGTCGATCGTCCGCGGCGGCACGGCGGTGAGGTAGACGTCCAGCAGGCGCAGCAACACCGGCTTGCCTGTGCCGTCGCTGTTGAGCTGCCATGCTTTCTCGAGTTCAGCGACCGCGCTCTGGCGGTCGCCGCTGCGCGTGTGGAGATCAGCGAGCGTGAGGCGGGCCTCGATGTTGCCGGGCGAGACTTGAATGACGTGCTCAAGATCCTGCCTGGCGCCCTCGACATTCGGCGGATCGGAATTAAGCCGAATCTGGGCGCGGTAGTACATCCCCGCGGGATCGCCGGGGCGCATCGCCAGCGCCTTGGTGATCAACTCGTCGGCTTTTTTGAAATCGCCGGCGCGCATCTCGATGAACCCCGCCAAGAGGTAGAGCTCCGGGCTCGGGTTTTTCGCAAGCGCCTCCTGCACCACCGTCCGCGCCGCCGTCAGATTGCCGGCGGCGATGAGCAGCTCAATGCGCTGCCGTTGCAAGGCCGGGTCATTAGGACTTAATTCCAAGACCTTCAACGCCGCGTCCGGACGGCCCTGCTGGATATGGAGCAGCGCCAACCGCAGCAATGTGCTGGACGGGGGAGGATTGGTGCGGGCGATAAAATCCTGAAGCACACGCTCCGCCTCGGGCAGTTTACCGGATCGCACGTACTGCTCGGCGAGCAATTCGAACACATCGGGCTTGGCCGCGTTGGCTGGGTCTTTGACGAGGGATTCGATCGTCTTCTCCGCCGCACCGGGGTCTCCCTGGCGACGACGGACGTCCGCGAGCCGGGCTGAAAATCCGAGATTGCCGGGGAACTTTTCCAGCGCCTTGACCCACATGTCTGCCGCGCGTGTCAGGTACTGCTTCGCGACGGCCGGCTCCCCTTTTTCGCCTTTGACGCTCGCAACCCGCTCCAGCGCATCGCCCATCTGCGTCCACGCCTGCTGATTGTCGACGTTGCGTTGAAGAACCGCGGTAAGCGGCTCGATCGCATTGACCGGATCGCCATGGTTGATCTCAAACTTAAGATTGAGGTCGCGCAGCAACGGATCGCCGGGGGCTTTTTCAAGCCCGTCTTTCAACCGTCGCCGCGCGTCCTCCACGCGATTGGCCGCCAGGCTGCACTGCACGACGCCGCGCAAGGCGTCGATGTTCATCGGCGATTTATCAAGCGTCTGCTCGTACTGCACGATCGCTTCGTCATACCGCTGGGTCAAATGCAGTAACTGTGCATATAGCAGCGTGGCGGCGGCGATGTCCGGATACTGCTGTGACACTCTGGCGGAGCGGTCCAGCGCTGTCTGTCGCATTTCGGCGCGCTTGTCGGGAGAAGATTCGTCGTTAGCGCGAGCGACCGCCAGCCGAATGCGACGAAGCTCGTTACCCACCGGGTCGCCTTTGACACTGTCGAACTTCGGGAACATCGCCTCGGCGTCGATGTACTTCTTCTGCTGAACCATCAGCGCGAACTCCGCCTCCAGCGCTTCGACGGTGGTGGGCTCAAGCGCTTGCGCCCGACGAATCGCGGCGAGCGCTTCTTCGAATTGACCTTTGGACCGCAAAAGCTCCGCGCGCAGCATCTCGCGGTGGAACGGGCTCTGGACCGCCTCGATCTGGCGCTGCATCACGACGTCCTGCTCTTCAGGCGTGTTCGCGCCGATCGCTTCTTTCAGCGATAACAGATCGGCGTGACCAGGATTGGCTTTGAGCGCTTCATCGACCGCGGCACCGGCGCCGGTACGATCGCCTTTGCGCAGCCAGCCCTTCGCCAGCACAACCACCGCCTCGATATCTTTCGGGTCGGCCGCCACCAGGTCGCGGGCGATGCGGATCACCTCGTCGTTATCTCCAAGCATGCCGGCGGCGTTGACTTTGAGCAGGCGCTGATCACGCGTGGTCTCGGTCATGGTTTTGTACTTGGTGCGCAACTGGTCCTGCGAGAGCGCTGCTATGCGCAATTCATATTGGTCGATCAGAGGGTTATTGGGGATCAGCCGCTTGAGATCATCAAGCTGCTGGCGCGCTCGGATGCCGTCGCGCTCGCCTACAAGCAGGTCGAGCAGGCGGACGCGTGCCATGACGTTCAACGGATCGCGCTGGATGAGCTTGATCAACTCCGGACGTGCCCGGCCGGTATTGCCGATTCGGGCGTGGACGATCGCGTACTCGAGCAGGATCTCGTTATACAATTCCTGCTCCGCGCCCGCCGGAGATTCTTCCGACAGGAGCTTCTTCGCGGCGTCGAGCCGCTCGACCGCCTCGCTCTGGCGGCCTTGCTCGCTGGCGATGCCGCCTTCGATGCGGCGCAGCCATGCGGTGACCAGGGTGCTCGGGTTGGGCGTGGCGGCGAGCAGCTTGTAATCTTCCTCGACCTGGGCGAGGCGCTTGGCCTTTTCCTGCGCGTTCTCCATGCCCCCAAGCGCCGCAAGACGCGTCACTTGGAGTCGCAATTGCTCCTGAAATTCGAGGCTGCGCTGTTCCATTGATTCCAGCGCCCGCAGTGGGGTCGCCGGCTTGAACGGTGTGCTGAGAATCGTGATTGCCTCTTCGCGCCGGTTCGGCTGATTCGCCAGAAATTGCGCCAGCATCAGCCGCGGCCAGCGACTATTGGGCATCTCCGTCTGCATCTGGCGGTACCGTTCCTCGGCCAGCTTGCGGTCGTGAAGACCGATCGCCCGGATTGCGAACCAGCGAATGTTGATCAACCGCTCATCGGGAATCGGCGGCTTGGCCAGCTGATCGGCTTTATCCAGAAACCCGTCCGCCTGTTTCGCAAGATTAAGCCGCTTTTCGACGCGCTTGTTCGGATCGGTGTCGGTATCGGGCAGCATTCGCGCCAGCGCCCGGTAGACGTTGTACGCCGCGAAAAACGCCTCGCCATTCTGCGGCGTTTTCACGATCGCGTCGTCGACGAATTTCTGCGCCTTGTCCAGTGCGGTTTTCAACACCGGAAGATTGCGCTGTTCCGCGGCGTCCTGCGCGTCCTGCAGATAAAAACGCATGACAGCGTAGATCGCCTCCCCGTCCTCGGGGTCCTCGCTGTACAACTCCTCGGCCAAGGCGCGCGCCTTGGGGACGTCATCGGGCTCCTGGGGGTCCAGGTGACGCTGGTACGGCTCGAGCACCGCGACCACCTTCGCTCGGCGTGCTTCGCGGTCTTTCGGGTCCCGCTCGAGAATTCGATCGGCGGTCTGATTCAGCGCCCGGACCGATGGCCGTGAGTGCGGAGCGCCGCGCACTTCGTTCTGCTGAAGCTTGAGGATGCGGCGCATGATATCCACGTTCCGCGTGTCCAGCTGATAGATGGCGGTGTAGTAGTTGCGCAGCGTCCGCATGCGCTCGGGATCGCCTTGCACGCCGTAGTCGTAGGCATCGACAAACTTGATCTGAAGAGCGACGTCAGTCTTGGCGCGCGACGCGGCGCGGCCATACGCCTCGCGCGCGTCGTCGTAGTTTCCCGCCGCCATCGCGGCATCGCCTTTGGCGGCGAGGCTCGGAATGCTTGGACGAAACAGGTCTTTCCCAAAGACCAGGCCGACCACCCCCACCGCCGCCACCACGCCGGCGCCGCACAGGCCGAGAATGAATTTCTTATTGAGCTTGCGTGCCATGTTATCTGCGTCCTCGATGTAGCCCCTGGAAGTCTATTTGTCTGCGTTCACTTTCTGCCAGTCCGGCAGCACCCGCTCGATGTCCGGCATCGCATGAGTAAGAAAATCCTGCATCACCGGCTCGGCCGACTTCGGGTCGGACAGACCTGTCACCAATTCTATTTTTGCAAAATAAGCCGAGCGCTCCGTCAGCTTCTGGAGACGTTTGCGCACGCCGAAGATCGGGTCCTGCTCGTAAGTGCCGTTGACCTGAAAGAAATAACAGACCTGCATCGGCCGGAATGAGCGGCTGGCGATCTGGTCTTCAAAGTTCATCATCCGCACTTCCACGCCGCGCAGCGACTTGTCATCGCGCGGCAGCACAGACCAGGTCGGCACGGTGAATTTGTCCGGCTTCCACCCATCGGCTGCAAAGCAGCGCTCGGGGACGTGCGGCACGGTGTCGGACGAACCGGTGTAGTAGGTCAGCGCGAACTTCAATCTTCCGCGAGGATCAACGGGCATCTTCGCCTCGGTGAGCAGTTTCTCGCGCTGTTCGAGCGAGGCCGCGAGGAACTTCGCCAGATCCGGC
>JACMML010000227.1 GCA_014379105.1 Phycisphaerae bacterium
CCATCGCCGCCGCCTGCGCGGATGGCGATTCCAATTGCAGGCTCGCGGTTACCTGGTCCGCCCGCGGCCGCTGTAATTGCGAGCTGACCGCCCGGCCGCCGGCGGTTTCCATCGCCGCCAGAAGCGTGCGATAGCTCGCCTCAACATCGCTGCTCGCCAGCGTCACGGTCGTCGTCAATCGCGGCGCGACGTTAGCTAGGTTGTAAAGCGAGATCGTGACGACCGATGGCTTCTTCTCCACGTGCGCCCCCGGCAGCGGCGCGCTCTGCCCGTCGGTCGTGGTCTGTTTACGATCAATATCCAGCCGCGCCACTTTTCCCAACTGCTTCAGCCGGTCGACGATCGGCCCGGTCTTATCCGGCGCGATCTCGGCGGAGATCGTGGCCGCGAACTGACCGGCATCGAGCTTTTTCAGATCGCTGGTGATGATCCGCCCGCCGGCGTCGTCGATTGCTTTGATCACGTCGGTGCGCGCCTTCTCCACGTCATCGGTCTCCACGCCGGCGCTGATGCGCTCGGTCTCGATCGCACCGGCGGCGGATTTGATGTCCCGCTCCTGCAGCGTGATGTTCAGCGTGCTCAGGGAGATCAGGCTGTCGTAATACCGCTTCTGCCCTTCGTGTTGCTCGATCTTCTCCCGCCACACCCCCAGCTCCTTCTCGGCCAGGAGCAGGTCTTTGATCGCGCCTTGCCCTTTGGCGATCATCTCCAGCAGCCGCGATTCCATCGCGCGGGCGGCGCGCAGGGCGCTTTCGGTGTCGGAGTAGGATTTGCTGACGTCCTGCGATGTGATCTTCTGTGTTTTCAGATCGCCGAGTCCGCGGAGCTTCAAAACATACGCATCCAACCGGTTCGGCGGGACGCGCACCGAAACCATGCCGCGCGTCTTGCCGTTGGGCAGCTTGGCCGAGTCGGTGGACGCGACAAATCCGCCGTCCTCGATCGCGAGTTTGGTGACGGTCATCAGCGACGAATCGAACGAATCGACTTCAAATTCGATATCGCCGGAGCGAATCACCTTCCGCGAAGGCTCGACCTGCACCGGCTGCGGCGCGGACGTGCCGGGACCGGCCGCATCCTGAGCGATCGCCAATCCCACACTTGGCAGGGGCGCGTCGGTGACTAACTTCTCCAATGATGATGATCGCGGTTCATTTTGCTCTGGGCTTCCCGTCGGCGCCACCTTCGCACCGCGGGAGGGTTCAAACCTGCCACTGATAATCCCTCCGTTACTCACAATCCCGGCGGTTATGGTGGTGCCACCCGTGTAGGTGTTGGCGCCATTGAGACTGAGCACCTTGTCCGACATCACGCCGTAGTTCGCCGGCGTGAAGCGGTTGAGCTTCAGACCCTCAACCTCTCGCAGCTCTTTTGAGGGGAGGAGGATTGTGTCGTTGCCGTCAGAGGGCTTATTCGCCGCACGACTGTCCGAGACGATGTCTGAAACGCCCTTTGCCCGTTCGCGACTTGCGGATTGGAGACTTGGGAATTGGCCACTCAACCTGCCGCCGGCGTCGTAGCGGTCGCTGGAGGTAGGAGCGCTGCTGAGCGTACTCGACTCGGGCTTAGCGTCCCCCTCCTGCTTTGCGAATCGGCGGGCGAAGTGAACACTGTCATTTTGTGCGCCCACCCAATCCGCTTTGTCCCAATCAACGTGCCCGTCGGCGTAAAGCACTTTTTCGCCGGTCGGCGTGGTACTTGGCGGCCGACTGACAGGATGATTGCTCTCTCTATCACGAGTATGCACGCCCAGATAAAACGATGATGATTCGTCCACTTCTGCGATCGCTGCGCGCCTCGAACCGTTCATTCGCTGATCCGCCAGATACCCAAAAGACCCGAGCATCGCGACCACCGCCGCAGCGGCGGCGGATTTTACGACCATCGGGCTTAGTCGCATGCGAAATGGATTGGGCAGCGGAAGGCGCCGCTTCAGGCCGGCGATCGCGCGGTCGGCGAGTCCTTGAGGCGGGGCGAACTGGCGCAGCGCGCCGGACAGCGTGTCGTCCAATTGCTGAAGTTCGGGTGGCAATTCCATTGTCATGATTATTACTCCGTGGCATGGGCTTCTAGCCGATGTTCAATGCTCACGGGCTGGAAGCC
Organism: Phycisphaerae bacterium; assembly: GCA_014379105.1. Classification (GTDB taxonomy): domain Bacteria; phylum Planctomycetota; class Phycisphaerae; order Tepidisphaerales; family Tepidisphaeraceae; genus JACMML01. The sequence goes on from JACMML010000227.1 coordinate 2,104, forward strand.
CGTGCCACAAATATTGCTTCAATCATCTGCCATTCTTCTCATTCATCCGTCTTTAGTTTTTCGCGCAGCAGTTCCAGGCCGCGATGCAATAACCCGCGCAGGCTGCCGTTGGTCAGTGCGAGTTGGCGGGAGATCTCGTCGTAGTCGGCCCCGCCGAGATAGCGCAGCGCCAGCGCCTGCTGATATTGCTCGGGCAACTCGCCCATCGCTTCAATCGCCCGGTTTTGCAGATCATTCTGCTCGGCCTGCTCGCTGGGCGATGGCCGCGATGACGCCGGATCGGCGTTCTCATCAATCCGCCTCGCCGGCGCCCCCCTTTTCCGCCGGCTGGCGTGTTTCAGGGCGTCGAGGCGGACGTTGTCGGCGACTTTCAATAACCACGCTCGAAACGTCTGCGAATCATTCAGTGACGTTATCGACCGCCACGCCCGCAGGTACGTCTCCTGAACTAGGTCCTCAGCCAGCGCCCGGTCGCGCGTGCGCAGGATCAGGTGAGCCCACACCAGCCGCGACGTCCGATGCACAAGCATCTCGAACGCCGGCCGATGACCGGATCTCGCCAGCGTAATCAGGTCATCATCGGGCGTACTCAATATTCGGCTCCCACACGAGATAAGACGACAGTTGGACGACGTGCGCGCGCAAAAGTTCCCGATTCATACAATCAGAATCGGGAACCGCGGAGGGGAGGACGTTGATGATCTCTTGATTGTTACCGCACGTGACGGCGATTTGTTGCAATGCGATTCGCGATTACCCCAAATGATGCCACCGAATTAAATCGTATGAATAATTTCCCCGAGAATGATACCCCAACGATCTTTCCCCAATGCCCTATCCCCAAGCACTTGTCCCCAATGACTTATCCCCAATCACTTATCCGCCGCGCAACGCGTTCAACTGCTCGCGATTGAGCACCTCGCGCACCTTCTCCGCCGCCTGGTTATGGGCGGCCTGTGACGGGACGATCGCGGCGATTGCGATCTCGCGGAACGCATCGACCAGCGCCTTCTCGGCCGCGGGTTTGTCGGCGTCGCCAGCTTTTTGATACGCGGGGACAAGCTCCACCAATCGCGCGCGATCGGCATCGCTGATCGCCATTTCGCGCGGGAAGGTGATCTCCTTGAGCTTCGCGACCTGCTCCGGCGTGAGCTTGGCGGCCGAGGCGCGGGCGGCGTCCATTGCGTTCCATCGCGCCAGCGCCGCCCAGCGGTCGGTAAGCGGGATGTAGTTCACGTCGGTGTACGCGATATCGGTCTTCCACGTCGCGCCGCTGCGCGACAAGCGTGCGCGGGCGCCGGGGATGCGGAGGTCAAAACCGTCCGCCCGGCTGAACATGCCCGCTCCGACTCCCGGCGTCGCGCCGGCGGCCTCGAGACGGTTCTTCATCGCTTCGGCGGCGCTGGTGGGATTGTTGCGCACCGCCGGATTCATCGTCGTAGTCATCGGACCCATCGTCCGCCGTGGGGCATATCCGCCTGCAGTGGGCACGTCGTATTGCGTGATATCAATCTTGGGCGGAAACAGCTCGGTATACACGTACCACCCAGCCCCGGCAGCGAGCAGCAGCACGAGAAGAATGGCGACTGGCGCGGGGATGTTAAACCCGCGCGAACGCTTCGGCGCGGCCGCGACGGGTGTCACGGGGGATGCCGACAATGATGACGGCACAGTCGGCGGTGATGTCGATGGATTGCTGGTGTTCATGGCGGAGTTGGAGGTGTTGGGTCCGTCGGCGCGATCGTCCATGGATCGGCTGCTTCTTTCGCCAGATTGGGCAATCGCACGTCAACGTGCCCGTCAAGGAAAAGATAATTGCTTCCGTAGCTGATGCCGTGCCGATACGGCTCGACCACACGATCATACTCGGTCGGATAAACCTGCCCGGTAATCGGATCGGGTGTTGAAGAGACCTGCTTCAGACTCGCCATGTAATAATCGCGCACGATGCTCCGCTTTTCACCGGCGACGATGATGTCGGATGGAGACCTGCCCGCACGATCGCCGCTGGAGTAACGAACGGGGTTCGCCTGCTGCGTCATCTGATGATTGACGACATAGGAATGCCCGTCCGCCGGTTCGATATCCGTTGGACACAGCGTCAGAGGCGGAGAAAACGCGGATGCATCGTAGATGGGATTCAGCGGGTCTGCTCGGTACGCATTGATGTCATCCGGATAGGGCAGCGGATTCGGCAGCTTCATGTGAAACAGAATCGCCGGCCAGCGTTGGTGGGGCATCACATTGGTGCCGAGCGTACCATCCCATGTCACAGGATTAGCGGGGTCGGCAACCGGGAACATCCAACCCTTATTATTGTTCGCGTACTCCAGCATGTAATTGAATATCTGCCGCTCGTTGGTTTTGCATTTGAGCGACTGCGCCTGCAGCCGCGCCTTGCGCATTGCCGGGAGCAAGATTGCGATGAGCACCGCAATGATGCCGATCACGACCAGCAACTCCACCAATGTGAAGCCGCGATTGAGACCGGGAAGCTTGAATTTCGGTGCTTTGTGCATGCTTTTACCCCTGTTGATTACAACGGGAGAATACCAACGTTTACATCGGGTCTCGACCAAATTTACTGTTCAATTTCTCCCGCGGACGTTTTCCTGCGACATATTGTCCTCATCGGCCTTTATGCTTTTATACGGCTGAGACGCCGGCGGAGCGACATAGTTCCGCAAAATCGTGTTTTGGACTCCATCCGAGCACCCGCCGGGCCTTTTCCGTGCTGACCGGCGACGCATCCGCCGGCCAATCCGCGGGGAGAGGGGTGTGCCCAAATCGCTCAAGCAGCACCTCCCGCACCGGCCGACGCGACACGACCGTCGGCTCGACGAAGTGAAACGCCTCAAAGCCGCTCCACTCCCACGTTAAAATAGAAATGTACGCCGCCGCGGCATCCCCGACATGAATAATCGAACCAAACCCGTCTCGGCCGAGGTCGCGCGGCGGCTCGCGGAGCGTGTGATCGATCATGTGCTGCTCGATCTGCGGCGTGTAGACGAACGGAAACCGAAACGCCGCCACCGAAACGCCCCGCCGGGCGGATAACAGCCGTGCGTAAGTCTCGTTGGCGACCTTGGAAAGGGAATACGCCGAATGCGCACGCAGCGGATGATCCTCATCCAGCGGCAGATACACCGGCGGCAGAAGTTGCCCGGTATCGGCGCCCCAGCAGCCGTAGACCTGGCAACTGCTGGTGTAAACGATCTTCCGCGCACCCGCGTCGGCGGCGGTCTCCATGACCAGTGAGCCGACGTGCGTGTTGTGCGAATACACGTGCTGCGAATTGTCGCAGCCGACGTTGGGAATCTCGCCCAAATGAAATACCGCGTCGCAGCCTTCCAAAGCCGCGCGGAGCGAATCGCGGTCGCGCAGGTCCATCACGCGGAACGGTACGTCCTCGGTATCGGGCGGGCGAATGTCGAGCGAGAGGAGATCGTGCCCCGCTTCTTTGAGCGCTTTAACCACGCCCGAGCCGATGTTTCCGCTGCCGCCGGTGACCGCCACTTTCATGACGGGCAGCTTCATCGAAAGGCCCAACTTCATCAAGCGCGACTTCGACGGCGCCGCGCCGACAATCTCCGCTCACGCCAATGACGTAAGGAAATCAAAACCACTTTTTATCTGCCCGCTGATGAGCGTGACGCTGAACGCCGCTTTGTTCGTCGGCTTGATCTGCTTCCACCCGGCGGGCACGATTTGCCGCACTTTGTAATTGCCGGCCGCGAGACCGGTGAAGAGGTATTTGCCGTTGGACGCGGTAAGCACTTTGGGTTCGTTGGCGTCGCGGATTCCGTCGTTATCCAGATCCAGCCAAACGCTTCTCCCGGCGATGCCCACTTCGCCGCTGTTCCAAGCGCCATTCTTGTTCTTATCGTTGACGATATACCCGCTGATCTGCCCGCCAGTTGGCGTAGCGAGTTTGGCGAAGCCGAAAATCGCGTCGGATGCAGCGCCCGATTTCACGACCACCAGCGTCAGCGGCTGTTGCGTGGCCTGATAGCCGGCAGGCGCGATCGTGCGCACGCGATAGCTGCCGGCCGTGACATCGCCGAACGTCGCCGCGCCGGCGATGTCGGTCTTGCGCGATGATTCGCCGCTGTCGAACGAGCCGTTGTCGTTGGCATCGAGATAGACCGTCACGTTGGCCATCACGGCTTCCCCGGCGTCGCGCGCCTTGTTCCGATTGGTATCGATATACGCCCGCGCAACAATTGAACCTTTGCCCGGCGGCGGTGGAGGCGGCGGCGCCTTGTGAACCGTTCCGAGGTTGACCCCGGCGCGGTTCTCGCCACTGATTAGCGTGAGCGTCTTGGCGCTGGTGGTTGCGGACCAGCCTTGCGGCGCGACCTGCCGCAGCACATACGTACCGGCCGGCAGATCGAGAAACTGGTAATCGCCATACAAACTTGCAACCTGCTTCGGCTCGCCGGCGTCGAGCGCGGCGTTTTTATTGATGTCCAGGTACGCGATTCTGTCGGCCAGACCGGGTTCGTCGTCGTCGAGCAGGCCGTTCTCATTCAGGTCTTCAAAAAACTTGCCTGCCAAGCTGGCGACGTTTTGGCCCATCTTCTGTTTGAGCAGCGTAGCGCCCGGGCCGAATCCCTCGGCATTCGCGTAATTCAGCGGGGTTTTCCCCGACGCATCGACCGCGTTCGGATCCGCGCCGGCATCAAGCAGCGCTTTGAGCAGCGACGTGTCGAAACTCGTCTGCTGCATATCGCCGGTGACTTTCGGCAGCATGGCTGCGTAATGGAGCGGCGTGCGGGCGTAACCATCGCGCGCGTTCGGATCAAGCCCGGCGGCGAGCAGGAGCTTCACGCGATCGGTGGGGTACGCCTCGGGCACCGCGAACCGCGTCATCGGATTCATCGCCGCGACGTGCAGCGCAGACATCCCTTCTGAATTACGGCGCTGTTTATCAACACCCGCATTCAAAAGCCGCGTGATGATCTGCGGGGTGCTGTAATACGGCGAAGCGGCTGCGAAAAACAACGGCGTCCAGCCGTCGCCGAGCGACAGGTCCGGGTCCGCGCCGGCGTCGATCAGCGCCTTGAGCGTTTCGAATTCCCCGGTCATCGCGGCCCGGCGCACGGCGTCGGTATTCCATCCCTCGTACGGCTGGGCGACCGGTGCCGACGGCGGCGGCGCGACCACCGGCATGGCCGCGAAATCAGGTCCGGCGTAGAGCGTGACAATACTGCCCGGCGGCAGGCTGACCGTCATCGTTCCGGCGCCGGAAATTTCTGCCCCGGCGATAGCGGGCAATTCGGCGCAGTCTTCGGTCGCACTGGTGCGAAACTGCCGGAAGCTCGCGGGAATCGCCGTGCCTTTCAGCGTGATCTGGACATCGATCGCGGTCGCCAGGCTATTACTGAGGACAACCGATAGAGCGCCCGATTCGGAGTGTTTGAATGACGTGACGCGCACGGTGTCGCCGACGTAGGTGCTGGTGAGCAGTTTCGCGCCCGGCCGAACGAAGCGCGCGAAGTGCTTGAGCGCGTAAAATTTCTTATTCGGCGTCGGTCCGTTCATCAGCGATTCGAACGAGCTGATGCCGGGCATATTTGAGAACAACCAGTTGATGTAGGTATTGGCGCCGCCATTGGTGAAGATGTTGTCAGCGCCGCGCGCCAACCCCATCGCGCCGGTGATATCGGTGCTGCCGTTGCCGACCTCGGTGTACCAGATCTCTTTGCCCAGCGGCGAGACGCGCGCCTTGAGCTGGCCCATCTGCTGAGGGTTGAGGTAATGCGAACCCCACGCCGCAACCGCGTCCAGCGCGGCCGGATCTTTTTCGATCGCGCTCACATAGTTCAACGTGCGATTCAGGCTAGAGACATCTTCGGGCGCGATGAGGCGCGTAGTCAGCCCGTCCTGTTTGAGCCGCGCAGCGACGGTCTTGATCTCTTCGCGCAATTGCACCGGCGTGTGGGATGCGGTCTGGAAGTGCTCGACAAACCACGGCTCGTTGGACAGCGACACCTCGGTGATGTCGATTCCCCACCGGCTCTTGGCGCGCTGAATCGCGGCCGAGACATATTCGGCAAATTCTTCGCGCAGGTACGGGCGGATCGATGTGCCGTGGGACGCGCTGTTGTTGGTCTTCATCCAGCCCGGCGGGCTCCAGACGGTGAGCAGAAACTGATCGACCCCTCGGGCCTTCATCTGTTTGAAAAATTCCATCGTGCTGGCGATGGCGCGGTCATCAAACTTGGTCCAATCGATGACGTTCGGATCATTGTTGTCGTTGACGATTTCAAAGCTCGGCCAGAGCCCCGCGCGGACGATCGTCGCGCCCAGGTCGCCGGCGAGCCGGTCGTAATACGCGGCCGATCGATATTCCTCCGCCTGCTGCCACGCCGCCGCCGCTCCGCCGATCGCGTTGATCGTCTGTAGCGGTTTGCCCGCATCCACCACCGCGCCCAGCACGTCAGCGAGCATTCGGCGCGATTCGAGCGATTCCACACAGGGTTTGGCGACGGACATGCGGTGATTCCTCTGATTCTTATCTGGTTCTCGTCTAGCGACTTGATGCGAACGCACGATTGTAGCGGGCAAGCTGGGCAAGCGGCAGGGATTAGTCAGGCGAATCCGGAAGCGTCATGTTAGGGCGTTTTTCGGTGCACAATTCACGACATTATCGGAAGCAAAAAAACCAGCGGCCCAACTAATGGTGGATCGATCCGACGCCCGATCCCAAGGGGCAGGAACTGAAGTTTTGTTATATCAATGTTCGGTACGCACCGCTGGTTGAAAAAAACCAGCCAACCAAAGCAGGAGTCAGCACCATGCAGATGACACTATTCTCCGGAACATCCTCCAAGCCCCCCGTCCAGCCGCGTGCGATACGCACTGAGGAGATGAGCCACCATGTCATGCTCATTGATCGCCCGAGCCCAGTTGTCCGCAGCGCCCCGCCCGTGTCCACGACGAATGATCGCCGTGAAACGCACGAGGAAGAGATTGAGCGCTGGGACGGGCTGTATTGATGATTAACCGCAGAATTATTAACCGCAGATTTCGCAGATTACGCAGATGCAGAAAATGAACAGATATTGCGCCAGCCGCGCGACGGGTCGCGAAGCGTGATTCGTTCACCTTGTCATCATGTGTTCTTTATCTTCATCTGCGTAATCTGCGTAATCTGCGTAATCTGCGAAATCTGCGGGTCAAGTATTGCTTTCAGTGGTTAGCCAGTCGATTGGAATCATTGATTGATCAGTGGCGCCAGCACGCGCTCGGCGAACATCTCATCCATCGGGCCGAGGTGGTCGCCGAAGTTGCCGAGTTTTATCCACGCACGGTCGTATTTCAGTTGCTGCAACTTCAGATACTGCGCCGGATCCCTCCGCTCGTCGGTGCGGAAGCCGACATAGCCGGCGGCGTTGGTCTTGACGCGGTCGATCGTGCCCAGGTAGCGCGTGCCGGTGCCCAGCACGTCGCTGTCATACTCGCTGTATAAAGAGATCGCCCCGCCGCGCACGTGCGCCAGCGCGGCCGACAGATCGTAGCCCGGCGAGAGCGCAGAGCAGAGCATCACGAGTCGATCAATCTGCACATCAACTGGCAGCGCTTCGAGCGCCCACACCGCGATCCCCGTGCCGCCGCTGTGCGCGGTGAGGATGATGCGCGTGCGGGGATCGCGCCGGTAAATTGCCGTCAACCGCTCTGCCAGCACCTTGGCTTCGGCCTTGTTATAGTCCAACGCGCCCAGCGCCAGGATGCCGCGATTCGGGCCGGTCCAGTCGATGATTTTCGCCTCGGGCGCGACTTGCCCGGCGACCAGGCCGTTGACCAGGTGCCGATCGATCCGCATCTCCCCCGCGATCCCTGGAAGATGTATCAACACCGGCGGCGGTGGAGGCGGAAGCGGTTGCACCGCGACCGGCTCGGCCGGTGCACAGGCGCCGATAAACAGCGTTAAGATGGCGACAACGCGCAGCACAAGCATGATGTGATAAACAATAGCGGCCACCTGCTAAAAGTCAGGTGGCCGCCAGATTCATTCACCAGATTGATTCAGTTGATTAGCTCGCTGGTTGATTCAATTGACCGACCCAGTAATCAATCACCCGATTGACTGCTGAGCTCGTCATCGGCCGTAGTAATACGAACTCGACGAGCGATAGTAGACCCCGCCCGACGGTGCGCAATTGTTGTAATAGCTGCCGCCTTGGGGATAGACGACGATCGGCGCGTCCTGATAGATCACCGTTGGTGGCGACGCATAGATCGGGCGCTCAACATAGACCGGCCGTTCGACATACACCGGGCGCTCCACGTAAACCCGCTCGCGATAGACCGGACGCTCGATAATCACCGGCCGCGGGGCGTAGTACGGACGCGGTGAGTAACTGTGGGAGTACCCGCCATAACCGCTGCTTTGGCGGAAACCGACGTCGATATAGCTGCCATTACCGCGATGGCTGCTGGAGGAAAAACCGAAGCCGAGACTGAAACTCGATCGATCGCGGCTATAGCTTCGCGAAGGGCTTTCATAACGATCCCCGCGGTCATAGCTGCGGCCGCGGGCACCCCCGTCCGCGAATGCAGCCGAGACACTTGCGAGCAATGCGACGCCGGCGACGAGAGTTTTGGTAAACATATGGTTGCTCCGGAGATTTCCGCGGACCTGATCCATCGGACTAATCCTACGACGTAAGACCCCGAAAACGTGAGCCGGTTAGAAAAAAAGCTGGCGTCGCTAGTACGTGGATTACCACGTTCGCTAGCCCGTTCCCTGCACCAATAGATCGGCAAATTCGGAGTCTAAAGTCTGCCACCACAACTGTTTATGGTGATGAACGGTCACCAGATGGTCGTATTGTGGGAAAATGACCGCGAAATCACTGGAGACCAGGTGCGTCAGTAGCTGCCGGACCGCAGTATGCAGCAGATGGGGCTCGGCCGGCTCGAACTGAATCGCCGCGGCATGGGCTCGGCCTTCAAGCAGGCCCGGATCGATCCCCACGTCCTCCAGCACCCCAGGCAGCCATGCGCGGCTGCCATGATCCAGCTCAAAGCTCCAATGACTCTTGGGAAGCACCCACGCCGGCCCCGCCAACCGCGCCGGCCAGATCGTCAACAACTGGTCCGCCAGATTCTGCTCGTAAGGCGGCTCGACGCAGATCATCGTCGCCGGCAGGTCCATCCGTATCGTCGGGTCCGCCGGGCCCAGCCATCCGACAATCCGCACCGCACCGCCATCGGCATGCGCGAACGCGCCGGAGTTGTAATAGACGCTGTGCAGTCCAAGCTCGCGCGTGCGCACCAGCACGTGCTGATAGTCAATGATCCACGCCACGGCGGTGAGGGTAACAAACCGCCAGCAACAAAAAAGTCCGGCACTCGCGAATGATCGGAGTGCCGGACTCATCTTGAACGCTAAACGCCCCATTGCTTACATAACAACTCACGCACGCCGACGACGCAGCGCCAGCGCGCCGATCGCCAGGAACGAAAGTGCCGTTGGCTCGGGAATCGCTTCGAGGCCGTCGATATTTTCGCCGGTACCGAACGCGCCGCTGACGGAAAACGCGGTATCCCACGTGTGCCCGCCGTGGATCAGGAACGAAGCCGAGGTTGATGCGAACGGATTCCACATCCAGATTTCTCCGCCATCAAACGGACCGACCGGGCGAATGCTGAAGAGGATCGCCTCGCCGGCTTCGCCGAAAGTGAGATCGCCGTCGTCGAACATCATCAGGGCGTCCAGATCCAGTTGCGGTGCCAATCCGGGGGACAAGCCGATCGCGGCCGCGATTGCGGCGGATGCGATCAGCGGGGTATCGCCCGGTGCATAGACGCTGTATTTAGTCCCGGAGCGGGACGGGTCGCCGAGAATTGAATAGCGATCCGTATCCCCGTCGGTGACGGCGTTGGATATGCCATTTGGTCCCCATACTTCCAGACCGTCGAGTTCTTCAACGCCGTCATGGCCGTTGACTTCGACATCCGTCGCCCATGCACCGACCGGACCGGCCGCCTTTTCGTAGTAAATGGGCGTGGTGCCGCCGGCACCGTCGCCGGTATGTGAGACCAGCAGCGGAACCAGATTGCTGACGACTTCGACAAACAGCGTGTCCTGGTGCGCCGCCAAGGCATCGATGCAGAACTGATCACCCGGATAAAAATCACCAGGACTAAATGCATTGGGTTTCGAGTCAGCGACCCCGCCGCCAAAAGCACCCACAACACCGTCCCAGACGATCACCTGCCCGTTGTTCGGAAGCGGCGGCGGACCGGGAATGGTGGTCGTATTGCCGATACCAAGGCCGCCAAAAGTCGAAACATCGACGTACTCCTTGCCCGGAATCGAGTCCGGCGAGGTGATCTCGTCGCGGACCAGCGGGGATAATGGAAACGAATTGGGCGCGTAGTTCTCAAACGCGTGCGCCACGCTGCCCGCTGCGCCCCCGACAACCAGGGAAAGCAGTGTGATGGAACTGAAATGATTTTTTTGCATAACATCTCCTTCGTCGATCGGCGCAGAACAAGACACCTCGTCTCGCGCAAGAGCCGATCAAATAACGCGACCATGCACCGGCGAAATCGATAGATTTCCGGTGGTGCCGCTGATATGAAAAAAGAAGCTTCCGAAACCGCCGCCCGGGCGGCATCGGAATACGAGTACCGGAGGTCGGGTCGAGTGACCGCCCGCGGCATCGTCTAGATATTAACTAACTGGTGTCTCTCCGTGCGTTACAGACGAGGATCTTCAGACTTGATGATTAAATTGTATGAATTGCCGAAGCGACTAACAAGCAAATTCACGCATTTTCAGCTTAATTCCCCCGACTTGTTGGGCGTCTTCGCGCGTTGAAGAACCGGTGGGCGCGGCAGGCCGGCATAACCCATTGGTGATAGCATGGTTACGCAGCTTATGCGGCAGCCCGTTCCTTGAGGTGGAATCGCCAACTTGGCGCGTATGCTACCGCGCGCCGATGGCTAAACTGGTCGGGCGTGACAATGGAAACCTCCCCGTCGCCATCTCATATGCGCAAGATCGTCCTGACGGGCGGGCCCGGGGCAGGCAAGACGGTGATCGCGCGGCGGCTGGCGGCGGATTATCCGCAGCATTTCATTCTTGTGCCCGAGGCCGCGACCGAAGTCTATTCGCGCCGCGCGACGCGCTGGGACAAGCTCGACATCGACGGACGCCGCGACATGCAGCGGATGATCTATCGACATCAGATCGCCCAGGAAGAATCGCTCGCCAGCGCCCATCCCGATAAGACGCTTCTGCTGGATCGCGGCACGATGGACGGCGCAGCCTATTGGCCGGACGGGGCGGCGGCGTATTGGCAAGACCTGCACACCACGCCGCAGCGGGAATTAGCGCGATACGACCACGTCATCTGGCTCGAAACCGCCGCCGCGCTGGGCATCTATGACGGCTCGGCGAGCAATCCGGTGCGCTTTGAGAGCCCCGCCGCCGCCGTCGAGAGCGGCCGCGTATTGCTGGCGCTTTGGGGCGATCATCCGCATCTGCATCACGTCGGCGCCTTCGTCAGCCTCGAAGACAAAATCGCCGCCGTGCTCGAGATCCTTGAGCCTCATCTGACCTGATCCCGCGTCGCTCCCGCGAGCAAATCCCCAATGGGCAATTGGCAAATCGCCAATTGCCCCGCTAGTGTGTTTTACTCAATATGAAAGGTTCACAAATGAAGCGCACCGTGTTTTTCACCGCCGCCATCTGCACCGCGATGGTGGCTTATCAGTTCACCAATTCCGCTGAGCCCGGCGCAGCGCCTGCCGCGGGGACCCCCGCCGGCGCACCCACGACCCAGCCGTTCGGCGATCAGTATAAGACCGCCAGCTACGGAATCGGCTATGACCTGGGCAAGAACATAAAGCAGAGCAAGATCAATCTTGATCCAAAGCTCATCGCGCAGGGAATGGAAGAAGGTTTCTCCGGCGCCGAATCGAAGGTCAGCCCGGAGCAGTTCCAAGCCGCGATGACCAACATCCAGAAGGAGATGTTCGTCAACATGGAAGCCGATCAGAAAGTAGCCGGTCAGGAATATCTTGCTGAAAACGGCAAGAAGCCCGGCGTCGTCACCACGGCCTCGGGTCTGCAGATCGAGACTGTCAAAGAAGGCACCGGCGCCAAGCCGAGCGCTTCATCGACCGTGAAAGTGCACTATACCGGCACGCTCACCGACGGCACCAAGTTCGACAGCTCCGTGGATCGCGGCCAACCCGCGGAGTTTGAAGTTGGCGGCGTCATCGCCGGCTGGACCGAAGCCTTGCAAACGATGAAAGTCGGCGGCAAATCACGCTTAGTCATCCCTTCCAGCCTCGCGTACAAAGAGGTCGGCGCGCCCCCGCGCATTCCTCCCAACGCGACGCTGGTGTTCGATGTCGAGCGTTTGGAGATCACCAAGCCAGGCGCGCCGTCGCCGCAGCCGGCGCGGTAAGACGGGCACTCGGGAAACACAAGTGAGCCATCAACGAGCCCGGGCGATCAAGCAAACGCTTTTTCGCCCGGGTGCTTTTTGCGCTTTTCGTGTGGTTCTATAGTTTCCATTTGGCTAATCTGTCCTGACTTCAACAGATGAGGGACGATGAAAATGCGATCAGCGGCTGCTGTTCTGTTCGGTGTATCGTTCTTGTTACTCGGGGTCTCAGCGGCAAGCGCGCAATCGCCGAACGCGGCGCCAATTATGGTCTACAGCGGCGACGGGTTGACGGTTCGCGTCGCCGAATGGGACGAAGAGGCCGGCACGCTGCGCGGCGAGATCGTCCGCGGCGATCAGACCTTCCCCTTCACCGGTCGGCATCGCGAAGCAGACGGCGCGGAGACCATTACCGGCACCTTCAAAGCCGGCGGTGACTCGTTTGAATTCACGTCCCGACAAGACGCGCAATCCGGCGAAGCGGTGATGTTCACCACCGGCGGAAAGACCTACCGCCTGATGCCCTCCGGCACACCAGCAACTGACGCGCCGACGAAACCAGCTCCGAAGAATCCGTTCGGCGATGACGCAACCCCGGCATCCGCGCCACCCGCGCCCGTTTCACCGGTGCCCGTTTCACCCGCGCGCACCGCACCTGCGCCGCAGCCTCCGGACAACGCGGATGTGAAGCCTGCAGACATCAAGCCCGGAGATGCCAAAGCCCCCAATGCCAATCAGCCGACGTTGCGGTTGAAGCAGCACGCGTTTCCCGATGTCACGATGGGCGCGCCAGAAGCGTATACCATATTGCTTCCAACGGATTGGTCGGCCAAGGGGGAGATCGAATGGCAGCCGGTCGGAGAGGTGCCGTTTCCGCAATTGAAGATCGAGCTCAACTCCCCGCAGAAAGGTCGCGTTCGGTTCGTTCCGCAGATCACGCTCAGCTATTCCGAAGCGCCGGGCATGGGTCGCCAGGGCATCGCGCCGCCGCAGAACTTCCCGCAATGGCTGATCGAAGCAGTCGCGCAGACGAACAAGAAGGTCAGCAACGTCAAGCTCGTCAATAGCCGCCGCGATACCAAGATCGAGGCGTCCTACGACGAAATCGCCCGCGCCACCGGCCAGCGCCCGGGCATGCATCGCGAGGTCCATGTCATCACGATGGAGTATGACGAAGCCGATGTCCGACGGCGTGAAGAGGGGACGGTCACCTACATCCGCTTCGAGCCATTCAACGGCATCAACGGCTTCCATACGCAGACCTGGAGCATCTTTGACAACGGCGCGATCTCCGCACCGGCGGACCAGTTCGAAGCGCAGAAGCCGATGCTGATGAACATCGCCGCCACACTCCGCCCGACCCCACAGTGGCACACGCACTCGCAGGCGGTGATCGCCGAGATGTCGCGAAAGCGCATCGCCGACAGCTGGACAACAATCCGCGACCGCGGCCGGCAGATCAGCCAGATGTCCGATGCCGACCACGCCAAGTACAAAAAAGACATGTCCGGCAACGACGAACAGCGCAAGCGCATCAACGGCATCTACGAAACCGACGATTTCCGCGACACCGACGGCAAAATGGTCAACCTGCCAATGCACTACCACCACGTCTTCAGCGACGGCAAAGGTAATTATGTGCTAAGCAATAACTCGCTCGATAAACCGGGCGCGACGTGGAATGAGATCGAGCCGATGAAGTAGCGCGCGATAACATCCGACAAAAACAATCGTTAGCACCAGTTTAGCCGGGCCGCTCGCGACCCGCTGTTTGGAAATAAATCTATCTCACCGGCGCAACAAACGCCCACTCCTGTCGCGCCAGTCGTTCTTTCTCCGGATGTCGCTCAACATACGCAACCGCGTGCTTCAACTGTTCAGCATTGTCGATAAAAACTTTCCAGCATCCCTGACTCCAGGGAGTCGGCATGGTGCCGCGCTTTCCGATATATCGAGCCAGTGGGTGAACGCTCGCCTCGGTCAATTTACGCGTTGCGTGAGCCTTGATATGTCCGATTATCACTTCGATATCCCGTTCGTGACGTGCGATGATCAGGTGCGCGTGGTCGTAACCGATACAGCACCCATGGACGACATAATCTGCCTCCGCGCAAGCCCGAGCAATACCTTCTCCAATTGCCCGCCGATGAACATCGTCAAAACGGGCCGGTGGATATTTCAACGCCTCTTTCGCGCGGCGACGTAGTTCGACATTGTGAGGATCGTGCGCGAGTGAACGGCGCTCGGAGGTCTTTGTCGCCGGTCCAAATTTGTAAAGTTCCCACGCACCGACAAAGTCCGACCATGACCCGCGTGGATCATTTGGGAGCCAGAATCCGTAGGCGCTGATGATTGCGTGGCACGCAATGACCAATGGAGTCTGCTCCCGAAA